>JBBWZH010000775.1:0-20321 GCA_039648995.1 Mycobacteriales bacterium
AACACCACCGGCGGGTCGTGCAGCAGGCCGCGCGCGATGTGCAGGCGCTGGCGCATGCCGCGGGAGTACCCCTCGACCCGGTCCCGGGCCCGGTCGGTGAGATCCACCAACTCGAGCACCTGCGCGATGCGGCGCTTCTGGATGCGCGGCTCCACCCCGTACAACTCGGCGAAATAGCGCAGGTTGTCCACTGCGCTCAGCCGGTCGTACAGCCCTTTGTCGCCGCCGAACACATACCCGATACAGCCACGCACCCGGCGCACGGCGGTCACGACATCGTGCCCGAGCACGCGGGCCGTGCCGGCGGTCGGTAGCAGCAGCGTGATGAGCATCTTGATGGTGGTCGTCTTGCCCGCCCCGTTCGGGCCGAGCAGTCCGTAGAGCTCGCCGGGGGCCACCGTGATGCTGATGCCGCGAACGGCTTCCACTTCGACAACCCGGCGGCGCACGATGCCGGTACTCGTGCGATACGTACGCCGCAGTCGCACGGCCTCGATGGCGTCCACACGCAGAAGCTAGGCGGGCCCCCGGTGATCGGCATCGGGAACTCTCCCCATGTTTCGCGCCGCGCGTTCGCCGGCGGAGAAACAACAAATGCCCGCCGCCCACGGGCACGGCGGGCCGTGGCGTACCGGCTTGTTCCGGCTCTACCCGTCCGCGGCTGGCGCCGGCCAATCCTCGGCGATCATCGACCACACCTCGACGTCGCAGCGGACCCCGGCGACCACGAAGGCCGACCGCAACAGGCCCTCGCGGGTGAACCCGAGCCGCACGGCGACGGCGGTGCTGCGGGCATTGACGGGATTGTTGGCCCACTGCACCCGGCGGATGCCGCGGCCGCGGATGGCCCAGTCGACGACGTGCCGGGCCGCCCGGGTGACCAGGCCGCGACCCTCGAAGTCCGGCGCGATCCAGACACCGATGTCGCTGGTTCCCATGGCGGTGCTGAAGTTGGCGAGGCCGACACCGCCGATCAGCTTGCCGTCCAGCCAGATGCCGTAGAGATGGTCGGTGTCCTTGGCGTGGTTGTCGGCGTAGCGCTGCAGCCACCTGCCGGCGCCGGCGGCGTCGGTGATCGTGGTGGCCCACGGCGACCACGGCGCCAGGTGCTCGCGGGCCTGGTCAAGGTGCGCCATGAACTCGTCCACGTGCCACGGCTCCAGCGGGCCCAGTACGGCACCGTCGCCGAGCGGGTACGCCCACACGTCACCCATCACACCCTCCGGTCTGGCCCTGGTCGGCCGGGCCCGCCCGCGCCGCGGCGGCCGCGTCGCGGCGGCCGCGTCGCGCAGGCAGCGCGAGGGCCCGTCGGAGCGCCCCACCAGCGACCGTAGACAGGCGCCGCCACCGCGTCATGGGGAGCTCTCCCCATATTTCCCGGGGCCGGCGGGCATCGACGCGCGAAGCGCCACGGCCGGCTCGGCGCGCAGCCGCGCGGCGGCGCGGACCGCCTCACCCCGGGTGCGTACGCCGAGCTTGCCGAGGATCGCGGAGACGTGGTGGTCGACGGTCTTCGCCGAGATGAACAGCCGCCCCGCGATCTCGGCGTTGCGCAGCCCCTCGGTGAGCAGCACCAGCACCTCCAGCTCCCGGCCGGTGAGGTTGGCCGGGTTGCCGCGGGCGGCGGAGTACGGGCCGCGGGTCAGCCCGCGGGCACCCATCTCGCGCAGCCGGCGGCTGACCACGGCCGCGGCCGGCCGCGCCTCGAGCCGGCGCAGCTGCACCAGAGCCGCGCGGAGGTCGGCGTCCCGGCTGCTCTCCGCGAGCGCGCAGGCCGCCTCGTACGGGCAGTCGAGCGCCCGCCACGCCGCGGCCGCCGCGGACCAGTCGCCGGCCACCTGCAGCGTGTACGGGCCGGACGCGCCGGGCGGCGCGACCGCGGGCAGGCCGAGGCGCCCGGCCCAGTAGGCGAGTTCCGCGGCCACCGAGCCGCCGGCGCCGTCGCCGCCGGGCGGGAGCGACGCCAGGGTCCGCGCCGCCACGGCACGCGCCCGGTCCGGGTCGCCGGCCAGCCAGGCGGCCTCGGCGAGGGCGGCCACCACCGGTACCCGGCGGGGCGCCAGCTCGCCGGTCGCGTCCGCGAGCGCGAGTGCCTCCGCCAGCACCGGCCACACGCCCGGTTCGCCGCGCCGGGCCCGGACCCGCGCGATCACCACCAGCCCGACGATCCGGATGATCGGCAGCGTGACCGGGTCGGCCACTGCCTCCTCGGCGTCCCTGATCGCCGCCGCCCAACGACCCCGCAGCAGGCTCAGCTGGGCCCGGACGGCCAGCAGCGACGTCCGCCACGGGTCCAGGTCACGCTCCGTGCAGTAGGCGACGCCCTCGGACATCCACCGTTGCGCCTCGTCGAGCTCGTAGGCCGAGACGGTCGCCCAGGCGAGGTTCGTCAACGCCCGGACGGCGTGCTCGTCCCAGCTCTCCGCCGTGGACAGCGCCAGGCTGCGCACCAGCTTGGCGCGCCCGGCCGGCGGCTCGGTGAAGATCTCCACCGAGCCCACGTTGTTCAGCGCGTGCGCCAGGATGTCGGTACGGCCCAGCCGCTCCGCGAGGTCGATCGCGGGGCCGCCCCAGCGGATCGTGCCCGGCCCGTCGCCCGCGAGCATGCGCAGCTGCGCCAGGTTGCTGTACGCCATGGCCAGCTCCGGGCCCGGCGGCTGCCGCTCCAGCAGCCGCACCGCCTCCTGGGCGGCGCGTTCGGCCTCGGCGCTGTCGCCGCGGAACCAGGCCAGGCGGGACAGCCAACGCAGCGCGTCGCCCTGCCGGAGCGGATCACCCGCGGCCTGCCAGCACGCCAGGGCCCGTTGCCGGGAGGCGGCCGCTTCCTCCGTGCGGCTGGTCAGGTAGCACTCGTAGGAGTGGCCCTCCAGCAGCTCGGCCAGCTCCCGCGGTGGCAGCCCGGCGGCGGCGCGCACGGCGCGGGCGTACTGGTCGGCCGCCGCCCGGTGCGCACCCATTGCCGCCGCCCACCGGGCCGCCGGTACGGCGTGAGCCAGCACCGCCGCGGTGTCACCGGCCCCTTCCGCGTGGTGGGCCAGCCGGGTCGCGTCGTGGCTGCTCCCCGGGTGGCCGAGCAGCGCGGCGAGCGTCCGCCGGTGCAGGTCGGTGCGGTGCCCGGGCAGTACCGCACCGGCGACGGCCAGCCGGGCGAGCTCGTGGTGGAAGCCCACACCGCCGGACCGCTCGCGCAGGATCCCCACCGAGACGCACTCGTCGAGGTGCTCTGCGGCGCATCCGGTGACGTCGGCCAGCAGCCAGGTCTCCGCCGGCGCCGTGATCACCGCGGCCGCGTCGAGCACCCGCCGGGCCGGTGCCGAGAGCCGGGCGGCCCGCGCCAGCACCGCGTCCCGTACCGTCGCCGGGATCTCCCGCCCGCCGGCGGCGATCACCTCGGTCACGTAGAACGGGTTGCCCCCGGTGGTCGCGTAGAGGTGCTCCGGATCGACGCCGCTCGCGCCGACCAGTGCGGCGACTGCGTCGCGGGACAGCGGGTCGAGCCGCAGCCGCCGTGTCGTCGCGGCGGTCGCGAGGTGCCCGAGCATCAGCCGCAGCGGGTGTGCCGGGCCGAGTTCGTCGTCGCGGTACGTGGCCAGGATCAGCACCGGGAGCCGCGCGACGCGCCGAGCCAGGTACCGCAGCAGGTCGAGCGTCGGCTCGTCGGCCCAGTGCAGATCCTCGACAACCAGGATCGACCCGCCCGGCTCGCCGCCCAACTGATCGAGCAGGCTGCCGAACAGGGCCTCCCGGCCCGCCTCATGCCGCGCCGCGCCGCGCTCGCTGCGCTCACCGTCGGGCCGGCCCCGATCCGCCAGCAGCGCCTCGACGCGGCCGCCGAGCACCGGCGCGACGTCGTACAGCGGCCCGAGCGGCCGAGGGGTGGTCAGCGCGTCGCACGCGCTCCACAGCAGGCGGGAACCCAGTTCCCGGTGCCGGCCGCCGAACTCCTCCAGCAGGCTGGTCTTGCCCACCCCGGCCTCGCCGCCGATCAGGACCAGGCGGCCATTGCCGGCCCGGGCGTCGCCGAGCCAGCGGTCCAGATCGACATGCGCGGACGTCCGCTCGAGCAGGCCCATATCCGGCCGACTCTATCCGGGCCCGATACCGCCAACTCTGCCTGAACGAGCAGAGCTATCGGGCCTGCCCGCACCGTGGCACGAGCGACCGCGGCGGCGGGCGCCGGGGTCGGGCGTCGCCCGCGCCTCGGACGCGATCGCGACGCCGGCCCCGGCGAGCACCGCTGCTGCCTGCCGCGCCCCGCGGTGCGGCTACCTCTTCGTACGGAAGGCAGCCTTGGCGTGCTCGGGGACGACGGCGGGCTGGCTGAACATGCCGTCCTCCCGGGCACATGCCGCGGGGCACTGCGGTGGCGGCGGAAGCGTGACCCGGCAGGAGATGTCGACCACCGGGCTGACGTCCGAGCTGAATCGGTACTCGGGGTGATAGCCGGGCGGCGGGATCACCAACGCATCGGCCTCCGCCACCCAACGCATGGTCGCGCACGGCGCCACCGCGACCGTGTTCGCCGACGGCCACTGGATGACGAACGCGTCGGCTTCCCATGCCGCGTTGTCCGCCCGGATGGCAAAGACCGAAAGCGATATCTCGTCGACGGTTTCCGTACACCGCACTTCGCCGTATGCGGACACGTACTGCGTCGAACCGCTCTGGCCCCACCGCGGGATGTCGACGGAAATAAAACAGTAGATGTCCGGCAGCGTCGGAACCCCGGCATTCGACGCAGCCGAAGTCGAGAACACCAGCGTGTCGACCACCGTCGCGGTCGGGCTCGGGTGACCTGCTGAAACGACCGATCCGGCGGGGCCGGCGGCGGGTGGCGCGGCCGCCGCCGGCAACGCCGGAGCGGCGGCAACCCCCGCGAGCAAGGCGAACACCGTCGCCGATTTCCGGATCCAGGGCATGGCCACTCCTCAACGCCGGCGGAATACCCAGCGTCGCAGTCACCGCTGAACGGCGGCTGGACGCGTACTGAACCCGGACGCCTTGGGCGGTCGGCCTATTTGGCCGCGCCGCCGGGACGCCGCGCCGCCTTCGCTGAAACAGCCGGAGGTGAAGTCCGATATCGAGCGGAGAATTCGTCTCAGTCCCTGGCGGTCGGCGGCCCGGGGTCGGCCGGTAGCTGGGCGCCGGCGAGGTTGGCCGCGTCGAGCCGGATCCGATCAGCGGGCAGGAACGACAGGTCGGCGCCGTGCAGGTCGGCTCCGCGCAGGTTGAGCGCGGCGTCGGACCGGCGCAGCAGCCGGCCGGCGATCCGGATGGCGGCGTAGACGTCCTCGGGGAGCTCGTCGTCGTCGCCGCGCGGTGGGGCCTTGGAGTGCTCACGGATGAACACGCCGAGTACGTAGATGATCGTGGTGCGGTCCTTGGTCGAGTCGTGCCCGATCCGCTCCAGCGCGTAGAGGCCGCCGACCCGCACCGATGACTGGCTGTCGCCGAGTTGGCCGACCGCCTTGGTGTAGCGGTCGGTCACGTGGCCCTCCCGGTTCAGCGCGTAGGACCGGGCGGTGAACCAGGAGGTCGCGCCGGCACCCGCGGCGAGCAGGAACGCGATCACCGTCGCCCGTACGTCGTTGGCCGCCTTCAGCCTCTCCGCGGCGGTCATTCCCGCCGACGGCTGGCGGGTCAGCAGCGCGGGCAGCACCCACAGCGCCAGCACGCCGACGAGAAGCACACCGAGGACGGCCCCTGCCACGCGGAAGACCTGCGACGAGCCGCCGCGCGACCGTCGACTCCCGGGCTGCACGCGCCGTTTCTACACCGCCGCCTACGGCTTCAGGTGCGGGACCCCGCCGCGCGAGGCCGACGGCCGGCTGCGGGCTTGTACCCGAGAGCCGCTCAGGTGACCTCGGCTTGGAGGATCTGTGCGGCGGGTCGTCGTGCGCCGATGCGGGTCGGTACGGCGGTGAGTACGGCGATGATCAGCAGTGTCGCGAGGCTCAGGGAGGCGAACCACCACGCAGGAGGGAGCGTCAACGGGTCGGGGCCGTTCTTGGCGGCGGCGTAGATGCCGATCCCGCCGGGGATGCCGAGGAGCGTCCCGAGCAGGGCTGGGAGTAGCTGGGCCGTTGACAGGCCGATGGTGATCTGCCCAGGTGTGGCACCGAGTGCTCGGGCGAGCGCCGCTGGGTGCCGGGTGTCGAGTGCTGTCGTCCAGGCGACGAAGACGGCGTTGACGGCCGCCAGCACCGCGAGCATGACGGAGATGATGGTGGTCGCCTGGGTCACCCGGGGGTCGAGATACTTGCCTGCTGTCGAGGCGTGGGTGACCAGTATCGCGACGAGGACGAGACCGCTGGTGGTGACGGCGACGCTGAAGGTGCTCAGCAGCAGTCGCCGCGGCCGGCGTGCGGCCAGCCGTGCGCCGAGCAGCAGCGGTGCCGGCAGGTGCGCGGACAGTTTGATCACCGTCGCTCGACGCCGCGGCTGCCGGGCCGAATCGTTGAGCGCCGCTACCGTGCTCTGGCCGGCGGCACGGACCGCGGGCGCGAACGTCGCCAGCACCGCCACCGCGAGCGCCAGGGCGACCACCGAGGCGATCGTGGCGCCGGTGATGGCCGGTTCACCGGCGGCGCCCAGCAGTCCGGCGCCCGGCCCGTCGATCAACGGTGCGGCGAGCCATCCGACGACCAGCCCGGTGATGGCGGCGCACAGGCCGACCAGGATGTGCTCGAGCAGCAGCACAACGGCGACGAGCCACGGCGCGCCTCCGACCGCTTTCAGAAGGCCGACCCTGCGGGTCTGTTCGACCATGCGGCCGCCGACCAGGACGGCCACACTCGCCAGCGCCAGCAGCGCCAGGAACCAGCTGCCCGTCATCAGGACCGTCCGCACCTTGTCCAGCGTCTGCGCGTTCCCGTCGCGGATGCTCTGCCAGGAGACCAGGACCGCGGCGGTCGGCGAGGCATCCGCCGGGTAGCGGGCGACGAAGGCCGCGGTGGTCGTGGGGTCGTCGAGCTTCAGGTTCAGGAAGTAGGCATCAGGTCCGAAGCTGCCGGCGAGGTGTTCGGTGTCGGCCTGGGTGGCCCACACCAGGCCCGGGTTGTGCGCGGCCACCTGGTTCGCCAGGAAGCAGCCCTCCGCCTTGGCGCAGGTGTCCGGGTAGGCGGGGATCGCCGCGGTGACCGCCGTCCCCAGGACCCGGAAGTCGGTGCCGCCGAGGTTCAGCCGGTCACCCACCCGGATGTGGACGGCGCTGGCGAACCCGGCCTCGACCACCACCCCACCGGGGCGGAGCCAGGTGCCCTGCAGCAGCTTCGGCTGATCGACGGGGGCGGGGTCGGGGCTTCGGCCTTCGATCTCGGCGCTTCCGGTGCGCTCTCCGATCCGGAGCACCCTCCAGAGGACCGGGAACGGCCCGCTGCGCGCGACCACGCCCGGGGCGTGCTGGAGGGGCAGGAGCGCGGCAGGCGTGGCTCGGTCACTGGCTGCCGTCGCACTGGCACCCGGGCTGGCCGTGGCCGCGGCCGCGGGCCCGGGCAGGTTGGAGCCGCCCTGGACGACGGTGGCGACCACGTCCGGTCCGTTCGTCGCTATCCGGGTCCTGGCGTACGGGTCATCGGTGGTGCCGTGCAGTGCCAGCGCGAGGGTCAACGTCGCCGTCCCCGCCGCGATCGCCAGCAGCAGGAGTAACGCCTGGGCCGGGCGGTGGCGGAGGTCCTTGCCCGCGAGGCGGTAGACCAGGAGCAGTCTGCCCATCTCGATCAGCCGCCCAGCCCGGCGAGGTCGGCCAGGTGCGCACCGGCGCCACCGACCAGCCGCGTCTGGTCGACGAACGCGCCATCGCGCATCGAGATCAGCCGGTCGGCGGTGGCCGCGATCCGCTCGTCGTGGGTCACCACGACGAGGGTGAGCTCGGCGTCATGCAGGGCCTTGAACAGCCGGAGCAGCTCCAGCGTGGCCGCGCTGTCCAGGTTGCCCGTCGGCTCGTCGGCGAGCACCACCGTGGGTTCGTTGGCCAGCGCCCGCGCGATGGCGACCCGTTGACGCTGGCCACCGGACAACGCCGACGGCAGGTGGTCGGCCCGATCGGCCAGCCCGACCCGGTCGAGCAGCTGCCGGGCGTGCTGCCGTACCCGCCGCGGCGAACCACCGGCCAGAAGCGCCGGGAGTTCCACGTTCTCCTGCGCCGTCAGCTCGGGAAGCAGATGGAACGCCTGGAACACGAACCCGATCTCGCGCTGGCGCAGCCGCGCCAGGGCCCGCTCCGAAAGCCCGTCGATCCGCTGACCGGCCAGCCACAGCTCCCCGGCCGACGGCCGCTCCAGCCCGCCGAGCAGGTGCAGGAGGGTCGACTTCCCGCAACCGCTGGGCCCCATCACGGCCACCGCCTCGCCGCGGGCGATCTCCAGGTCGACCTCATCCACGGCGCGCACCAGACCCTCGCCGCTTCCGTACTTCTTGACCAACCCACGGGCGCGCAGGACGGCTTGCCCCGAACCGGTCACCGCGTCCTCCGGCCTGTCCAGCTGCGCTCGCAGGCCTCCAGCCAGCGCAGGTCTGCCTGCAACCGCAGCGCGATCCCCTCCAACAGCAGCCCGGCCGCTGAGCCATCCGGCTCTGTCATCGCCGCCTGCTCGACCTTCCGCAGCCGCCGCAGCAACTCACGCCGCTGCAGGCCGATAACGCCGATCGGATCGGCCAGACCAGCCGCCGCGGCAGCGACCAGCTTCAGGTGGAACTCGGCCAGATCAGGCTTCGGCCAGCTCACCTCCGCCAGCCACTCGGCCACCCGCTCCTGCCCCGCCGCGGTGAGCTCGTACACCTTGCGGTCGACCGGCGCCGCCCCGGTCACTTCGCGCGTGATCAGGCCAGCCTTCTCCAGACGCGCGAGGGTGACGTATATCTGCCCCTCGTTCATCGCGTCCCCGAGTGGACCGAGCGCACTGTTCAGCCGGGATCGCAGCTGGGAGCCCTGCGAGGGCTCCTTCGCCAGCATCGCCAGCACGACTTCCTGCCGCACTCCGACTCCTCCACCTAACTGTTATGGAGCGATGACCAGAACCTAACCGTTAGGGTTGGCCGGGTCAAGCCGGGGCGCGGATCCGCTGATCTCATATTCAGGCTCGCCGGCCTGGAGCGGCCCGGTGTACCGACAAGGCCGGGCGCCACCGACCGGCCTGGTTGGTCATGGTGGGAGCACGGCCAGGTAGGTCGCGGCGGTGTACCGGGGCAGCTTGGCCGGCAGCACGATCAGCCCCGGCATGCCGGGAGACCACAGCAGGAGCCGGTCGAACCTGTCGTCGACGTTCACGCCGAGGACGAGTTCGCCGCCGGCGTCCCAGCCCAGCGTGGGTGCCTGCTTGGCACCGGTGGTCAGCCCGGGCATCCGCTCGAACTGGCGGGTGACCAGGGACAGCACAGACACGTAGCCATCCGGGTCGCCCTTGGCGACGAAGCTGTGCTGGCCGGCGAAGCTGAGCGCCAGCATGGCCTCGTTCGGCGAGAACGCAGCGGCGCCGGGTGCCAAGCCGCCGGGCAGGTCGTACCGCCGCTCCTCCCCGGTCCGCAGGTCGGCCACGGCCAGCGCGCAAGACCTGGGCGGGGTGTCGCAGCCGGTCGGGATCCAGGCAACCTTCTCGTCGGTGCTGGCCAGGACCTGGCTGGCGGCGCCGATGTGGCGCAGCAACTGGCCGGAGCGGGCGTCGATCAGCAGCAGCTCGCCGACGCCACTGTTCTGCGGATCGGCCACAACCTCCGCCAGCAGACCGTACGGGGTGTCGCGCTGCACGAGGGTGCTGCGCACGAGCAGGCGTTCCCAGCGGAGCTGCCCCGTCGGCGTGTAGCTCACCAGCCGGCCGGGGAGCTGGACCCAGCCGCTGTCGGCGGCGATGAACCCGCCGCCGCGCGCGGCGACCACGGTGTCCAGGCCGGGCCCGAGCCGCACCGCCGGGCCCCGGTCGGGCCGGACCGTCACGGGCGTGCCGGGGTGCTTGTCGTCCTGGATGATGACCGCGGTCGCGGTGGGCAGCCGCTGGACCATGACCGACCGGGTGGCGGTCCACGGGCCGGCCCCGGGCACGGTTCGGGCCTGGCCGGCGCCGGTCACCACCGCCGGCCCCGCATCGCGGCCGGTGTCGCCGTACTCGCCGGAGATGAGCACCCGCAGCCCCGGCGGCCCGCTGCCGGGACGGCCGACGAGCCGGAAGGTGGCCGGCGGCCCGGTCGGCGTCGGCGTCACCGAGGTGGGCGTCGGGAGCGCGGTCGGCGTGCCAGACTCCGGCGGCGACGCCCCGCCCCAGAGGCGGACCGCGCCGGCCAGCGCTGCCGCGACCACCAGCATGACCAGCCACGGACGTGGCCGGCGGCGGCCCGAGGTCCCCGGACCAGAGGCGATGACGTCCGGCATCGCTCCAGTATGGCCTCGGCCCGGCCGGCCGAGGCGCTGGGCGCCGGTGCCGCCGACCCGTGCGCGTCGGCGCCGCGGCGCGGCACCACCCCGTGCCGCAGCAGGCTGTCCGCGGCGTCCACAATGGACTCCCGAGCCGGGCGGGTGGTCCAGCCGAGTTCCCGCTCGGCCTTGCCGGCACTGACCAGCGCCGGTACGCCGACCAGGCCCAGAGCGAGCCGGACGGTCCGGTCCAACCGGGCGATCGTCCACATCAGCCAGTACGGCATCGGGCGGGTCGGGATCCGGTAGCCCCGGGGGCCGAACTCGGCGGCCAGGATCGCGGCGATCTCGCCCATCCACGTCTGCTCGCCGGCGCAGATGTACCGGTTCCCGGCGGCCTCGGGGATCTCCGTGGCGAGCCGGTGCGCGACGGCGATGTCGCGGACGTCGACCACGGCGAACCCCAGGCGCGGCACGGCCGGCAGCTTGTGGGCCAGCAGGAGGCGGATCACCTCGATCGAGGTCGTCCGCTGGCGGTACTGCAGGGGCCCGAGCACCAGGCCGGGGTTGATCGTCACGAGCTCCAGGCCCTGGTCCCGGACGAACTCCCAGGCCGCCCGTTCGGCATAGACCTTGCTCCTCGGGTACGGCCCGCTGCGGTCCACATTGGACCAGTCCGCCTCGGTCCGGACCCGATCAGGGCCGTCGTGCCCGTGCCTGATCGCGTCGATCGACGAGGTAAGGACGACCCGGCGGACCGTGCCGCTGGCGGCGGCCGCGCGCAGCACCCGCAGCGTGCCGTCGACGGCGGGCCGGATCAGCTCGTCCTCGTCCTTCGGCAGCGCCGGCGGGTTCGGCGACGCCACGTGCCACACGTACGTGCAGCCGTCGACGGCCTCGGCCCAGCCCGTGTCCGCGTCGAGCCGGGCTTCGACCAATTCCAGCGAGCCGCCGGTGCGCTGCGCGAGCGCGCGCAGGTGCCCGACATCGGCGGTCGCCAGGTTACGCACGCTGCCGCGCACCGCGTACCCGTGCGCGAGCAGTTCCCCGATGCAGTGCCCGGCGATGAAGCCGGTGGCCCCGGTCACCAGGACCTTCGTGTCGACCACCGGCTACCGCCTCGCGTGTGATCTATACGGTGCATAGAATGTATGCGATGTATAGACGGGCCGGCGCGCGGCTGTCAACCGCCTACGCTCGGGGCGTGCCAGCCAGCCAGCCCAGAGCCACCTACCACCACGGCACCCTGCGCGAGGAGCTGATCACCGCGTGCGTGGCGCTGATCGAGGCTGAGGGCATCGGCGCGGTCAGCCTGCGCCGGGTGGCACGGGCTAGCGGGGTCAGCCCGCGCGCCCCGTACCACCACTTCACCGACCGGTCGGCGCTGCTGGCGGCGATCGCGGTCCGCGGTCACGAGGTGCTCGAACAGCAGCTACGGCAGGCCCGCGAGCAGGCGCCCACCGCCGCCCGGGCGCTCGGCGCGCTGGTCGAGACGTACGTCCAGTTCGCCAAGGACCACCCCGCCTACCTGCGGCTGATGCTCCGGCCCGAGCTGTCCCAGCCGGAGCACCACCCCGAGGCGCAGACCGCCGGCGACGCGGCGATCCAACTGCTGACCGAGACGGTGCTGGACTGCCAGCACGAGGGCAGCGCGCCGCCCGGCGACCCCACCGCGCTCGTGGCGATGATCTGGGCGCTCGCGATCGGCATCGTGACGCTCTGGCTGGACGGGCCGCTGGAGGGCCGCTGCGTGTCCCTCGGCACCACGCCCGAGGCGCTCACCGCGCGGATAACCGCGCTCCTGCAGACCATGCTGACCCGGTAGCCGCTCCCCGAGGCGCCGGCCGGGCGTGGGCCCCGGCCGCCGGGCGGCGAGTACGCCTGCCCGTTGCGGGCCGGCACCAGGCAGCCGCGTCCGGACCCGGCCGGCCGGGTCGGCTTGACCGCGGCGGCCCGGTCGAGCAGCATCGGCGCAGGTTGCGACGTCGAGCGCGGAGCGGGCCGCTTGGGCCGGCAGGAGGATCTGCTGTGCGGTACGTGGCGATCGGCGACAGCTTCACCGAGGGCGTCGGCGACGAGCTTCCGGACGGTTCCGTCCGGGGCTGGGCCGACCGGGTCGCGGCGGGTCTGGCGGCCGCGCGGGGCAGCGTCCAGTACGCCAACCTGGCTGTCCGAGGGCGCCTGCTGCAGCCGATCGTGACAGAGCAGCTCGACGCGGCCCTGTCCCTCGCACCGGCGCCCACGCTCATCACGCTCAACGGCGGCGGGAACGACATGCTGCGGCCCGGTGGTGAGGTGGCCCGCCTGGTGGCGCTGACCGAGCGAGCGGTCGGCCGCTGCCTGGCCGCCGGTGTGCAACTGGTGCTGCTCAGCGGCGCCGACCCCGGGGACCGGCTGCCGTTCGGGCGGACGGTCCGCCGCCGCGCCGAGGCGTTCACCGAGGCGGTCGTGCGGCTGGCCGCCGCCCACGACCTCGTGCTCGTCGACGTCTTTCACGACATCGAGATCCGCCGACCCACCTACTGGTCAGCTGACCGCTTGCACCTGAACGCCGCCGGCCACCACCGCGTCGCCGGCCTGGTCCTCGAAGCCCTCGGCCACGGCACGGCGGCACCGGCGGCCGGTACCGGCTCCCCCGAGGCCCGCCGGCTGCTCGCCGAAGTGCGCTACTACCGGCAGCACGTACTGCCCTGGGTGCACCGCCGGCTGCGCGGTCGCTCCTCCGGCGACGGCCGGACCGGGAAGTACCTCGACTGGATCCCGATCGACGCCGCGGACCAGCCACCGGCATAGCTGGGGCACCCGGCGCTGACCAGCGCCGGCCCGTTGCCGCTTCCCGCCGCCGCGCCGCGTCCGCTGTTCGAGGCCGGCGGCGAACAAGCACCACGCGCCGGCGCCCACAGCCGGCGCGCCCTGTGTGAGGCTGATGACGCCGCCGACCGGACCCGCGACGGCCGCCGCGGTCGCGCCGGCACGAACCACCGACGACTCAACCGCCACCTCGCTGTCGCGTGCCGGGGTGACAGGTTCCAGCGGCAAGACGGGCACGAAGGACCTTCTGGGACGTGCTCAGCCGGCTGGGCCGCACAGCGGTCAGCACCGGAGCTGCCGGAACTCCTCAGCTCATGTCGGCCGCGGCCGAGCAGGCACATGTGCTTTGGCCGGTCACCGCGCTGCTGGTGTTCTGCGGGGCGGCCGTCGACGCCGCCACGCCCGAGTCGGCGCTGGGCCGCGGCGCCTACCTCGGCTGCTTCGCGCTCATCGTGATCACCGGCTGGCGGGCGGTCCGGCTGGCGGCGCC
Organism: Mycobacteriales bacterium; assembly: GCA_039648995.1. Taxonomy (GTDB): domain Bacteria; phylum Actinomycetota; class Actinomycetes; order Mycobacteriales; family CADCTP01; genus JBBWZH01. The sequence goes on from JBBWZH010000775.1 coordinate 13,647, forward strand.
CGCCGCCCGGCGCCCGGTCCGGCTGATCGCCGGCGCGATGACGTCCTGGCTGGCCGGGGACCTGCTGGACGCCGGGATGCGGCTGACCGGGATCGACTCGCTGCCGCACCTGCCGGACGTGCTGTGGCTCGCCGGCTACCCGCTGATCGGCGGCGGGCTGATCGGGTTGGTCCGGCGCCGCGCGCCCGGGCAGGGCCGGGCCGGTGCGCTGGACGGGCTCATCCTCACCACCGCGGCGGCGCTGGGCGCGTGGCAGGTGCTGGTGGCGCCCGCGGTCAGAGCCCAGGAGCTCACCGCGGGGGTGATCATCGGCGCGCTGTACCCGCTCGGCGACATCATCCTGCTGGCCTCGGTGCTGTTCCTGGTGCTCTCGCCCGGCCGCCGCGGCACGCCCACCCGGCTGCTGGTCACCGGGATGGCGCTGACCCTGGTCTGCGACCTGGTGCTGGCGCTGCCGCAGGACGTGCTCAGGCCCGGGGACGGCGCCCGGCTGGACGGCGTGCTGCTGCTGGCGAACGGCCTGGTCGTGGCCAGCATCCGGCACTCGCGGCGGGCGGAGCTGCTGACCCCGGTCTGGGAGCCGGTGGCGAAGCTGCACCGGGCCCGGCTGCCGTTCCTCGGGGTGGCGCTGCTGGCCGCGCCGCTGGTGGCGATCACCCGCAACGGCCAGCCGGTGTCCGTCCAGCTGCCGCTGCTGGTGGGCATCGCGGTCACCGTCGGCTTCAGCCTGGCCCGGTTCACCGGGGCGGTGCACGAGCAGGTGCGGGCCCAGCAACTGCTCGCCCACCTGGCCGCGCACGACGAGCTGACCGGGCTGGCCAACCGGCGGACGCTGGTCGGCACGCTGGAGCGCGAGTTCCGGCCCGGTTCCGACACCGTGCTGCTCTACCTCGACCTGAACCTGTTCAAGGGCATCAACGACCAGCACGGGCACGCGGCCGGGGACGCGGTGCTGATCGAGGTGGGCCGCCGGCTGCAGGCGGGGGTCCGGCCCGGCGATCTGGTCGCCCGCCTCGGCGGGGACGAGTTCGCCGTGCTCTGCCACCGCATCGACGGCGTCGGCGCCCGGCGGCTGGCCGACCGCCTCGCCACGTCCGTGTACCAGCCGATCCGGTGGGGCGAACAGACCTTCGCCGTCGCCACCAGCGTCGGGCAGGCCGGTGCGCAGGCCTGCCGCACCGCCGACGACCTGATCGGCGCCGCCGACGAGGCGATGCTCGCCGCCAAGCGGCGCTGGCACGACAGCCACCAGGCCAGCGGGTCGCCCGTGCCCAGCGGCCGCCTGCGCTCCGGCTGAGGCCCACCGCTCGCGGCCGGATCGCGGCGGGCGATCCTGGTCGCCGACAGCGCGGTCGCCGACAGCACGAAGGCGGCCGCCGGCGAGCGACCCGTCCAGGCAGGAGCAGGACATGAAGAAGCTCATCAACGACCCCGCCGACGTGGTCCGGGACGCGCTGCGCGGGATCGCCGCCACCCACCCCGAGCTGCGGGTCGACGTGGAGCGGCGCATCGTGGTGCGGGCCGACCCGCCGCGACCGGGCAAGGTCGGGCTGGTCTCCGGCGGCGGGTCCGGGCACGAGCCGCTGCACGCCGGCTTCGTCGGGCTCGGCATGCTGGACGCGGCCTGCCCGGGTGAGGTGTTCACCTCCCCGGTGCCCGACCAGGTGGTTGCCGCGACGAAGGCGGTCGAGGCCGGCGCCGGCGTACTGCACGTGGTGAAGAACTACACCGGCGACGTGATGAACTTCGAGATGGCCGCCGAGCTCGCCGCCGAGGACGGCGCGACGGTCGCCAGCGTGCTGGTCGACGACGACGTGGCCGTCCAGGACAGCCTCTACACCGCCGGCCGCCGCGGCACCGGCGCCACCATCGTGGTGGAGAAGGTGGCCGGCGCGCTCGCCGAGGCCGGTGGCAACCTGGACCAGGTGGCCGCCATCGGCCGCCGGGTGAACGAGCGCAGCCGCAGCTTCGGCATCGCGCTGACCGGGTGCACCACCCCGGCAGCCGGCCGGCCGACATTCGAGCTCGGCGACGACGAGATCGAGCTCGGCATCGGCATCCACGGCGAACCCGGCCGGGAGCGGCGCACGATCGCACCGGCCAGCGAGCTGGTCGGCATCGCGGCCGGCGCGATCCTCGCCGACTGTCCGCTCGACCGCGGCGACCGGGTGCTGGCGATCGTCAACGGGATGGGCGGCACCCCGCTGCTGGAGCTGTATGTGGCCGCGGGCGAGCTGGCCGCGGTGCTGGGCGGGCGCGGCGTGACGATCGCCCGGTCGCTGGTCGGCAACTACGTGACGAGCCTGGACATGGCCGGCTGGTCGCTGACGATCACGAAGCTGGATGACGGGATCCTGGGGCTGTGGGACGCTCCGGTGCGCACGCCGGCCCTGCGCTGGGGCCTCTAGATCTCGAATGGGCGAGCGCGGCGGGGCCGCCGCCAACCGGAGCGAACCAGGAGGAATGGTGAGAGCCGGGTGACTGTGGACGCCGCGCTGATCCGGGCCTGGGTCGCCGAAATGGCCGCCGCGGTGGCCGCCGAACGCGACCACCTGACCTCGTTGGACGCCGCGATCGGCGACGCCGACCACGGGGTGAACCTGGACCGGGGGTTCGCCGCGGTCACCAGCAGGCTGGCCGAGCCGGCCGGGGCGGCGCTCGGCTCGCCCGGCGCGGTCTGCGCGCTGGTGGGCCGGACGCTGATCTCCACCGTCGGCGGGGCGTCCGGGCCGCTGTACGGCACGGTGTTCCGGGAGATCGGCAAGTCGCTCGGGGACGCCGCCGGGCCGGACGACGTGGCGTTCGTCGCGGCCCTGCAGGCGGCCCTGGCCGGCGTCCAGCGGCTGGGCGCGGCCCAGCCCGGCGACAAGACGATGGTGGACGCGTACGTTCCGGCGCTGGCCGCGCTCGACGAGGCGGTCGGCGCCGGTCAGCCGCTCGGCACCGCGGTGACGGGCGCCGCGCACGCGGCGGACGACGGCGCCCGCGCGACCGTCGCCCTGGAGGCCCGCAAGGGCCGAGCCTCCTACCTCGGCGCCCGCTCGGTCGGCCACCAGGACCCCGGCGCCACCTCCACCGCCCTGCTCTTCGCCGCCCTGCGCCGCGCCGTCGAGCACCCCACCCGGTAAGCCGCCGCGTCAGAGCTTGCGGAAGTCGCGGGCACCCTGGGCGGCGGCAACCACCGCGGCGAGGTCGCCGCCGGATGCCGCGGTGGCGGCCGCCGCCACCGCGCCCTCCACGAACGGCGCGTCGACCATGACCGCGCGAGCCGGGTCGGCGTCCTGGAGCGCGAGCTTGACGCTGAGCACGGCCGAACCGAGGTCGGGCAGGACGATGACACCGTCGCCGGCGTCCGCCGCGGCCAGGGCGCCACGCACCGCGTCCAGGCTGGTGCCGAGCCGGCCGTCGGCGGTGCCCGCCGCGACCGCGACCGGCACGTCCCGCCAACCGATCTCGGCCAGCAGGTCGGCCAGGCCGGCGGCGAGCCGCGGGCTGTGCGAGACCAGCACGATCCCCACCACGGCAGCGATGCTACGGCCGGCCGGTGCCGGTACGGCGGTGGGTCCCGGCCGGGATCAGCGCAGGATGCCGGTGTGGCCGAGGGAGTAGCGGCCCGGTTGCGGCCAGACGCACAGCCCGTGCGGGCCGGAGCCGACCGGGATCCTGGCGAGCAGGTGCCCGTCGGACGTGCGCAGGGCGTAGACGACGCCGTCGTACCGGCCGGACAGCCACAGCGTGGAGCCGTCGGCCGACACGCCGCCCATGTCGGGGCTGCCACCGCCGGGTATGTGCCAGGTGACCGAGACCCGCCGGCTGGTCAGGTCGACCACCGACACCGACCCCTCGCCGCGGTTGCTGACGAACAGCCGGCGGGAGGTGCGGTCGACGTACAGGCCGTGCGTGCCGCGGCCGGTCGGCAGGAAGCCGATCACCTTGGTCGCGGCGCCATCGATGAGGTAGACGCCGTTGGCCATCATGTCGGCGACGTAGAACGTCTTGCCGTCCGGGGAGAGCTTCACGTCCTGCGGCATCCCGTTCGGCACCTGGGTCAGCGGGATCGTGCGCAGGTAGCGCTGCCGGGCGACGTCGACGACCGCCATCCGCCCGGCGAACTCGCAGCTGGCCAGCAGCAGCCGGCCGTCGGCGGTGTAGTCGAGGTGGTCGATCCCGGTGCAGCCGGGCACCGGCAGCTGGTGGACCAGGCGCCAGGTGTGCGGGTCGTAGAAGTCCAGCCGGTGCAGCCGTTCGGCGACGACGACCGCGTACCGACCGTCCGGGGTGAAGTACAGGTTGTACGGGTCGGTGACGTGGATGGTGCGGCCGGGCTCCCCGGTGCGCGGATCGATGACCAGCAGCGAGTCGGAGTTGTCGCCGGCCACGTACAGCTCGTGCAGGTCGTACGCCGGCACCACGTGCTGCACCTCGCGACCCACGTTCGGGATCCGGCGGATCACCTTGTTCGTCGTCGGGTCGATCACCCAGAGGTCGTTGCTCTTGGTGTGCGGGACGTACACCAGCGGCCGCGCCTGCCGGGCGACCGGGCTCAGGTCGCCGGGCCGGTCGGCGGCGTACACGTCGCCCGCGGCCAGCGGCGCCGGCATCCCGGGCAGCAGGTTGCCCCGGGCCTGGCCGGCCGGCGCCGAGGTGGCCGGCGGCGTCACGGCCGGGCTCCGCGACGTGTCGGTGTCCGGCGACGGGAGGGTGCCGCCGCGCTGCTCGGTCGGCGCGGCCGCCGGCGATGTCGAGTGGCTCGAGCACGCCACGGTCACGGCGCAGATGGCGGTCAACGCGGCGGCTATCCGCAGCGGCCGGCGCAGGCGAGCGGTCACGGGGTCAGCAGCGTAGTCGCCGTCACCGGACGCAGGCCGCGCCGGGCCAGGTCCGCCAGCACGCCGGGCAGCGCGGTGAGCGTGCCCGGATGGCCGAAGTGCATGCTGACCACCGAGCCGGGCTGCGCCCGCGCGGCGACGGTCCGGCGCACCGCGGCCGGGCCCGGATCGGTCCAGTCCAGCGAGTCGACGTCGTAGGACAGGCAGACGGGATACCCGGCCGCGCCGGCCAACCGCAGCACCAGCGCGGTCGGGTGCGCCCCGCCGGACTGCCGCACGTGCGCGCCGGGCGAGCCGGTCAGCCGGTCGATCAGGTCACGGCAGCGTTCGATCTCGACCCGGGCGGCCGCGGCGCCGAGGTCGTCGAGCACCGGGTGCGTCCAGGTGTGGTTGCCGAGCTCGTGCCCGGCGCCGACGATGCGGCGGGCCAGTTGGGGGTTGGCGGCCAGCCAGGTACCCACCGCGAGCACGGTCGCCTGGGCGCCGGCCCGCTCCAGCACGCCGAGCAGTGACGTGGCCAGCGCGGGGTCGCCGGCGCCGTGGAAGGTCAGGGCCACCTCGCGGCGGTCGCGCGGGCCGTGCACGACCTCGATGGCGGGGCCGCCGGAAGCCGGGCGCGGCGGCCTCGGTGGCGTGGCGGTCGTGGTCACCGGGCTGGCCGGCCCCGGGGTGTGCCCGGTCGTCGCCGGCGGCGCGGCGGTGAGCGACCCCAGCGCCGGGTCGGTGGCCGCGCCCGCGTCCGGTCGGTCAGATCGCCCGCCGACATCGCAGCCGGCGGCCGCCGCGAGCCCGACGGCGCCGGCCGCCAGCACCGCCCGCCGCGGCAACGGCCGTTCACCCGCCATCGGACCCTCCCTGCAGCCGCTCGAACCCGGGCCAGCCGGGCGCATCCCGGCAACCGGTGCCAGGCCCGGCCGGGTCAGCCATCGACCCGCGCCCCAGACTAGGTCGAGTCGCGCGAGCCGTACCGGAGGGGTCGGCCGGTGCCGCGTGGACCACGCCCGGCGCGGTCGTGCACGGCTCCCGCTCTCGGCTCGCCCCTATGGGCGGACTTCCCGAATCGGCCACTGCCATCGGCGGTGACCCGTACGCTCTCGTTGCGCTTTCCGTGTAGATCTGCTGCCACGGCGAGTGATACGGCCGGCGAAGTCAAGGTTGCTCTCCTGCCGCGCACCGGCGGCCCGAGTATCCGGGTCACCCACCACCACCGAGGAGAGGCCATGGCCGAAGAGGTTGCACTTCCCGGCGTCGACTACCGCCCGAAAATCCGATCGCCGTGGGCCGTCGCGCTGCTCCCGTTCGTCACCTTCGGCATCTACACCTTCGTCTGGTACTACAAGGTCAACAAGGAGATGGCGGCGCTGGGCCGGGCTCGCGGCAAGAGCGACGAGCTCGGTGACGACCCGGGCAAGTCCCTGCTCGCCATCACCCTCGGTGCGCTGGTGGTCGTGCCGGCGATCATCTCGACGGTGCACACGTTCCAGCGCATCCAGGCGACGCAGCGGTTGCTCCGCGGCGGCGACGTGATCAGCGGCTGGATCGGGCTGGTCCTCTACCTGGTCCTCTCGCCGGCGATGTTCGCCTACATGCAGTCCGGGCTCAACAGCTCCTGGCAAGCGGCTGTCGGCGGCGGCCAGCAGCCCTACCCGACCGGCCAGTACCCGACCAGCCAGCCTCCGGTCGGGCAGTACGGGAGCGGCCAGTACGCGACCGGCCAGTACGGGAGCGGGCAGTACCCCTCCGGGCAGTACCCGGCCGCGCAGAACCCGGCCGGCCAGTTCCCGCCGGCGCAGTTCCCGGCCGCCCAGACCCCGGCCGGGCAGTACCCGCCAGCGCAGAACCCGGC
>JBBWZH010000781.1:0-15186 GCA_039648995.1 Mycobacteriales bacterium
GGCAGGCCGTGGGCGACTCGAAGACGACCTACCTCGGCTACTCGTACGGCACCCGGCTCGGCTCGGTGTACGCGCAGCTGTTCCCGAAGCGGGTGCGCGCGCTGGTGCTGGACGGGGCGGTCGACCCCGTGCAGGGCGACGTGGCGTCGGCCGAGACGCAGGCCCGCGGGTTCGAGAACGCGTTCAACCAGTTCGCCGCCGACTGCACCCGCCGCGGCGGCGGTTGCCGGGTCGGTCCGGACGCCCGGGCGTTCGTGACCGGCCTGCTCACCGCCGCCCGGAAGGCGCCGATCCGGAGCAGGAAGGTCGGCGAGAAACGCACGGCGACCGCGGGGTACGTGCTGCTCGCGGTGATCTCCGCGCTGTACGACCAGAACGACTGGCCGGACCTGGAGAAGGCGCTGGCCAACGCGAAGGCGGGCGACGCGGCCGGAATCTTCGAGCTGACCGACCGCTACTCGCAGCGGGATGCCGACGGCAAGTACAGCAACATCGTCGACGCCAGCCTGACGATCAACTGCACCGACTCCGGCGACAAGGTCTCGGCAGCCACGATCCACGCCAAGCTGGCCGCGTGGCGGACGAAATATCCGCTGTTCGGCACCTCGCTCGCGCTCGGCCTGCTCGGCTGCCAGCAGTGGCTCGGCCCCCGGCACCCGCTGCCGGCGGTGCGCGCCGCCGCGTCGCCGCCGATCCTGGTCATCGGCACCACCAACGACCCGGCCACCCCGTACGCCTCGGCCGGGGTGCTGGCCCGGGCGCTGGCCCACGGCGTGCTGCTCACCTGGGACGGCGAGGGCCACACCGCCTACCCGAAGACCGCCTGCGTCACCAGGGCGGTCAACGCGTACCTGATCAACCTGACCGTGCCGAAGGCCGGCACCAGCTGCCCGCGCACCTGACCGGCGGTCAGCCGCCGGACCGGTAGCCGCGCCAGTCGGGCCGGTCGGAGATGTCACGCAGGTCGGCGGGTTCGGTGGCCGGCCGGCGCAGCACCATGGCCAGGCAGGGGCGGCCGTCGGCGAGTTCGATCACGCCGAGCTCCAGTTCCGGCGGCTCGGCCGGCAGCAGCGAGTCGCGCAGCACCGGCAGCGGGACGTCGTAGACCTCGCCGGCGACCGAGACCCCGCCCTCATCCACCGGCTGCAGCGCGGGGAACCGGTCGCCGACCGACCAGAACCGGTAGCGCGGCGCGGTGCGGGTGGCGCCGACCAGCGGGGCGCCGCGGAGCAGCCCGTGCAGCGGCCCGCCGGCCATCGCGCCGCCGTTCAGGAACACCAGCGCCATCCCGCCCCCTACCGGTCGCCGTCCCCATCGCCGTACCCGTCCCCCGCGCCGGCTCCGTCCCCCGCCCCGTCCAGGATGAGCTGTTCGGGGCGGATCGGCACCCGGTGCAGCGGCCGGCCGGTCGCGGCCCGGACCGCGGCCACGACCGCCGGGGTGGCCGAGATCGTCGGCGGCTCGCCCACCCCGCGCAGCCCGTACGGGGCGTTCGGGTCACCGAGCTCGAGCACGTCCACCGCGGTCGGCGGCATATCCAGGATCGTGGGGATCAGGTAGTCGGTGAACGACGGGTTCCGCACGATCCCGTCCCGGACGATGATCTCCTCCATCAGCGCCAGCCCGATGCCCTGCGCGGTGCCGCCCTGGATCTGGCCGGCCACCGCCTGCGGGTTCATCGCCTTGCCGACGTCCTGCGCGACCGCGATCTCCACCAGCCGGACCAGGCCGAGCTCGGTGTCCACGTCCACCACCGCCCGGTGCGCCGCGAACGCGTACTGCACGTGCGCGTTCCCGCGGCCGGTGCGCGGGTCCAGCGGCTCGGTCGGCCGGTGCCGCCACTGCACGGTACGGTCGATCGCGCCGGCCCCCAGCAGCTGCGCGACCGTCGCGAGTGGACCGTCCACTGTGGACTCAACCATGCCGGGCGCGAGCCGCAGCTCGGCCACCGGCCGGCCCAGCCGCTCGGCGGCCAGCCGCAGCAGCTCGGCCCGGACCTGCTCGCAGGCCGCCCGGACCGCCCCGCCGGTGACGTACGTCTGCCGGGACGCGGAGCTCGAGCCGGCGCTGCCGACGCCGGTGTCGGCCGGCGCCACGGTGACCTGCTCGACGCCCAGCTCGGTGCGGGCGATCTGGGCCTGCACGGTGACCAGCCCCTGGCCCACCTCGGCGGCCGCGGTCCGGACCAGCACCGCCGGCTCGCCGCCGATCACCTCCAACCGCACCCGGGCGGTGGAGTAGTCGTCGAAACCCTCCGAGAAACCGACGTTCTTGATCCCGACGCCGTAGCCGACGCCGCGTACCACGCCCTCACCGCGGGTGGTGCCGGAGACGCCGCCGGGCAGCTCGCGCTGGTCCGGCGCGGCCGGCAGGGCCGCCGGCAGCGGCCGGTCGCGGACCCGGCGGAGCAGTTCGGCCACCGGCGCCGCGCTGTCCACCACCTGGCCGGTGGGCATCACGCATCCTTCCGACAGAGCGTTGCGGATGCGCACCTCGACCGGGTCCAGGCCCAGCGCGGCGGCCAGCTTGTCCAGCTGGCTCTCGTACCCGAAGCAGGCCTGCACGGCGCCGAACCCGCGCATCGCCCCGCACGGCGGGTTGTTCGTGTACATCGCCCAGGCGTCGATCGACACGTTCGGCACGTCGTACGGCCCGGCGCCGAGCGTGGCCGCGTTGCCGGCCACCGCGGCCGACGTGGACGCGTAGGCGCCGCCGTCCAGCAGGATCTCGGCTTTCACCGAGACCAGCCGGCCGTCCCGGGAGGCACCGTGCTCGTAGCGCATCCGCGCCGGGTGCCGGTGCACGTGCCCGAAGAACGACTCCTCGCGGCCGTACACGATCTTCACCGGACGGCCGGTGCGCAGCGCCAGCAGGCAGGCGTGCACCTGCATGGACAGGTCCTCGCGGGCGCCGAACGCGCCGCCGACGCCGGCGAGCGCGATCCGGACCTTGTCCACCGGCAGGCCGAGGCAGGCGGCCAACTGGCGCTGGTCGGCGTGCAGCCACTGAGTGGCCACGAACAGGTCGACCCCGCCGTCGGGGGCCGGCACCGCCAGCCCCGACTCCGGGCCGAGGAACGCCTGATCCTGCATGCCGACCTCGTACTCGCCGCGGACCACCACGTCGGCGGTGGCAGCCGGGTCGCCATGCCGGATCCGCACGTGCCGCACCACGTTGCCGGTCGGATGCACCTTGTCGGCGCCGGGCAGCAGCGCTTCGGCCGGGTCGGTCACCGGCGGCCGGACGTCCCAGTCCACCTCGATCAGCGCGGCGGCGCGGCGGGCGGTCTCCGGGTGGTCGGCGGCGACGACCGCGACCGGCTCGCCGTGGTAGCGCACCTCGCCCATGGCCAGCACCGGTTGGTCGGCGAACTCCAGCCCGTACACCTTGCTGCCGGGGACGTCCGCGCTGGTGAGCACCGCGCTGACGCCGGGCAGCCGGACCGCCGCGGTCAGGTCGATGGCGCGGATGCCGGCGCGCGGGTACGGGCTGCGCAGGGTGGCGCCCCAGAGCATGCCGTCGGCCCAGAGGTCGGAGGAAAACGCGAACTCGCCGGTGACCTTGAGCGTGCCGTCCGGCCGCGCCGGGCTGTCGCCGACGCGACCACCGGCCGGCCGGTCAGCCCGGGTCGGCGCTTGGCCCGGGACGGGCGCGGTGCGTTGCGCACTGGGTGGCCCGCTGGGTGGCGCGCTGGGCTGGCCGTCGGTCGGAGCTGCGGGCCGGTGGGTCGGCGCGGCGGCGGTCGGAGCGGCGGGCTGGCCGGTCGGCGTGGCAGCAGCCGGCGCGGCGGGCCGGGCGGGGCGCGGCCCGGCGGGGCCGGCAGCGGTCGGGAGGCGGGTGCCGGTCACTTCGGGCGCCGGTCCATCAGCCGGCGCCGGGCCGCCCGCAGCCCGGCCGCACAGTCGTTTGTGGACACTGTCAGCAGGTCGCCGTCGGACACCACCGGCCGACCGTCCACAAGCAACAGTGCCAGGGGCGCGGCCGGGCCGAGCACCAGCGCGGTCACCGGGTCCTCGATGTCGCCGAGGCCGGGGCCGTCCACCCGCCACAGCGCGACGTCGGCGCGCTTGCCCGGCTCCAGGCTCCCGATGTCGGCGTTCCGGCCGAGGCAGCGCGCACCGTCCATTGTGGCCAGCCGCAGCGCCTGGCGGGCGGGCAGCGCGGCCGGGCCGGAGCGCAGCCGGGCCGCGTACGAGGCGTTGCGCAGTTCGGCCAGCATGCTGCCGTGCTCGTTGGACGCGGCCCCGTCCACGCCCAGGCCGACCGCGACGCCGGCGTCCAGCAGCGACCGCACCGGGGAGATGCCGGCGCCCAGCCGGGCGTTCGAGCCGGGACAGTGGGCGACGCCGGTGCCGGTGGCGGCGAACCGGTCGATCGCGGCCGGGGACAGGTGCACGCAGTGCGCGAGCCAGACGTCCGGGCCGAGCCAGCCCAGGTCGTCCAGGTACTCGGCCGGCCGCCGACCGTAGGTGGCCAGGCAGTACTCCTCCTCCTCGGCCACCTCGGCCAGGTGCGTGTGCAGCCGGACGCCGGCCCGCCGGGCCAGCGTGGCGGCGTCGGCCAGCAGCCTGGTCGTGACCGAGAACGGGGAGCAGGGCGCCACCGCGATCCGCACCATCGCGCCCGGGGACGGGTCGTGGTACCGGTCGATGGCGGCCTCGGTCGCGGCCAGCGCGGCGTCGGTGTCCTCGACCAGGCTGTCCGGGGGCAGGCCGCCGCGCGACTCGCCGAGGTCCATCGAGCCGCGGGTCGGGTGGAACCGCAGCCCGACCTGGCCGGCCGCCTCGATGGTGGCGCCGAGCAGGTCGCCGCGGTCGGCCGGGAACACGTAGTGGTGGTCGGTGCTGGTGGTGCAGCCGGTGAGCGCGAGGCGGGCCAGGCCGGCGCGGGCGGCGGCGGCCACGATGCCGGCGTCGATGCCGGCCCAGACCGGGTAGAGCGCGCGCAGCCAGTCGAACAGCCCGTGCTCGGTGGCCAGCCCGCGGGTGGCCCACTGGTACAGGTGGTGGTGCGTGTTCACCAGCCCCGGCGTGGCCAGGCAGCCGCGAGCGTCCACTGTGGACACGTCGGTGCCGGCAGGGGCCGGTGGCGCCGGGCCGGGGCCGACCGCGGTCAGTACGCCGCCGCTGATCACCACGTGGCCGCGCTCGAACTCGGTGCCGGCCGCGTCGACCGTGGCGACCGCGCAACCGTCCAGGACAAGCGTGCCCGCCATCTCAGCCTCCCGTGTCGCGGGTGTCGCCGATCCGGGACGCGGCCAGCCGCACCGCGTCCAGGATCTTCTCGTAGCCCGTGCACCGGCACAGGTTGCCGGCCAGCGCCTCCCGGATCTCCGGGTCGGCCGGTCGCGGGGTGCGGCGCAGCAGATCATGCGCGGCCACGATCAGCCCGGGCGTGCAGAATCCACATTGGACGGCGCCGGTCTCCAGGAACGCCTGCTGCACCGGGTCCAGCCCCGCCGGCGCCGCGGCGGTCGGACCGTCGGGTGGCGCGCCGGCGGCCGGGCCGGCGGGTGGCGCGCCGGCGAGGCCCTCGACGGTGACGATCGTGCGGCCGGCGGCCTGGCCGGCCGCGACCAGGCAGGCGCAGACCGCGACGCCGTCCAGGTACACCGTGCAGGAGCCGCACTCGCCCTGCTCGCAGGCGTTCTTCGAGCCGGGCAGGCTCATCCGCTCGCGCAGCACGTACAGCAGGCTCTCGCCCGGCCAGACCCCGTCCACCTCGCACGGCCGGCCGTTCACCGTGCACGCCAGCCGGATCACCCCCGGCCCCCGACGGGCGTGCCGGCCGCCTGGTAGTCGGCCCAGGCCCAGGTGAGCGTGCGCCGGCCCAGCACGGACAGCGCGTGCCGGCGGTAGGCGGCGGTGCCGCGCACGTCGTCGATCGGGTCGGCGGCCGCGGCGAGCAGCTCGCCGAACCGGCGGGCCACGGCCGGGTCGAGGTCCGCCCGGCTGCCCCAGCTGCCGGCCAGCGCGTCGGCGGCGAATTCCTCGGCCACCGCGGCCCGGCGCGGGGTGGGCGCGGCCGAGCCGATGCCGGTGCCGACGGTGCCGCGGTCCGGGTCCAGCGCGACCGCGACCGAGCAGACCGCGATCACCATCGCGTTCCGGGTGCCGACCTTGGCGAACTCCTGCGGCCCGGGCGCGACCGGCAGTTCGACCGCGGCCACCAGCTCGTCGGCGGCCAGCGCGGACCGCTTCACCCCGGTGCAGAACTCCGCCGCCGGGATGCGCCGGGTGCCGCGGACCGAGGCCACCTCGACCACCGCGCCGACGGCCAGCAGCGGCGGCAGCGCGTCCCCGGCCGGTGACGCCGAGCCGAGGTTGCCGCCGACCGTGCCGCGGTTGCGGATCTGCGGCGAGCCGACCGTACGGGACGCCTTCGCCAGCCCCGGCACCAGGTCGGCCAGCTCGGCGACGATCCGGGCGTACGGCACCCCCGCGCCGATCCGGACCGTGCCGCCGGCGCGGCGCCAGGCGGTCAGCTCCGGCACCCGGGTCAGGTCCAGCAGCGCGGCCGGCCGCCGCCGGTCGAAGTTGATCTCGACCATCAGGTCGGTGCCGCCGGCGATCGGGATGGCGTCCGGATGCTCGGCCTTGATCGCCAGCGCCTCGGCCCAGCCGTCCGGGCTGAAGAACTCCACCGCAGCCTCCCTCCGATCACCTCGCCGCCATCGGCCCCCGCGCGGGCTACCGGATGCCGCTACCAGGCCTGGCCCGGCCCGGGGGCGCCGTCCCGGCAGACGCTGCCCTCGATCAGCCCGTACGGGCGGTCCGCCGCGACGAACGTCTCGTTCGGGTTCGGCAGTCCGAACGGCGCCAGGTCGACCAGCAGGTGATGCTTGTTCGGCAGGGTCAGCCGGATCTCGGCCACCTCGGGCCGCCGCGCCAGCACCCGCTCACCCATCGCGTAGAGGGTCTGCTGCAGGGATCGGCTGTACGTGCCGGCGAACGCCTCGATCAGGTGCCGGCGCACCTCGGGATGGCTCGCCGCCCAGTCGCCGGTGGCATCGGCATGCCGCCAGTGGGCGGTCACCGCCGTGGCGAGCACGCGGTCGCCGGTCTCCGGCAGCGTGGTGTAGCGGTCCCGCGGGTAGCCGCGGAACTCCGAGTCGGTGGTGTTCAGCAGCACCAGGCCGGTGAGGCCGGAGACCACCCAGGCCTGCCCGCCGGCGCAGGTCACGCTGACCAGCCGGGCCTCCCCGCCGGACCGCGCGAACGAGTGCGCCGCCGGCCGGCCGGCCACCTCGACCCGGCTCCAGGCGTACTCCTCGGCGTCGACCCTGGCCCAGGTGATCGCCGGCTGCGAGTCGAGGAAGTACCGGGCCAGCCGCAGCGCGAACTCCTCCGGCTCGCCGATACCGTGCTCCTGGGCGAACGCGTAGACCGCGTTCTTCTGGCTGTCGGTCGGCAGCACGCTCGCGTTGTCGCCGGTCAGGTACGTGTCGGCGATATCGCCGGCCAGCGCGATGCTCACGTTCAGGTCGCGGATCCGGTGCTGCCCACCGGACCGGTCGACCCGCACCACGCGCGTCTCCGCCTTGCCGTACCTGGCCGCGCCGAGCGAGACGCCCGGCACCCGCTCCCCCCCACCTCCGCCGTCCACTAGCTGCCCCGGTAGGTCGAGTAGCCGTACGGGCTCAGCAGCAGCGGGACGTGATGGTGCTCGGCCGGGTCGGTCACCGTGAAGACCACCACCACCTCCGGGTAGAACGCCGACCGGCCCTGACCGCCGAACCACGCGCCGGTGCCGAAGCTGAGCCGGTAGTCGCCGGCGCCGAACCCGGCCGCCGGCACCCAACCGGCCAACCGCCCGTCCGGCCCGGTCACCGACTCCGCCAGCGTCGCCCAGCCGGTCGGGTCGCGCCGCTCCAGCCGGACGGTCATGCCCGCCGCCGGCCGCCCAGCGGTCGCGTCCAGCACGTGCGTGGACAGCGGCGCGCTCACCCGGCCGCCGCCCGCTCGGCGCTCCCGGGCCCGCCGGCCCCCGGAGCACCGGCCCCCGGAGCACCGGCCCCCGGGGCGCCGGCGGTGCCGGTCTCGGGGGCGCCGGTCTCGGTGAGGAGCTTGCCGAGCCGGAGCCAGGTGATCTTGGTGAGCTCGTCCCGGACCACGGCGCGCTCGGTGGCCGGGTCGTTGTCCAGCCGGGACCGCAGCAGGGCGAGCAGGTCGGCGCCGCCGCGACCGGTGGCGCAGGCAAGGTAGACGTGCCCGAACCGGGCCTCGTACGCCAGGTTGCCGGCCGCCAGCGCCGCCTTGGTGTCGGCACCGGCCGCGGCCACCCCGGCCTGCTCGCCGGCCGACCACGTCGCCGACCGGTCCGCGCCGGCCGGCCGCTCCCCCAGCCGCGGGTGGGCGGACAGCGCATCCCCGATATCGGCCCAGGTGAGCGCGGCCAGTGCGGCCTCCACGGCGCCGCGGAACTCCAGCGGGTCGCCGAACGGCCGGGCCGCCACGACCGCGCCGGCCCAGGCCGTGGACGCGCAGCAGGCGAGCAGCGCGCGCTCCGCCTCGGCGGCGCTCACGCCGTTCAGCCAGGCCAACGCGGTATGCATACCCACCGTCGTAGCTTACGGTCGCCCGCCGGTCACCCCGCGCCGGATCGCCCGCGGCGCCCCCGCCCGCGGGTCGCTCACCGGGATCGCGCCGAGCGTGGACGCGGTCAGCCGAGGAGGCCGGCGTGCAGGGCGGCGGGGAGACCGCCGTCGGGGCGCTCGGCGACGGTGGCCGCGGCTTCCTCGGCGGGCACGCCGGCGTGCTCGAGCAGGCTGGCGGCCGCGGCGGCGGGCAGCGCGTCCCACCAGCGGCGGGTCAGCTCGGCGCGGCCGTCGGTGGCGAGGTCGCCGTAGAGCCGGATCCGGCCGAGCCCGCCGTCCGGATAGATGTCGACCTGAGCGTGGGTGGCACGGCGGGTCGGGTCGGTGCTGAACCACTGCCGGGTGTCCGGTTGCAGCCGGGTCTGCGGCAGCAGCTCCCACCAACTGTCCGGATCGGCGGGGTCATCCGACGTCGCGTCGCAGCCGAGGATGCGGGCCGCGCCGGGAGCGTTGCCGACGAAGTGGGTGGTGTCCAGCACCGCCTGCCGGATGTGTCCGGCGCCGGCCAGCCGCAGCCGCACCCAGTCGTTGCCCTCGCCGCGGCGCCGCCGGGTCTCCCAGCCCTCCCCCATCGTCGCCGGCCGGCCCGGCGCGATCACGTTGTCCGGCGCGGCGTAGTAGCGGTTGCTGCACTCCTCGACCCGGCCGCCGTTCTCCAGCGCGGCCAGGTCGAGGCTGAGGTCGAGCAACCGGCGCGGGTCGGGCACCACCTCGCCGTAGACCCGCAGCCGCGCCACCCCGCCGTCCGGGTGGATGGTCAGCCGGACGTGCGTGACCGACTCCCGCGCCGAGACCGCGAACACGTTCCGGGTGTCGCCGCGCAGCCGGCGGGGCGGCACCAGCGCGACCCACTCCGCGCCCGCCGCCAGTTCGGCCGCGGTGGGGTAACCGTCGGCCCACTGCCCGTCGACCCAGGCCGACTCGGGGTAGTTCCCGGTGAAATGCGAGGTGTCGACCACGACACCGTGCACGATGCCGGGCAGGCCGAGCCGGACGATCGCCCAGTCCTGCCCCGGTTCCCGCCGCCGGCGCGTCTCCCAGCCGTCGTACACCTGACCGCGCGGCCCGAACGTGCGCGCCGTGTACGTCGGCACCGACGGCAGCACCAGCGCCTCCTTCGGCGCGAACGTGTCATCGTTCGCCGCCAGCACCGACCCGCCGACCCGGCGCGACGCCAGGTCCACGAACCGGTCCAGCCCACCCGGGTCCGGCTCGCCACCCGCCGCCACCCCGGGCACCGTCACGAGGCCGCCTCCGCAGTGAGCATCGCAGGGCCGCCAGGGCCCGAGGAGCGGAGCGCAGGAGGCCGCCGGGCTGGCACTGTCATGACCCCTCCCGGACGAGTAGTTGGCCGGTGGGAGTGTCGCTGACGGGGTGGCCGCGCAGGTAGGTGGCGCGGACGGTGCCGGTGAGGCGGCGGCCGGCGTACGGGGTGACCGGGTTGCGGTGGGCCAGGCGGGCCGGGTCGACGGTGAACGGTTGGTCGGGGGCGAAGACGGCGAAGTCGGCGTCGCGGCCGGGGGCGATGCGGCCCTTGCCGTGCAGTCCGGCGAGGTGCGCCGGGGCGGTGGCCTGCCAGCGGGCGATGTCGGCGAGGGTGTGGCCGCGGCGGCGGGCCTCGGTCCAGAGCACGGGCAGCGCGATCTGCAGCGAGGCGATGCCGCCCCAGGCGGCGCCGAAGTCGCCCGTGTCGGCGCGTTTCAGGTCCGGCGTGCAGGGCGAGTGGTCGGACACCACGCAGTCGATATCGCCGGCGGCCAGCGCGGCCCAGAGCGCGTCGCGGTTCGCCGCCTCGCGTACCGGCGGGCAGCACTTGAACTCGGTCGCGCCGTCCGGCACGTCCTCGGCGGCCAGCGCCAGGTAGTGCGGGCACGTCTCGGCCGTCACCCGCACACCGGCCGCCCGGGCCGCCCGCAGCATCGGCACCGCCGCCGCGGCCGACAGGTGCAGCACGTGCACCCGCGCCGCGGCGGCGCGGGCGGCGGACAGCAGGGTGGCGATGGCGGCGGTCTCGGCGGTGGGCGGTCGGGAGGCGAGGAAGTCGCGGTAGGCCCGGCCGGTGGGCGGCGGCGCGCCGGCGAGCGTGGCCGGGTCCTCGGCGTGCACGAGGAGCAGGGCGTCCAGGGGCCCGACGGTGGCCAGGGCCAGGGCCAGGCCGGCGGCGTCGAGCGGGGGGAACTCGGGGACGCCGGAGTCGACGAGGAACGCCTTGAAGCCCAGGACGCCGGCGGCCCGCAGGGCGGGTAGGTCGGCGGCGTTGCCGGGGACGGCGCCACCCCAGAAGCCGATGTCGACGCTGACCCGGCCGCGGGCGGCGTCCCGCTTGGCCTCCAGCGCGGCGACCGAGACCGTCGGCGGCAGGCTGTTCAGCGGCATGTCCACGATCGTGGTGATGCCCCCCGCCGCGGCCGCCCGGGTGGCGGTCGCGAAGCCCTCCCACTCGGTCCGGCCGGGCTCGTTCACGTGCACGTGCGTGTCGACGAGGCCGGGCAGCAGCACCTCGTCCGCGGCCAGCACCACCTCGGCCGCGGCGGTGACCGGGGCGTCCGCCGGCAGCACGGCGGTGACCCGGCCGCCGGTCACGAGCACCGCGGCCGGCCGCTCGCCGTCCGGCAGCACCGCCCGGCCGGCACGCAGGACGAGATCAGCGGCAGGCATGTGACTCATCCGACCGCACGAGCGGGCCCAGCGGCGCGATCTGCACCCCTCGATTCTGCCCTGACCGGGCCGGGAGCCCCGGCCGCCGAGCGGCCCAGGCCAGTCGGATGGCCTGGGCCGGTCGGCCGGTCCGGCCCGGAATCGGCCGCCGCCCGCACGGCGGCGCTCCTCCGGGTCCGTTCCCGCACCCGCCCAGTCGCCCCGCCGGCCGGGAACCTGAGCGATTCCGGCCCGGCCCGGTCGCGCCCCACCGGCTACCAGTGGGTGTTCACCGGACGACGGGCGGGTGAACGGGAGCGTGCCCGGCGGACACCGGGCCGGCGGTCGCCCAGGCCATTCACTGGCTGTAGCGATCAGCTACTTGCAGTAGTGACCCCTGCGCCGTACGGTTCCGGCCGAACGTCCGCGACTCGCCAGGGGGAACGGGATCCGGTCATGCCGAAGTCCGTCGCGAAGCACGCCGTGAGGCGCGACTTGGTGATCGGGGTCAGCCCGTTCGGCCGGCCGGACGCGCGGCTGGTCGCGGCGGTCGTCCAGGCCGGTGCGCTCGGCGTGCTCGACCTCGGCACCGGTGACCGGCACGCCCGCGCGGAGCTCCACCTCGCCGCCCGCTGGTGCCCGGATGGGCTCGGCCTGCGGCTGCCCACCGGCTGCGCGCTGACCCCGGCCGAGGCGGTCGCCGCCGTCCACCGGGCCGGCAGCCACGCCGACGTCCTGCTGCTCGACTGCGCCGACCTGCCCGACGCGGCCGGGCTCACCGGCCCGGCCGGGGTGGCGGCGGTGCGGTGGCCGCGGGTGCTGGTCGAGGTCACCAGCCTGACCGAAGCGCGGCAGGCGGCGGCCGCGGGCGCGGACGGGCTGGTGGCCCGGGGCGCCGAGGCCGGCGGCCGGGTCGGCGACCTCGGCACGTTCGTGCTGCTGCAGCACCTGCTCGCGGCGCCCGACCTGGACCTGCCGGTCTGGGCGGTCGGCGGGATCGGCCCGCACACCGCGGCCGCCGCGGTCATCGGCGGCGCCACCGGCGTCGTGCTGGACAGCCAGCTCGCGCTGCTGGCCGAGTCCGACCTGCCGGCGGCGACCGCGGCCGCGGTCCGCGGGATGGACGGCTCGGAGACCGCCGTCATCGGCGGGCACCGGCTGCTGCCGCCACGGGCGGCCCGGTCCACCGGCGGCACCCCGCTGCCGGTCGGCCAGGACGGCTACCTCGCCGCCTGGTTCGCCGACCGCTACCGGACGACCGCGCGCGCCATCGGGGCGGTCCGCGACGCGATCCGCGCCACCGCGGCCGGAGCGGCGGGCGCGGCGGGCGAACGGCCGGAGCCGGGCGGCCGGGCTCCGCTGGCCCGGGCGCTCGGCGTCGAGCTGCCGGTGGTGCAGGGGCCGATGACCCGGGTCAGCGACCAGCCGGCGTTCGCCGCCGCGGTGGCGGCCGGTGGCGCGCTGCCGGTGCTGGCGCTGGCGCTGGCCGACGGCGCGCAGACCCGCGACCTGCTCGCCCGGACCGCCGCTGAGCTCGGTGGCCGGCCGTGGGGCGTCGGCGTGCTCGGCTTCGCACCGGCCGACGTCCGGGCCGCGCAGCTGGCGGCGATCCAGGCGGCCCGGCCGGCCTGCGCGGTGCTCGCCGGCGGCCGGCCGGCCCAGGCCGCGGCGCTGGAGGCGGCCGGCGTCGCCACGTTCCTGCACGTGCCCTCACCGCGGCTGCTGGCGCAGTTCCTGGCCGCCGGCGCCCGCCGGTTCGTGTTCGAGGGCGCCGAGTGCGGCGGGCACGTCGGGCCGCGCTGCAGCTTCCCGCTCTGGCAGGCGCAGACGGCCGTCCTGCTCGACCATCTGTCCACAGTGGATGATGACCTGCAGGTGCTGTACGCGGGCGGCGTGCACGACGAGCGGTCGGCCGCGATGGTCGCCGCGCTGTCCGCGCCGCTGGCCGCGGCGGGCGCCGCGGTCGGTGTGCTGATGGGCACCGCGTACCTGTTCACGGCCGAGGCGGTCAGCTGCGGTGCCGTCCAGCCGGGGTTCCAGCGGCAGGTGCTCGCGGCCGAGCGCACCGAGTTGCTGCAGACCGCGCCCGGGCACGCGACCCGGTGCGTACGCAGCCCGTTCGTGGCCGCGTTCCATGCCCGGCAGGCCGAGCTGACCCGGGCCGGGCGGCCCGAGCGGGAGGTCTGGCAGGAGCTGGAGCGGCTGAACCTGGGCCGGCTGCGGGTGGCCAGCAAGGGCGTCGAGCGGGCCGGCGGCGGCCTGGTGCCGGTGGACGAGGCGCGGCAGCGGTCCGAGGGCATGTTCATGGCCGGGCAGGTGGCCGTGCTGCGGTCGGCGCCGACGACGATCGCGGGGCTGCACGAGTCGGTGACCGCGGGCGCCGCGCGGTTCCTGGCCGGGCGCCGCGCGGCGCTGCGGGCCGACCTCGGCGGGCCCGACCCGCAGCCCGCGACCGCGCCGCCGCTGGACGTCGCGATCGTCGGGATGGCCTGCGTCTTCCCCGGCGCGCCCGACCTGGCCAGCTTCTGGGCGAACGTGGTCGGCGGCGTCGACGCGGTCACCGAGGTGCCGGCCGACCGCTGGGACACCGCCACCTACTACCGCGCCGACGGCGAGGGCGGCACGCCGTCGCGCTGGGGCGGGTTCCTGCCGCCGACGCCGTTCGACCCGCTGCGGTACGGGATCCCGCCGGCCTCGCTGGCCAGCATCGAGCCGGTGCAGCTGCTCGCGCTGGAGGTGGCCCGGCGGGCGCTGGCCGACGCCGGCTACCCGGACGGCGGTGGCGCGGCGGACGGCTTCGACCGGTCCCGCGCCTCGGTGGTGTTCGGCGCCGGGGGCGGCGGCGACCTGTCCAACGCGGCCGTGCTGCGCAGCGTCCTGCCGGGGTACCTGGGCGAGCTGCCGGCGGCGCTGTCCGCGCGGCTGCCGGCGCTGACCGAGGACTCGTTCCCGGGCATGCTGGCCAACGTCATCGCCGGCCGGATCGCGAACCGGCTGGACCTCCGCGGCGCCAACTTCACCGTCGACGCCGCCTGCGCCGCGTCCCTGGCCGCACTGGACGTGGCCTGCGCCGAGCTGGTGACCGGCCGCAGCGACCTGGTCCTCTGCGGCGGCGCCGACCTGCACAACGGGATCAACGACTACCTGCTGTTCTCCTCGGTGCACGCGCTCTCCCCCACCGGCCGGAGCCGCGCGTTCGACGCGTCCGCCGACGGGATCACGCTCGGCGAGGGCGTGGCCTGCGTGGTGCTCAGGCGGCTGGCCGACGCCGAACGCGACGGCGACCGGATCTACGCGGTGGTGGCCGGGGTCGGCGCGGCCAGCGACGGCCGCGCGCTCGGGCTGACCGCGCCGCGGCCGGAGGGACAGCGGGCGGCGCTGGACCGGGCGTACCGCAACGCCCGGATCTCGCCGGCCGAGGTCGGCCTGATCGAGGCGCACGGCACCGGCACCGCGGTCGGCGACCGGACCGAGCTGGCCACCCTCACCGGGCTGTTCACCGACGCCGGAGCCGGCCCGGGGCGCTGCGTGCTGGGCTCGGTGAAGTCGCAGATCGGGCACACCAAGTGCGCCGCCGGGCTGGCCGGCCTGATCAAGGCGGCGCTGGCCGTGCACACCGGCGTGCGGCCGCCGACGCTGCACCTGCGCCAGCCGACGCAGGGCTGGGAGGCGGAGCGCAGCCCGTTCGCGTTCGGCGCGGCGGCGCGGCCGTGGCCGGTGCCGGTGGCGCGGCGGGTGGCCGGCGTGAGCGCGTTCGGCTTCGGCGGCGCGAACTTCCACGCGGTGCTGCGCGGCCATCCCGGCCCGGCGCCGCGGCACGGGCTGGCGGCCTGGCCGGTCGAGCTGTTCACCTTCCGCGGCCCGGCCGCGGCGGCCCGGCAGGCGGTGCGGGAGCTGCTCGACCTCTGCGCGGCCAACGACGCGGCCGGCCGCCCCTGGCCGCTGCGCGACCT
>JBBWZH010000086.1:0-3916 GCA_039648995.1 Mycobacteriales bacterium
CGAGTACGCGCTCCGCTTGATGATCGCCGGCCTCCGCGGCCGCCTCGCCGAGCTACGGGCCACGGCGCCGGACGGCGACCGGCCGGGGCTCGACGGCGACAGGCCCGGGCTCGACGGCGACCGGCCCGGGCTCGACGGCGTACGTCCGGGCCACGGCCCGGACGGGCCACCGCCCCCACCCGATCGCCGCGGCCACGCCACCCATCCGACCAGGCGAGCGGTGGCCGGCTGAGCGGTGCTCTTGACACCACTGGCCTAGGCTGGTCTAGTCCGGTCTAGCCGGGAACCGGTGGGCGGGACCCGTTGCTCCCCTGGAGCCAGCCATGCCCGATCAGCGAAGCCTGTCCAACCGCCTTGTCGTGGCCGCCACCGCGGCCGCGCTGCTCGCCGGTGTGGGCCTGGCCATGCCCGGTGCATCCGCCGCCGCGGCCGGCGCCGGCGCCACGAGCGCCGGGCCGGCCGGCGCCGGGGCGGGCGGCCCGGTGGCCGACCGGGGAGGCCGGTACCGGAAGGTCGGCTACTTCGTCCAGTGGGGCATCTACGGCCGCGCGTTCTTCCCCAAGGATGTCGAGACCACCGGCATGGCGAGCCGGCTGAACACCATCGACTACGCCTTCGAGAACGTCGGCGCGGACGGCCGCTGCTTCGAGGCGAACGCCGCCGGTGTCGGTGACGCGTTCGCCGACTACCAGCGGTCGTACGACGCGGCGTCCAGTGTGGACGGTGTGGCGGACACCTGGGACCAGCCGCTGCGGGGGAACTTCAACCAGTTGCGGGAGCTGAAGGCGCGGCACCCGAACCTGTCCGTGCTCGTCTCGCTCGGCGGGTGGTCGTTCTCGAAGTACTTCTCCGACGCGGCGCTCACCCCGGCGTCCCGGCGCGCGTTCGCGGCCTCCTGCATCGACCTGTTCATCAAGGGCAACCTGCCGCAGCTGGCCGGCGACCCGGCCGGCGGCCCCGGCGCGGCGGCCGGCGTGTTCGACGGCATCGACCTGGACTGGGAGTGGCCCGGCTCGGACGGCAACGCCGGCAACATCATCCGGCCCGAGGACAAGCGGAACTACGGCCTGCTGATGGCCGAGATCCGCCGGCAGCTCGACGCGTACGGGCGGCGGACCCACCGGCACTACGCGCTGTCCGCGTTCCTGCCGGCGGCACCGGCGAAGATCAGCGCGGGCGTCGACGTCCGGTCGGTCTTCCGCTCCCTGGACTGGGCCACCGTGCAGGGGTACGACCTGCACGGCACCTGGGAGACCGGGACCAACCACCAGGCGCAGCTGTTCTCCCCGGCGGCCGACCCGGCGCCCGAGCGGTTCAGCGCCGACCAGGCGATCCGCAGTTACCTGCGCGCCGGCGCGCCGGCCGGCAAGCTGCTGCTCGGCATCCCGTACTACGGCCGCGGCTGGGCCGGCGTGCCGGACGTCAACCACGGCCTCTACCAGCCGGGCACCGGCCCCGCGCCGGCCACCTTCGATGCCGGCGTGGAGGACTACAAGGTGCTCAAGACGCTGCCCGGGCAGCGGTTCACCGACCGGCGGGCCGGTGCCACCTGGCTGTACGACGGCAGCACGTTCTGGTCGTACGACGACCTGCCGGCGATCGCGGCGAAGACCCGGTACGTCACGGCGAACCGGCTCGGCGGCACGATGGTCTGGGAGCTGGACGGTGACGACGGCACGCTGACCGCCGCCATCGCCAACGGCCTCCGCTGAGCTTCCGGCAGCGCTTCCCTAGACTCGGGCAGCGTGTCCCTCACCATCGGTATCGTCGGGCTTCCGAACGTCGGCAAGTCCACCCTTTTCAACGCCCTGACGAAGAACTCCGTACTCGCCGCCAACTACCCGTTCGCCACGATCGAGCCCAATGTCGGGGTGGTCGGCGTACCCGATCCGCGGCTGGCCGTGCTGGCCGGGATGTTCGACAGCGCCCGGATGGTGCCGGCCGCGGTCAGCTTCGTCGACATCGCCGGGCTGGTCCGCGGCGCGAGCGAGGGGCAGGGGCTGGGCAACAAGTTCCTCGCGCACATCCGGGAGGCGAACGCGATCTGCCAGGTGATCCGCGTGTTCACCGACCCCGATGTGGTGCACGTGGACGGTCAGGTGGTCCCGAAGGACGACATCGAGACCGTCAACACCGAATTGCTGCTGGCCGACCTGCAGACGATCGACAAGGCTCTCCCCCGGCTGGAGAAGGAGGCCCGGCTGAACAAGGGCCGCCTCCAGCTCCTGGAGGCGGCGAAGACCGCCCGCGAGGTGCTCGACTCCGGCCGCACGCTGTCCGCCGCCGGGGTCGACCCGGCGCCGCTGCGCGAGCTCAGCCTGCTCACCAGCAAGCCGTTCCTGTACGTGTTCAACCTGGACGAGGCCGAGCTGACCGACCCGGCCCAGCTGGACGCGCTGCGCACGCTGGTCGCGCCGGCCGAGGCGATCTTCCTGGACGCCAAGGTGGAGTCCGAGCTGATCGAACTGCCCGAGGACGAGGCGCGCGAGCTGCTGGCCACGATCGGGCAGGACGAGCCCGGGCTGAACCAGCTGATCCGGGTCGGCTTCCGCACGCTCGGGCTGCAGACGTACCTCACGGCCGGGCCGAAGGAGGCGCGGGCCTGGACGATCCCGGTCGGCGCGACCGCCCCGGAGGCGGCCGGCGTGATCCACTCCGACTTCCAGCGCGGCTTCATCCGGGCCGAGATCGTCTCGTACGCCGACCTGGTCGCGGCCGGCTCGATGGCCGCCGCCCGCGCCGCCGGCCGGGCCCGGGTGGAGGGCAAGGACTACGTAATGGCCGACGGCGACATCGTCGAGTTCCGCTTCAATGTCTAGCCCCCGCGCCACGCAGATCAACCGCGGGCGTGCCGGAGTTCCCTGAGCACCGTCAGCGCCTCGTGCAATTCCGCGAGCAGCGCCCTGGTCAGCCCCGGGGTCCTGGTGGCGACGACCACATCGGTCTCCTCGACGAGGCTCTCGCTGCCGTCCCCGTCGGCCCTGCGGCAGATCCGGTCGAGGCGGTCGAACTCGTCGCCGATCCGGTCCGGATGGGGTAGGGCCAGCCGGGAGATCTCGGACGGCACGAGTTCGAGAACCCCGCCGCCAAAACTCCGGCCCTCGATTTCGGCCGTCAGCAGGGTCAGTGAATTGTGGAAAGACGCGGCGACGGCGTGCCGGGTCATGCCGGCTTCCGGGAGTAGGCGGCCGCGGTAAATGGTGTCCGTGGTGGTCACCCCGGCCTCGTTGACCAGTGCCCGCGGGAAGTGGTGTGACCTCTTGGCCATCAGCACCGCGCCCGGCGCGACGACCGGAACCCGGTACCACGGCGTCCGGATACGGCACTTGTAGCGGTCCGGCAGCTTCGCCTGTGCACCGGCCGCGAGGTAGGCCAGCGGGGCAGCGCGGCGCCTCGGATCGGGCCGGTCCGCGGCGAAGTCGAGCAGGTGCGCGCGGGCGCCGCCGGCGACGACCGCCGCGTGATCGGCGTGCGTATAGGCCAGGCCGGGGGCATGGCGGGTACGCGGCAGCAGTGGCCGCGTCCAGTCCTGCAGCGCGTATTGCCGCGCGGTCGTGTCATCGACGCAGAAGAACGTGTTGGCGCCGGTCACCGTGGCCACCTCGAAGCGGGCGACCTGCCCCAGCGGCGTGACCGAGGCGAGGTCGGTGGCCTCGCTCAGGCTGGCGACCTGCCGCGGCGACAACAGGAACCGGGTCCATGTCCGGAAGCCGCCGAGGCCCTCGTGCGCCCACTCCCGCGGATCGCCGGCGCGATGCTCACGCAGGTGCAGATTGCGGCTGGCCCGGTGGCCGGCCTCGACCATCCGGCCACTCAGGATCACCACCTCCTGCAGCACGCGGGGAAACGACGCGGGCGGGAACAGATCCACGTTCAGGCTCTGGACGTGCGTCAGCAGCCACTCCCGCACGTCGTG
>JBBWZH010000004.1:0-9464 GCA_039648995.1 Mycobacteriales bacterium
TCACCCGGTACCGCCGCACCCGCATACCCAGGCTGGCGGCGACGTCCGGGCGGGCCGCGAGGACCCGGAACGCGCGTCCGGTCCGCGAGGCGCGCACCGCGTAGGTGCCCAGCAGAGCCAGGCCGACCAGCCCCCAGGTCAGCACGTAGTACGGCAGGTGCTGGCTGAAGTCGATCGAGCCGATCCGCAGCGGCGGAATCGCCGCGATCCCGATCGCGCCGCCGGTGTAGGACTGCGCGCCGTTGATGACGCTGAGCACGATGAGACTCATCGCGAACGTCGAGACCGCGAAGTAGTGGCTCTCCAGCCGCAGTACCGGCATTCCGACGACCGCGGCCGTCACCATGGCCAGCACCGCTCCGGCCAGCAGCGCCAACCACGGATTCCACCCGTACTTCGTGGTCAGCAGGGCGCTGGCGTACCCGCCGATCGCCATGAACACCGCCTGGCCGAAGCTCAGCAGCCCGGCCCAGCCGAGCGCGACGTTGAGCCCGATCACCGCGATCGCCATCGCGGCGACGGTCCCGAACGTGAAGACCCAGTAGTCGCTCGTGGTGAACGGAATGACGACCACGATCACGACCGCGATGGCGGCCAGCAGCAGGAGATCGGCGCGCTTGATGATCACGACTCCCCCTCGCCGGCGAGATACAGCTGCGCCAGAGTCGATTCGTCGACCACCTCGTCCCTGGCCCGGTGCACGACCCGGCCAGCGGCCAGGACGATCGTCTCGTCCGGTACGCGCCACAGCGGCACCGACTTCTGCTCCACCAGCACCATCCCGAGGCCCTCGTCGTTCAGCGCCCGCAGCGCGCCGTACACCTCGGCGACCATGAGCGGGGCGAGACCTCGGGACGGCTCGTCGAGAAGCAGGATCCGGGCCCGCGCCGCGATGCCCCGGGCGATCGCGAGCATCTGCATCTCCCCGCCGCTCAGGCTCGCGCAGTTCTGCCAGGCCCGTTCGTGCAGCCGCGGGAAGTAACGGGAGACCTGAGACCAGTCCAGGGGCTGACCGCCGAGGTTCGCCCCCAGCAGGAGGTTCTCCTCGACGGTCAGCCCGGGCAGCGGCCCGCGACCCTCGGGCACCAACACCAGACCGTGGCGCGCGCGCCGGGGGGTACCCATCCGGGACACGTTCCTGCTCCCGAGCCGGACGGTCCCCGCCGACCGCTGGGTCAGGCCGGCCACCGTGCGCAGCAGGGTCGACTTGCCGGCCCCGTTCGGGCCGACGACCAGCACCAGGCCGCCGGGCCGGACGTGGACGTCGATCGGGTCGAGGGCGCGCAGCTTGCCGTAGCTGGCACCGACCCCGACCAGGTCGAGCGCCACCGGCTGGCGGCCGCCGCTCGCGCCCACCGCCTTCGCTTCCATCGCAGACACCATGTGACGTCCTCGTCAGGCCCGTAGCCGGCTAGGCCGGCGCCGGAGAGCGGTTGAGGGCGGCGCGCGGGTCGTCCGCCGCGTAGACCGTGACCACGCCGGCGTACGACCTGGGCGCCTGCGCCGGCATCGGGTACTCGTCACGGTTGACGACCATGCCGTCGATGTTGGCGAAGTCCCACCGCGGCGGCGAGAAGAAGTCGATCAGCCCGACCGCCTCGCCGGCCGAAACCGCCTGCGTGGTGTGGATGTCCGGCGGCTTCGAGATCGCGATCGCGGGTGCCGTGACGATGACGTGCTCGTCGGGCTGCCATTCGGTGAGGTCGCGCGACCACGCCCGGCGCATGTGATGCACCATCGTCCCGGAGTGGATGATCGACACCTGCTCGAAGTCCTCGTGCGTGTGCGGGCTCATCGCGTTCAGCGCCCGCGGTGTGCGCGCGATGGGCCAGGGCAGGTTGGTCATCGAGGTCCGGTGCCGGTAGCAGTGCGGCTTGCCGGCCGGTACGTCGTCGAGGTTGTAGACGCGGATCTTGTATCCATCGACGGGCATCGGCCATGCCTCGACCGGGGCGACGCCGTCGGGATGCCGGTAGTACTCGGCACTGTTCGGTGCGACGGTGCGCAGGTCCTCGTTCAGCGCCGTGAACCCGCGCCACACCGAGCCTTCCCGCGTGAACGAGACCGACGATTCGCCGGGCGGGACGATGACCACCGATCCGGCCGGCACGTCCACGGTCTCGCCGCCGGCGCTCACCGAACACGGTGTGAACAGCGCCCACACGAAGTACTCGTCGGCATTGTCGGCGCGCGTGAGCACCGACCCGTCCCCGACCGTCGAGTAGGCCGTGATCATCGTGGCCGAGCGGTTGTACCAGGTGGATGTAGGACCGTCCGTCTCCGCCGGATCGGTCCTCGAGAAATGCGCGTAACCGCCGATCGGCATTTCGCCTCCTCATTGTCGGCGCTGTTCGGGACTCGTGCGGACTTTCTCGGGTGCGCTGCGAACAACGCTTCGGTCACGAGGTCGGGCTCGCGGTCAACAATGTGTCCAAGATGATGCAGAAAGGAAGCACATCGGTGCTGACTCGGCCAAATGCCGCTGCCCTACAAAGCCGCGAAACAACGCCGCGAACACGACCACGACCGAACGCCAGCCGGTCACCGTGCCCCGCGGTCCGCCGCCCCGTGCTTGGGCTGACCCGGGCCTCTCGAACCATCTGATGTCCACATCGTGAACAGTGTGTTTCGCGTTGCGGACAGAGTAAGCGCGATCGACGGACGCTGACAAGGCCTACGACGGTTTTTCAGGCACGCTGTCCGGCAGTCAGGCCCGCGGTCAGACCGGTGCGGCCCGGGGGGACGCCGGTCTCCACCCGGCGCTACCGGCGGCGCGGCCGGACCGGCGGGAGGCGCGGAGTCCGACGTCGTCGACTCGGTCTTCGGCCTGCTCAGCGTGCCGCGGTAGCCAGCCCGTCCGCGCGGGCCCGCCAAGCGGGCGGCTGCTGGCGGGGCCGGCGACGACCAGGCCGGCCACCGGGCGGCCGTCCAGCGCGACCGGGGGCCGCGGCGGCGCCCCCTTCGCGCGGCGCATCCTGCCGCCCCGCCCTGTCACCTGTGCGGGCTTCCCTGTCCGTATTATGGACACGCGTCAGCGTCCGGTGGGTCCCTCTCATCGATGGACCCGGCCGACGCGATCGGTGCTCAGTGAACCGCGACGGAGGACATCGTGACGGTCGACCCAACCGATCTGGGTTCGCCTGCGGGCGGCAATATCCAGTCCGTCGTCCGCGCGGCGGATATCATTCGCCTGCTCACCCAGGACCACGTCTCGTCGATCTCGGTGGCCGAGGCGAGCAAGGCGCTCGGTCTGCAACGTACGACGACCCACCGGTACGTGGCGACCTTGGTATCGGTCCAGTTGCTGCAGCGCGACCCGGAGACAGGTCGCTTCGTTCTCGGGCCGCTGGCCCATGAACTGTTCACCGCGATCCTGTCCGAACGGCGCGTTCTGACGATCGCGCCGTCGCGAATGCAGGCGCTGGCTGATCAGATGTCGATGTCGACGGCACTGTGCTTGTGGGACGGTAGCGCCGCGCTGGTGTCGCACGTGTCCTATCCGCGTCCGGGCGAATTGGCGGTGCGTACATCGGTGGGATTCCGGGTCGCGCCCACCGGCGCTCAGACGATCATCTTCCTGGCCTTCATGAGCGACCCGCGCCAGGTGCAGGCCGCGCTCGATCGCATGACCGACGAGGAGGCGGCGCAGGTCCAGAACCTGATGGCACGGGCACGCGCAGACCACTTCGTGTCGATCGGCCGCGATGACGACGGGATCCGGGTGATCGCCGTCCCGATCTTCGACGCCCGCGGCATCTGCGCCACGATGGCACTCTTGTCGACCACCAGCCGGCTACCGCCGAGTCCCCTCTCCGCACCGGGCAAGGCGCTGCGCGAGACCGCGTCGCAACTGTCGGCCGAGTTGCTCGGCAACCCGCGCGCGGACTGGGTCAGCCCGACCGGTTGAGCCGCGGGTCGTTCAGACGAGCCGTCAGGAGGCCCGACCGTTCGTGGACGCGGTCGCGTCCTCGCCGGCCGGCGGCGACACCGCGGCCGGGTCCGTCGCCGCCGGGGCGATCAGCCGCGGCGCGACCACCCGGATGGTGTCGGGCACCGGCTGCCGGGCCGGCGCCAGGTGCAGGCGCTGGACGCCGTCCGGGCCGGGGCCGAGGGTGTCGACGCAGGAGCACCGGTCGTCGGTCAGGCCGGCGAACCGGTAGGCCACCTCCATCATCCGGTTCCGGTCGGTCTTCCGGAAGTCGGCGACCAGGTGCACGCCGCCGGCCGCGGCCTGGTCGGTCAGCCAGCGCAGGAGCACCGCGCCGGCGCCGAACGACACCACCCGGCAGGACGTGGCCAGCAGCCTCAGGTGCCAGGCGGCGGGGTGCCTGGCCAGCAGCAGGATCCCGACAGCGCCGTGCGGTCCGAACCGGTCGGTCAGCGTGGTCACCAGCACCTCGTGGCCCGGGTCGGCCAGCAGGGACCGCAGGGTGGCGGCCGAGTAGTGCACGCCGGTGGCGTTCATCTGGCTGGTCCGCAGGGTGAGCTCCTCGACCCGGGCCAGGTCGTCCACCCCGGCCCGGTAGATCCGCATGGCCAGCTCGAGGGACCGCAGGAAGTCCTCGTCCGGCCCGGCGAAGGCCGCGCGTTCGGAGTCCCGACGGAAGCTGGCCCGGTACATCTCCCGCCGCCGGCCGGCGTCCACCGTCACTGTCGGGCTGAATTCGGGCAGCCCGAGCAGCTCCAGCGCCTGTTCGGCCGAGTAGCAACGCACCTGCGGCAGGTGGTAGATCACCTCGGCGCGTTCGGCCGGCTGGTCGTCGATGAACGCGATCGCCGACGCGGCGAAGGAGAGCTGGTCGGCGATCGCCCTGACAGCGTCGGACTTGCGCCCCCAGCCGATCTGCGGGAGCACGAAGTAGTCGGCCAGGCCCAGCTTCTCCAGCCGCTCCCAGGCGTGGTCGTGGTCGTTGCGGCTGGCCACGGACTGCAGGATCCCGCGGGCGTCCAGCCCGCGCACGACCGCACGGATCCGCTCCGGCACCGCCACCTCGTCACCCTCGAGCAGGGTCCCCGCCCACAGGGTCCGGTCGAGATCCCAGACGAGGCACTTCACGGTCGCGGTCACGACCACACCGCCAGCGCGTGGTCGGCCAGCATCAGCTGGCAGATCTCGGTGCTGCCTTCGATGATCTCCATCAGTTTGGCGTCCCGGTAGGCCCGGGCGACCGGGTGGCCGTCGACCGCACCGGCCGAGGCCAGCAGCTGTACCGCGCTGGCCGCGCCCCGGGCCGCGTTGCCGGCAGCGACGTGCTTGGCCAGCACCGCGGCGGTGACCAGGTCCGGGCTGCCGGTGTCCCAGCACCGGCTCGCGTACCCGCATGTGAGGGTCGCGGTCTGCTCGGCGACCAGCAGCTCGGCCAGCTGTCGGGCGACGAGCTGGTGCGCCGCCAGCGGCCTGCCGAACTGCCGGCGGGACTTCGTGTGCCCGGCCGCCGCGGCCAGGCAGGCCCGCATGATGCCGACGCACCCCCACCCGACCGACAGCCGGCCGTAGGTCAGCGCGGTGGTGACCACCATGCCCAGCGGCTGGCCGACCCCGCCGAGCACGCTGGCCGCGGGCAGCCGGACGGCGTCCAACCGCACCTGGGCGTGGCCGGCGGCGCGGCAGCCGAGCGGGTCGGCGATCGGCCGCACGCGGACGCCGGGTGCGCCGGCCGGCACCACCGCGGCCGCCGCGCCGGCGCCGTGGTGGCCGAACACCACCAGCAGGTCGGCGTACGCCGCCGCGGTGACCCACACCTTCTGGCCGTCCACCACCACCTCGTCGCCGTCGGGCCGGATCCGCGTGCGCATCGCCGACAGGTCGCTGCCGGCGTCCGGCTCGCTGAAGGCCACGCCGGCCACCTCACCGGAGGTCAGCCGCCCGAGCAGTTCGGCGCGCTGCTGCCGGTCACCCAGCCGGCCGACCGTCCATGCGGCCATCCCCTGCGAGGTCATCAGGCTGCGCACCGACGAGCACAGGCTGCCCACGTGCGCGGTGAGCTCCCCGCAGTCGGCGCTGGACAGGCCCATCCCGCCGTACCGCGCCGGCACCTGCGGGCACAGCAGGCCCGTGCCGGCCAGCTCGCGGACGAGGTCCGCCGGCAGCCGGCCGGCGCGGTCCCATTCGTCGGCCCGGCCCCCGATCAGCTCGGTGACCAGGCCGCGCGCGGCGGCGAGCGGTTCAGTCATCGCCGGCACGCAGCCGCAGCACCAGTGCCGTCATCGCGTCGACGGTCCGGAAGTTGTCCAGCGTGAGGTCCGGGCCCGCCACCTCGACGCCGAACGCCTGCTCCAGGTGCACCACCAGCTGCAGCGCGAACAGCGACGACACCAGGCCGGAACCGAACAGGTCGACGTCGGCGGCCACCGGAGTCTTCGTCCGTTGCTCGACGAACGCCACCAGGTCGTCCCGGACGGCGTCGGTGCCGGCCGGGTGGGCTGTCGGCATGCTCATTGCTCGCCTCCGCGCTCGCTCCGCTCCTCGGCGCCCCTGACGGCACCTGCGGTGCTCACAGCGGACTCCCGTGTTCGAAAAAGCCATGGCCGCTCTTGCGGCCGAGCTCGCCGTCGCGGACCTTCCGCACCAGCAGCGCGGCGGGCCGGTAACCCTCGTCGCCGGTGCGCTCGTGCAGCACGACCAGCGAGTCGACGACGTTGTCCAGGCCGATCAGGTCGGCCGTGGCGAGCGGGCCGGTGCGGTGCCCGAGGCAGCCGGTGAACAGCGCGTCGACCGCCTCCGGGGTCGCGACCCCCTCGGCCACGACCCGGGCCGCCTCGTTGATCATCCGCTGCAGGATCCGGTTGATCACGAAACCCGGCCCGTCGCCGACCACCACCGGCTCCCGGTCCAGCGCCGCCAGCAGCACGGCCACCGCCGCCATCGCCGCCTCGCCGGTCCGCGGGCCGCGGATCACCTCGACCGTACGGATGAGGTACGGCGGGTTCATGAAGTGCACGCCGACCACGTCCGCCGGCGACCGGGTCGCGCCGGCCAGCTCGTCGATCGGGATCGCCGACGTGTTCGACACCACCAGCGTCCCGGGTTCGACCGCCGCCGACGCCTCGGCCAACACCGTCGCCTTGACCTCGGCACGCTCGACGACCGACTCGACGACCGCCGTGCAGCCGGCGACGTCGGCCACCGCGGTGCTGGTCCGCAGCTCGCCGCCGGCGGCCGCGCCGCCGGTGCCGTCCACGCGCGGCAGCGAGCCCATCAGCCGGGCCAGCCGCAGCGCGACGGTCACCCGGGTGCGGGCGGCGGCCAGCGTGCCGTCGTCCACGTCCACGAGCAGCACGTCCAGGCCACGCCCGAGGGCCAGGGCGGCGATGCCGGCGCCCATCGTGCCGGCGCCCAGCACGGCGAGCCGGTGCTCCGGCCGCGGGGTGCTCACCGGACCTCGACGATCTCGCCGCCCCGGCGGCCGCCGGCGACCGCCGGCACCCGGCCGGCGATGTGCGATTTGCCCCGCGCCATGCCTGTCATGTTAGTAGGCAGCCCATTACGGGCCGAATGGGCATATCTCCGGCTGGTGCGCTGGAGGCGGCCCGCGGCGCGGGCTTCACGGTGCTGCGAATCGAGGCCGACCCGCACGCCGAGGGGTTCTACCTGGCCATGGGCGCACAACCAGCCGGCGCCACACGATCTGGCTCGATCACCGGCCGGACACTGCCGCTGTTCACCATGCACCTACACAGCTGACCGGCTTTCGGACACGCAGGCGCACGGCACCCGGACGGCGTCCTCCCGGGGAGGCGTGCCCGGCGGCTTGAGAGGACGGCGCGGTCACCGGGCGCGACGTCATCGCGTGGTTGATCCGTGGGCGTTCATGGCGTCCACGGGACCGGCCGACCGGTGAATGCCGCCAGCCGGTCGATGGCGGGTGCGTTGTCGGGTGTCGGCCGCGGATCGGCGAATCGTCCGGCGCGGGGTTGGCTGGGCAGCTGGGCGCGAACGAACGTGAGCGCCGACTCGACGAGATCGTCGGGCAGCTTGGCCGCGACGCCGGTGGCTTGGACGAGGTCCCAGCTATGCGTGAGCAGATCCGCGATGCGCCACCGCAGCCGCTCGGCACCGGTGGCAACCCCCACCGGCGTGGCCTGGCTTCGCCGCAGAACCCCTGGGCGGGCGGCGGCGGCCTGCAACGCCGCGGCGGATCGACGGTAGGCGCCGGCCGGATCGGCGCCGAGGCGGTCCACCCCGCGTTCGGGCATCGGGCCGTCCTCGAACATCGCCACGAACACGAGGTTCATCCCGACGAGATGGCTGACGACATCTCGCACACTCCACTCCGTACACGGAGTCGGCGCCGACCACTCGTCGGCAGCTATGCCGTCGATCAGGTCGCCCATGACCGCGGACGCACGTGCGAGATCGTCGAAGACCGCGGAGTCTGTCATCCGGACGAGGCTACGACCTGACCGAGCCGGCCCCTCACTGGTTTCGGCCGGTGCTCACGCGGCGACCCCTCCCTGGGTGGCGCGCACCGACTGATCAGCAGTCCTCAGTCCGGCACCCGCGTGGCTTCGTCGTCCTGTCCCGCCGCCGCGCGGTCGAACGGACGCCGGCCCGGCTCACCGCCCACCGCCGCGCGGCCGCCGGCGACGCCGCTGTGGCCGGGCCGAGGAGAGCGGCTCGTGATCGCGGTCGTAGCTTGTGCCGGGCTGCTCCATGCCCGGTGAGCAGCGGCGCTCAGGGACGGTGGGAGGCTGATATGGGGAAGCTGATCTACTCGGCGATCGCGTCGCTGGACGGGTACGTCGAGGACGAGCAGGGCACGTTCGATTGGGCGGCGCCCGATGAGGAGGTGCACGCGTTCGTCAATGACCTTGAGCGGCCGATCGGCACCTACCTGTATGGGCGCCGGATGTACGAGACGATGGTGTTCTGGGAGACCGTGAGCACCGGTGGCGATCAGTCGGCGGCGAGCAGGGACTTCGCGGGGATCTGGCGGGCTGCGGAGAAGGTCGTGTACTCCCGCACGCTCCAGACGGCGTCGAGCGCGCGGACGCGGATCGAGCGCGACTTCGACCCCGCCGCGATCAGACGGCTCAAGGAGTCCGCGTCCGCCGACATCACGGTCGGCGGTGCCGAGCTCGCCAGCCAGGCGTTTGCCGCGGGTCTGGTCGACGAGTGCCGCCTGTTCCTCGGCCCGATCGTGGTCGGCGGCGGAAAACGCGCACTCCCGGACAACGTGCGCGCCCAACTCGAACTCCTGGCCGAACGCCGCTTCCGCAGCGGTGTCGTCTACCTCGGCTACGGGGTGGTACCCGGCTGACCGGCGCTCCGTCGCGCGGCGGCGTGCACCGGCGCGGGAACATCCGGTCAGGGCCGGATCGGCCAGCAGACCTCGGTGGCCTGGTCTTCTTCGGGGCGGCGCACGCCGGCTACCCGCGGGCGTTCGAGGAGAGCCTGGCGGTGCTGGCGGTGCTGCTCACCGGCGTTGCCGGCTGCGCGCGCCTGCTCCCGGCCGCCACCCGTC
>JBBWZH010000006.1:0-8779 GCA_039648995.1 Mycobacteriales bacterium
CTGCGCGCCGCCGCGCGGTCGCCGCCCGCGGCGAACACCCGGCCGGCGTCCTCGGTCGCCGAGGCCGTGGTCCACGGCTGCTGGTAGCGGCCGGCCGCGCCGGCCAGCATGACCGCGTCCCGCTCCACCAGCCCGCGGGCGTGCGCGGCGGCCGCAGTGATCGCGCGCACGCCGGGGTTGGCCGTGGCCAGCTGGGTGGCCGCGCGGACGACCTGCTCGGCACGACCCTGCTCGCCGGCGGCGAGGGCGATCCGGGTCAGCCAGGCCGCCGCGGCCGGCTCCTCCACCAGCAGGATCGGCTGCGCCGGCACGGACTCGTACAGATCGGCGAGCAGCGCGACAGCCGCGGCCGGGCCGTCCTGCGCCTCGGCCAGCCGGGCCTCGCACCAGGTGCGGGCCAGCGGGCCGAGCCGGCGGTGCGGGGGCGCCAGCTCACGCCGGTACCGCTGCAGGTACTCGTGAGCGGCGCGCAGGTCCCCGCGGTGCACGGCGGCTTGAGCAAGGGTGGCCAGCGCCAGCGGGACGAACAGCCGGGTGTCCATCTCCACCGCGGTCCGCAGCGCCTCCCGGGCGGCCGCGATCGCCTCGTCCAGCCGGCCGGCGGCCAGCTGCGCCCGGGCCGCGAACAACGGCGGCGCCGCCTCGGACATGGTGTCCGCCGCCAGCCGGATCTCCGTGGCGGCCTGGCTGGCCGCGGTCTCGGCCTCGTCCAGCTCGCCGAGCGCGGTGAGCATGGTGACCAGCGGCAGGCGCGGGTACAGCCCGGGCGCCGGATCCCGCTCGGCCCGCAGCACCGCGGCCCGGAGCAGGCCGAGCGCGACCGAGACGTGGCCCTGGTCCCAGGCTGTGCAGGCCAGCGCGGTGACGGCCAGCGCGATGGAACTGCTGCTGCCGGGACGCCCGCCACCGGCGAGGATGTCCTCGGCGGCGGCCTGGACGCGCGGGCCGTCGTCGAGGATCAGCAGCGCGCGCAGCCGGGCCAGCTCGGCGGCTCCGGCGATGTCGTCGGGCAGGCCGCGTTCGGCGAGCACCGCGTCCGCCTGTGCCACCGCCTGCTCCGGGTGCCCGGCCATGAGCAGGAGCGACGACAGCGTGAGCCGCAGCCGGGCGGCGCACTGCGCCGGCAGCCGCGGCAGCGCGAGCGTGGCGTGCGCCCGCCGGCTCGCCTCGTCCAGCAGCCCCGCGCCGAACAGTGCGTCCACCGCGGTCGCCGCGCGGGCGTGCCGGCTGTCGTCGGTGACGTCGGTCAGCTCCAGCGCGCGCAGCGCCAGGTCCGCGGCCGCCGGCGGGGCCGCCGCGATCAGCTCGCGGGCGGCCTGGTCCAGCGTGCCGATCGCGGCCCGCTCACCCGGCCGGGTTCCCTCGACGAGGTGCGTCGCGGCCGCCGCCGGTGCCCCGCCGCGCTCGAGCAGCATGCCGCCGATCTGCCGGTGCAGCGCCAGCCGGATCGGTTCCGCGATCCGCCGGTAGACCGCGTCCCGCACCGGCTCGTGCCGGAACCGCAGCACCTCGGCGGTCGACACCAGCACCTCGGCGTCGAGCAGCTCGCGCAGGGCCGGCAGCACCCGGCCGACCGGCTCGCCGAGCGCCGCCACCAGGTCGTCCACCGAGAAGGTGCCGCCCAGCACCGACGCGACGTCCAGCAGGCAGCCGGTGCCCGGCGAGAGCTCGGCGACGTCCGCAAGCAGCGGCTCGGCCCGTTCGGCCGGCAGGGCCTCGGCCGGCACGGCGTGGATCCGCCGGTCCGCTCCGGGACGGGCGTCCGAGCCGGCCCGGTCCGGCCGCGGAGCCACCGCGGCGTTGCGGGCCAGGTCCAATTCCTGCTGCGTCGACACGATCTCCTCCGACTCGTCCTGCCCCGCGGCGAAACGTTCCAGATCGGGCCGCCGGCCGCTCCCTCGTGTGGCGACTCGCTGGACACGCCCGGCTGCTAACAAGCCCAGCCTTGCGCATTGGACGGGTGCGGGACCACGTCCCAGCCGGACCAAACCGGCCGTCGCCGGGCCTGCCCTGTCGGCCGGTCCGCCGGCCGGGCTGCCCTCGCAGGACAAGTTCGGCGCGGTTGGTTCGCTCCGGTGGGTCAGATGCGTCCGATCCGGGATCAGCCAGCGGTGTCGTCCCGGCGGGTGTCGGCCTAGCATTGACAATCGTGTCGGAAAGGGCCCCTCTTCGTACGCCCGCGTCGCGGGAGGGCCGCTGACGCCCGGCGACGGCGGTGCTGAGCGGCCGATGAGCGTGCCGCCGGTCGCGCCCCCAGCGGAGCCCGACCCGTCCCTCCGGGACCGGCTGACGAGCATCCAAAGCCTGCTCGCGCTCTCCATGGTGATGACCGACAGCGGCGACGAGCAGCGCATCCTGCAGTTGGCGACCACGACCGTGCCGTCGCTCGGGCACAGCCGGCTGCTCGGCGCGTACCTGCCGGTCGGCGGCTGGCTGGTCAGTGGCGGCAGCCTCGCCGACGCCGAGGTCCGAGCCGATATCGAGGCCCAGTTCGTGGTCCTCACCAGCGCCGGCGGCTCGGTCGCGGTGCTCGGCGAGAGCTGGGCCTGGGCGTTCCCGCTGCGCAGCCTCGGCGGCCACTTCGGCTTCCTGCTGGTTGGCGCGGACGCTCCGGCGACGGGTTCCGAGCAGTTCCTGCTCCGGATGCTGGCCCAGCAGACCGGCATCGCGCTCGCCAACGCCCGGCTGCACGCCCGGGAGCGGGCCGTGTCCGCCGAGCTGCGGGCCAGCAACGCGGCGCTCGCGGACACCATCGCGGCGTTGGAGCGGAGCACCGAGATCCATCACCGGCTCAC
Source organism: Mycobacteriales bacterium (assembly GCA_039648995.1). Taxonomy (GTDB): domain Bacteria; phylum Actinomycetota; class Actinomycetes; order Mycobacteriales; family CADCTP01; genus JBBWZH01. The sequence continues at coordinate 2,796 of JBBWZH010000006.1, forward strand.
CGACGTCGCGGTGGCCGGGGAGGGCGCCGAGGGCATCGCCCGGGTGCTGCACGAGCTCACCGGACATCCGGTGGCCATCGAGGACCAGCACGGCAGCCTGCGGGCCTGGGCCGGTCCGGGCCAACCGGACGGCCTGGCCACGACCAGCCCGGACGACCTGCTCCGACAGGTGCCGCAGGGGCCGCGGGCGACCCGGGTAGGCGGCCGGCTGGTCGCTGCCGCCCGGGTCGGGCAGGACGTCCTCGGCCTGCTGATCCTGCTCGACCCGGACCGGACCGCGGGCGGGCAGGACCTGGCCGCGCTGGAGCACGGCGCCACCGTGCTGGCCAAGGAGCTGGCCCGGCAGCTGAGCCTGTCCGAGAGCGAGCAGCGGCTGGCTCGCGACCTGGTCAACGACCTTCTCGTCGGTGGCGACATCGAGCATGCCGTCGCCCGGGCGCAGACCCTCGGCTACGACCTGAACCGGCCCGGCCGGATCGTGGTGGCGGAGAGCCCCGGCCGCACGGTGGACGAGGACGTGCTGTTCAGCGCGGTGCGCCAGTCGGCGCTCGAGCTGACCGTCGGCACGCTGCTGGTGCCGCGCGGCCGGGCGGTGGTGCTGCTCGCCGACGCCGACCGGCCCTGGGAGGAGCTGCGGGTCGCGGTGCGGCGCAAGCTGGCCGGCGGCCGGTGCCGGATCGGCGTCGGCGGTCGCGCCACCCGGCCGGCCGACTTTCCGCGCTCGCACCGGGAGGCGCAGCTCGCGCTGAAGATGCAGCAGGGCGCCGGCGGCAGCGACCGGGTGACGATGTTCGACCAGCTGGGTGTGTACCGGCTGCTGGCCGAGGTGCCCGAGGCCGCCAGCATCGACCGCTTCGTCCGGGAGGGCTTGGGCGCGCTGCTCGACTACGACGCGGAGAAGCGGACCGACCTGGTCGCCACGCTGACCGAGTACCTCGGGCACGGCGGCAACTACGACGCCACCGCGAAGGCGCTGGCCGTGCACCGCAGCACGCTGAAGTACCGGCTGCAGCGCATCCGGGAGATCTCCGGGCACGACCTGACCGACCCGGAGACGCTGTTCAACCTGCAGCTGGCCACCCGGGCCCGGCAGACCCTGCTCGCCCTGACCAGCAGCGACTCCTGACCGATCCGCTGCCGCGCCGAAGCCGCGCGGGCAGGACTACGTGGTCGCGGGATGTCGACCGGCCGGCCGCTGGCGACCCTCGGTGGAGGCTCGGCCAGACGCGAAGGGGATCATCCATGGCTAAGGCGGTCGGCATCGACCTCGGCACCACCAACTCGGTCATCGCCACGGTGGAGGGCGGCCAACCGATTGTCGTCCCGAACGCCGAGGGGTCGCGCACGACCCCATCGGTGGTGGCATTCACCGAGTCGGGCGAGCGGCTGGTCGGCCAGCTGGCCCGGCGGCAGGCCATCCTGAACCCGAAGGGCACGATCTACTCGGCCAAGCGCTTCATCGGGCGCCGGTACGACGAGGTGTCCAGCGAGCTGAACGCGGTGTCCTTCGACGTGGTGCCCGGGCCGGACGACGCGGCCCGGTTCACGATCCGCGGCAAGCTGTACGCGCCGGAGGAGATCTCCGCGATGGTGCTGCGCAAGCTGGCCGACGACGCCGCGAAGTTCCTCGGCGAGAAGGTGACCGAGGCGGTGATCACCGTCCCGGCGTACTTCAACGACGCCCAGCGGCAGGCCACCAAGGACGCCGGCCGCATCGCCGGCCTGGAGGTGCTGCGGATCATCAACGAGCCGACCGCGGCCGCCCTGGCGTACGGGCTGGACAAGAAGTCGAACGAGACCGTACTGGTGTTCGACCTGGGCGGCGGCACCTTCGACGTGAGCCTGCTGGACGTCGGCGACGGCGTGGTGGAGGTCCGGTCCACGGCCGGCGACACCCACCTCGGCGGCGACGACTTCGACCGGCGGGTCGTCGACCATCTCGCCGAGACGTTCCAGCAGGAGAACGGCATCGACCTGCGCACGGACCCGCAGGCGCTGCAGCGGCTCTTCGAGGCGGCCGAGAAGGCCAAGATCGAACTCTCCGCGGTGACCCAGACGACGGTCAACCTGCCGTTCATCACCGCCGACGGCAACGGCCCGAAGCACCTGAACACGACGCTGATGCGGTCGACCTTCGAGCAGATCACCGCGGACCTGGTCGATCGGTGCCTGGGGCCGGTGCGGCAGGCGATGTCCGACGCGAAGGTCACCGCGAACGACATCGACGAGGTCATCCTCGTCGGCGGCTCCACCCGCATCCCGGCCGTGCAGAACCTGGTCCGCCGGCTGACCGGGGGCAAGGACCCCAACATGACCGTCAACCCGGACGAGGTCGTCGCGCTCGGCGCCGCCGTCCAGGCCGCGGTCCTCAAGGGCGAGATCAAGGACGTGCTGCTGCTGGACGTCACGCCGCTCTCGCTCGGGGTGGAGACGCTCGGCGGCCGGATGACCAAGGTGATCGAGCGGAACACGACGATCCCGGCTCGCCGCTCCGAGGTGTTCTCCACCGCGGAGGACAACCAGCCGGCGGTCGACGTGGTCGTGCTGCAGGGGGAGCGGGAGCGGGCCGACGACAACCGGGTGCTCGGCCGGTTCCGGCTGGAGAACATCCGGCCGGCGCCGCGCGGCACGCCGCAAATCGAGGTGACCTACGACATCGACGCGAACGGGATCCTGAACGTCTCGGCCAAGGACAAGGACACCGGGGCCGAGCAGCGGATCACGATCACCGAGAGCTCCAACCTGGACAAGTCCGAAGTGGACCGGATGATCCGGGAGGCCGAGCAGAACCGCGGCGAGGACGCCCGGCTGCGCGAGGTGATCGACGCCCGCAACCAGCTCGACTCGGCCGCCTACCAGGTCGAGCGCCGGCTGGGCGAGCTGGGCGACGCGGTGCCGGTGCACGAGAAGGCGCGCGGCGAGATGCTCGTCTCCGACGCCCGCCAGGCGCTCAAGGAGGAGGCCCCGGTGGACCGGCTGCGCTCGCTGGCCGCCGAGCTGCAGCAGATCTACCACGGCCTCGGCAGCTCCGGCGGCGCGTCCGGCGGGGGTGTCGGCGGCCCGAACGGCGGCCCCGGTCCGGCGCCCGGAGGTGGGGTCGGCGGCACCGACGACGACGTGATCGACGCCGAGTTCACCACCGGCTAGGAGGTTGGCATGCCCGAGCACGCCACCCGCGACGCCGCGGCCGGCCCGGCTCCGGCCCAGCGCGACACCGCGTCGCCGGAGAAGCCCGGCCCGGCCGGCAAGGGTGCGTCCCTGGTCGGGGACGGTGCGTCGGCCGGGAACGGAGCAGAGCCGGCGGACGACGCCGCCACGATCGCGCAGCTGCGGGCCGAGGTCGCGCGGCTGGCTGACCAGTGGCGGCGCACCGCCGCGGACCTGGAGAACCTGCGCAAGCGGGTGGCCCGGGAGGCCGGGCAGCAGCGCGCCGACGAGCGGGCCCGGATCGCGGCCGAGTGGTTGCCGGTGCTGGACAACCTGGAGCTCGCCCTCGAGCATGCCAGCTCCAACCCGGCCGTGATCCTGGAAGGCGTCCAGGCCGTCCGGGACCAGGCACTGGCCGTGCTGGCCCGGCTGGGCTACACCCGGCAGGCCGACGTGGGATCCACGTTCGACCCGGCCCGGCACGAGGCGGTGGCCGCGGTGCCGGACCCGACCGCGGCACCGGGAACCGTCGTGCACGTCGTCCGGCCCGGGTACGGCGGTGCCGAGCGGCAGCTGCGCCCGGCCTCGGTGGTGGTGGCGACGAGGGCCGACTGATGACGGCCCCGCGCGACTACTACGCGGAGCTCGGCGTCCCCCGCGACGCCAGCCAGTCCGACCTCCAGAGGGCGTACCGCAAGCTGGCCCGCACCTACCACCCGGACGTGAACTCCGACCCGGCCGCGGAGGACCGGTTCAAGCAGATCTCCGAGGCCTACGACGTGCTGTCGGACCCGGAGACGCGGCGCCGCTACGACACGTTCGGCCCCGACTTCCGGCAGGTTCCCGAGGGCGTGGACGCGCAGACCTGGGCGCGGGCCCGGGCCGGCGCGGGTGCCCGGCGCGGCGGTGGTGGCAGAGGTGCCGGCCGGCGGGCGGATCCGGGCGAGGAGGCGGTCTGGTTCAGCTCCAGCGGCGGCCCGGACCTCGGCGCCGACATCGACCTGGACGAGCTGTTCGGCGGGATGTTCTCCGGCCGGGGCGGTGGCCGGCGCGGCTGGGGGCCGATCCGCGGCGCCGACCAGGAGGCCGAGCTGCAGCTCACCGTCGAGGACGCTTACGCCGGCGGAACCCGGACGCTCACCTTCAGCGGCCCGGCCGGACCGCGCACGGTCGAGGTCACGATCCCGCCCGGCGTCACCGACGGGCAGCGGATCCGGCTGGCCGGGCAGGGCGGCCAGGGCGGCGACGGCGCCGAGGCCGGCGACCTGTACCTGGTCGTCCGGCTCGCACCGCACCCGCGGTACCGGGTCGAGGGCCGGAACCTGCACGTCGAGCTGCGACTGGCGCCCTGGGAGGCGGCGCTGGGCACGACCGTGCCGGTGGACATCCCCGGCGGCGAGGCGAAGGTGACCGTGCCGCCGGGCACCTCCAGTGGCCGCAGGCTGCGGCTGCGCGGGCGCGGCCTGCCCAACCCCCGCGGCACCGCCGGCGACCTGTACGCCGAGGCCCGGATCATGGTGCCGCCCCGGCTCACCGACACCGAGCGGCGGCTGTTCAGCGAGCTGGCCGCCGCCTCCACCTTCGACCCGCGCAAGCAGCCGGGGAGGCGGTCATGAGCGTGCCCGTGCAGTACGCGCTGGTCCCGCAGTTCGGGCGGGCGGCGCGGCTGGACCTGGAGTCGTTCGCCCGCGTCGCCGGGCTGCATCCGGACCTGGTCCGCCGCTACCTGGCGCTCGGCCTGCTGGAGGCCACCGCGGGGGCGCGCGGCGAGCTGTGGTTCGCGCCCGGGCAACTGCGCACCGCCGCCCGGGTGCAGCGGCTGCGGGCCGGGCTCGCCCTCAACTACGCGGCGATCGGCCTGGTGGCCGACCTGCTCGACCGCATCGCCGAGCTGGAAGCCGCGCTGCGCAGCTCCCGACACGCTGCAGATCTTCGTGACCGGGCCGATCTTCCTGCTAGGTCTGATCTTGTTAGGGGAGGCCGATCGTGGACGTCAACCGCCTGACCCAGAAGTCGCAGGAGGCGCTGCACGACGCGCAGACCAAGGCGCTGCGCTTCGGCCACCCGGAGGTCGACGGCGAGCACCTGCTGCTGGCGCTGCTGGACCAGGCCGACGGCCTGGGCGCCCGGCTGCTGACCCGGGCCGGCGCCGACCCGGCCCGGCTGCACAACAACCTGGAGTCCGAGCTGGGTCGCCGGCCCCGGGTCACCGGCCCCGGGGTGGCGCCCGGCGAGGTGCGGATCACCCAGCGGCTCAGCCGCCTGCTGGATGCCGCCGAGTCGGAGGCGAAGCGGCTCAAGGACGACTACGTCTCGGTCGAGCACCTGCTGCTGGCGCTGCTGGACGAGGGCCCGGGCAGCGCCGCCGGCCGGCTGCTGCGCCAGGAGGGGCTGGCCAAGGACGCGTTCCTGCAGGCGCTCACCGACGTCCGGGGCAACCAGCGGGTCACCTCGGCGACGCCGGAGGGCAGCTACGAGGCGCTCGAGAAGTACGGCCGGGACCTGGTCAAGGACGCCGCCGACGGCAAGCTCGACCCGGTCATCGGCCGGGACAGCGAGATCCGCCGGGTGGTCCAGATCCTCTCCCGCAAGAGCAAGAACAACCCGGAGCTGATCGGCGACCCGGGGGTGGGCAAGACCGCGATCGTGGAGGGCCTGGCGCAGCGGATCCACCGCGGCGACGTGCCCGAGGGGTTGCGCGACAAGACCGTATTCGCCCTTGACATGGGCGCGCTGGTGGCCGGGGCGAAGTACCGCGGTGAGTTCGAGGAGCGGCTCAAGGCCGTGCTCAGCGAGGTGACCCACGCGGACGGGCGGATCCTGCTGTTCGTCGACGA
>JBBWZH010000583.1:0-33466 GCA_039648995.1 Mycobacteriales bacterium
ACCAGCTCGACCCACACGTTCACCACGGTCGAGGGCAACACCGGCAACCCGAACGGCGGCAAGGACGGCGTCTACAGCAAGACCCGCGGCACCGGCCGCGGTTACGACGTCGTGTTCATCCGCATCACCTGACGGCGGGCCCCGGCCGGGCAGCGTGCCCGGCCGGGGCTGCCCCCGGGCTAACCCACCTTCGGCGTGGCGCGGGAACCGTCGTGCAGGTAACTGTGGCCGCCCGGGAGTGTGTAGGGCCAGCGCGTCGAACCGCGGCTGCCAGCCGGGCAGTTCCCGATCAGGCATCGCGGCACACCATCCCGTACCGAAGCGGCAGATCTGTCCAGACTCGACCACGGTGGGATGCCGGGCGCGTCAAACGACCGACCGGTCGGCGCGCCGGACTCGCCCGGCGGACCGGCCCCGCTACGGCGGGTCCGGAGGTAACATCACGAGGTGTCATCACACAACTACGTAGCGTGCTGGAGCTGCGCCAGGTGGTTGCGGTGATAGATGGGCTGCTGGCGCGACTGGACAACTGGTCCCTGACCGGTCTGCCCCAGTTCAATGTGTCCATTTTGGACGGTGATCTGCCCTGGAGCATGCTCGCGGAGACGGTGACCCGGCACGTACTGGCGGACCTACCGGCGCCGGAGGCGTTCAGCCCGGCCGAGGCCCGGAAGCTGCTGGTACACCTGGCCTTCGTCGGGGCCGCGGTGGCCCGGCACTACCAGGAGCGGGACTCCGCGCACCGGGCCACTCCGGCGCGGGCGTTCGACCGGCTGCGGGTCGGCCCGGACCGCATCCCGTTCCAGCCCTACTTCGCCCGCGTCGCCAGCCAGACCCGCAGCGGGCACCCCGCTCGGGACAGCTACATCACACTGGTGCGGTGGAACGTTCCGACGGTGGAGGTGCGCTGGTCGGGCACGCGGCTCGCCAGGGTGCCCGGCGCGTTCGGCGACCACGAGGTCCGCACGTACACGAACGACTGCGGCGAGCGGGCGTTCTTCGTCCTGACGAAGAAGTCGGAGGCGCTGGAACGGGCCGCGAACGCGATGCTGGAGCCGATCGCGAGCGGTGCGGTCGCTCTGCGGTCGGCTGAGGCGATCCACCGGCTGCGGGTGGCCGTCACGATGCTGACCGCGCTGCGCCAGCTGGGCTCCGACTTCGCCGCGCTGCCGATTGACACGGGCCTGCGGCCCGGCCACTTCATGGACGTGTTCCGCCAGTTCGCGGTCCACTGGGAGCCCGGGGACCTGCCGCCGAGCGGGGCACAGGACCCGGAGGCGCTCAAGCGCGACCTGCTGCTCGGCCTCGACCTGCCCGACCCGGCCGGGCACGTGCGCCGGCAGTTCCCGGTGCTGCTGGCCGCCGACCGGACCGCGCTGACCCGGCTGATGGGCCGCCCGCCGCTGCCGACGACGGTGCTCGCCGAGTTCGGCCTCGACGGCGCCACGCTGGCCGAGATGTCGGCGGACCAGCTGCGCCGCACGGTGCGCCGGTTCCCGGTGCTGGCCGCCTGGTACCTGGTGCTCAGCGCGCACGCCCGGGCCGCCGGCGTGCACCTGATGCTGGCGAAGAAGTTCCTTTTCCGGCCCGGCGAGGCGCGCGCCAACGCCGGCATCCCCGACACCGGCGTGGTGCCCCGCAACCGCGGCACCACGGGAATGGATGAGTCCTTCTTGGAGCGACTGACCCGGCTTCGGCACAACCACCTGCTGGCCGGCCTGCACCAGATACCGCGGCTGGAGCTGCTCGGGCTGGCCGGTATCGAACCGCCGGACACGGTGACCAGCGCCGACCTGGACGGCCTGGTCTACTTCGCCCCGATCCGGCCGGCCGGCCCGCTGCGCCCCGGCGGCCCGGTGGCGCTGCCCCGCCGGCCGGCCCAGGCGCAGCTGGCTTCGGCCGGGTAACGCGACATGGCCAAACACCTGACGATCGACCGGGACCGGGCCGGCACCGGACCGCCGAGCATCCGGGCCGCGCCCCCCGCCGGGTCGGCCACCGGCGCGCCAGCCGAGCCGTCGGCCTGGACGGACCCGGCCGCCCCGGGGGATCCGGACGGCTCGCTGCACGCGGCGCCGCCGGCCGGGGCCGGCTCCCCGGCGCCAGCCGACCGGCATGTGCTCGCCGTCCTGCGCGGTCTGTCCATTGTGGCCGGTTCGGTGGTCGCGGCGGCGGTGATGGTGGTGCTGGTCGGCGGCTGGTGGCTCGGTCACCGGGTCGCCGCGACCGGCGGCCTGCCCGTGCACACCGGGCTGATGCGGCCGCTCGCCGCGGCGTGCCTGCTGCTGCTGGCGATCTCGGCGGTGGCGCTCGGCGCCCGGTCGACCGGCCGGGCCGACCGGGCCGGCATCGCGTGCGCGGTCGCCGCGCTGGCCGCCAGCACGCTCTCGCTCGTCGAGTACGTGGCCGGCGTGGACCTGCGGTTCGACCGGTTGCTGTTCCCGCAGGCGGTGCTGGCCGCCCTGCCGGGCCCGCACCCCGGCCGGATGACCGTCGACGGCGCCGTCTGCTGCGCCCTGCTCGGCGGCGGGCACCTGGCGATGCGGGTGTCCGGTGCGTGGTCGGGGATCGGCCAGGCCGCGGTGCTGGCGGCCGGTTCGCTGGCGAGCATCGACGCCTACGGCTCCGTCTGGGTCGGTGCCGTCGGCGGCGAGCGCACAGCCGCGGGCGAGCTGTCACTCGTCACGGCGGTCGCGCTGACCCTGCTGACCCTCGGCACGCTGGCCGCCCGGCCGGCGACCGGCCTGACCCGGGTGCTCACCGGCCACAGCGTCGGCGCCACCATCGGCCGGCGGATGCTCGCGGTCGCGCTGACCGTCCCGGTGGTGCTGGGTGTGCTGCCGCTGCTGGCCCGGTCCGCCGGCCTGTACGGCAACCGCTTCGGCATGGGCGTGCTGATCACCGGCAACGCGGTCGCGTTCGCGGCGATGAGCGTCGTCATCGCGAACGCCGCTGCCCGGCTGGAGTCGGCCGGCGCGCGGGCCCAGCAGGCCGCCCGGGACAGCCACGCACTGCTGACCGCGCTGATCGACAACACCTCCGCCGTCATCTACATGCGTGACCTGGACGGCCGGTACATGCTCGCCAACCGGGAGTACGAGCGGTTATTCGGGCTGCGCCGCGAGGATCTGCTCGGCCGCACCGACCACGACCTGTTCCCGGCCGAGATGGCCGACGCGTTCCGGGAGAACGACCTGGCCGCGGTGGTCCGCGGCTTCCCGGTGCAGATGGAGGAAGTGGCGCCCGGCGACGACGGCGAGCACAACTACATCACCGTGAAGTTCCCGGTGCTGGACGAGGCCGGCCGGGCGTACGCGGTCTGCGGCATCTCCACCGACATCACCGACCGGACCAGGGCCGAGGCGGAGGTGCGGCGGCTGAACTCCGACCTGGAACGCCGGGTGCGCGAGCGCACCGCCGAGCTGGAAGCGTCCACAAAGGAACTGGACGCGTTCGCCTACTCGGTGTCGCACGACCTGCGCGCGCCGCTGCGCTCGCTGGACGGGTTCAGCCAGATGCTGCTGGACGACTACGGCGACAAGCTGGACGAGGACGGCCAGGACTGCCTGCACCGGCTGCAGGCCAACACGGTCCGGATGGGACAGATCATCGACGACCTGCTGAACCTGTCCCGGGCCACCCGGGTGGAACTCAAGCGCAACGCGGTGGACCTGTCCGAGCTGGCCCGCGGCGTGCTCGCCGACCTGCGCCAGGCCGAGCCGGACCGGGTCGTCGACGTCGACATCGCCGAACACCTGACCACCACCGGTGACTCGCACCTGCTCCGGCTGGTGCTGGTCAACCTGTTCGGCAACGCCTGGAAGTTCAGCGCCCGGGCCGAGATCCCGACCGTCGGATTCGAACTGTTCCGCGACGACGGGGTGGAACGGGTGTTCGCCATCCGGGACAACGGCGCGGGTTTCAACATGGAGTACGCGGCCAAGCTGTTCGAGCCGTTCCAGCGGCTGCACAGCCGCGGCGAGTTCGACGGCAGCGGGCTGGGTCTGGCCATCGTGGCCCGCATCCTGCGCCGGCACGGCGGCCGGGTCTGGGCCGAGGGCGAGCCCGGCAAGGGCGCCACTTTCTATTTCACCGTGACGGCACCGGCGGAGGGCACCGGATGAACGATGGCTTGATCCTGCTCGTCGAGGACAACCCCGATGACGTGACGCTCACGCTGCGGGCGTTGAAGCGGAACAACATTCGGAACGAGGTGAAGGTCGCCGAGGACGGCGAGCAGGCGCTGGACTTCCTGCTGCCCAGCGCCGGCGAGGCGGTGAAGCCGGCGCTGATCCTGCTCGACGTGAACCTGCCCAAGCTCGGCGGGCTGGACGTGCTGCGCCGGCTGCGGGACGACCGCCGCACGGCGACGCTGCCGGTGGTGGTGCTGACCACGTCCAACGAGGAACGGGACATCATCGAGAGCTACCGGCTCGGCGCGAACAGCTACGTGCGCAAGCCGGTGGTCTTCGGCGACTTCGTCGAGGCGGCGCGGGTGCTCGGCCTGTACTGGCTGCTGGTGAACCAGGCGCCACCGCTGGTAGGCGGTTGACGCCCGGTGACTTCGATCGACGTCCTGCTGGTCGAGGACAGCGACGACGACGCCGTGCTGATCGTGCGCCAGCTACGCCGCGACGGTCTGCAGGTCAGCTACCGGCGCGTGGAGACCGCGCCGGAAGCGGTCGCGGCGCTCGCCGAGCGCTGCCCGGATGTCGTGATCTCGGACTACAACCTGCCCACGTTCAGCGCCCAGGCCGCGCTCGCGCTGCTGTCCGACAGCGGCCTGGACGTGCCGTTCATCCTGGTCTCCGGCGAGATCGGCGAGGAGACCGCGGTCGCGCTGCTGCGTGGTGGCGCGCACGACTTCGTGCTCAAGGACCGGCTGACCCGGCTCGGCCCCGCGGTCCGCCGCGAGCTGCGGGAGGCCGCCGGCCGGCGCGAGCGGCGGCAGGCCGAGAGCGCGCTGCGGGCCAGCGAGCAGCGGTTCCGGCTGCTGGCCGAGCACGCCCAGGACGTGATCTTCCTGCACCGGCTGGTGCCGCAGCCGGAGCTGGAGTACATCAGCCCCGCGGTCGCGGCGATCACCGGTTACCGCCCGGAGGACCTCTACCGCGACGCCACGCTGGTCTTCTCCCTGGTCGACCAGGACTACCGGGACCAGTTCCGCGCGTCCTGGTGGGAGCCGGGCCCCGAGCCGCTGGTGGTGCGCTGGGGCCGGGCGGACGGCCAGACGGTGTGGACCGAGCAGCGGGCGGTCGCCATCCGGGACGAGGCCGGCACGGTGGTCGCGGTCGAGGGCATCCTGCGCGACATCACCGAGCAGCAGCGGGCCGAGCGGGAGCGCCAGCAGTTGGAGCGGCAGCTGCGCCAGTCCGAGCGGCTGGAGTCGCTCGGCCAGCTCGCCGGCGGCGTCGCCCATGACTTCAACAACCTGCTCGCGGTCATCAACGGGTACGCCGACCTGGTCTCCTCGGCGCTGCGGCCGGACGACCCGCTGCGTGTCGACCTGGAAGGGATCGGCAACGCCGCCCGCCGCGGCGCCGACCTGACCCGGCAGCTGTTGCTGTTCAGCCGGTTGGAGCCGTCCGCGCCGCAGACGCTGGACCTGAACACGGTGGTCGCCGACACCGAGAGCCTGCTCCGCCGGACCATCGGCGAGGACCTGGACTTCGTCACGCTGCTCGCGCCGGGGCCGCTGCCGGTCACGATCGACCACACCAAGCTGGAGCAGATCATCCTGAACCTGGTGGTGAACGCGCGGGCCGCGATGCCGGACGGCGGTCGGCTGACGATCGCCACCGCGAGCGCCGGCACCGAGCCGGAGGCGGGCCGGGCCGGCGAGATCAGGGTCGGCGACGCCGGCGGGGGCGCCGCGGGTGCCGCGGGTGCCGCCGATGGCCGCTGGGTGCGGCTGACCGTCACCGACACCGGCACCGGGATGGAGACCAGCGTCGCCGAGCACGTGTTCGACCCGTTCTTCACGACCAAGGGGCCGGGCAAGGGCACCGGTCTCGGCCTGGCCACGGTGTACGGCGTGGTGAAGGAGGCCGGCGGTGAGATCCGGCTGTGGACCGAGCCGGGCAAGGGCACCGCATTCGACATCTACCTGCCGGCCGCGGTCACCGCGATCTCGGCGGTGAGCCCGGTGCCGGTCGAGCTGGTGCGCGGCAGCGGCGAGACGATCCTGCTCGTCGAGGACGAGGCGGCGGTCCGCGAGATCACCCGGCGGATCCTGTCCAACGCCGGTTACCTGGTGCTCGAGGCGGCCAACCCGGCCGAGGCGCTGAGCCGGTACGCGGTCAACGGCGACATCGACGGGCTACTCACCGACGCGCTGATGCCAGGGATGTCCGGGGCGCAGCTGATCGAGCAGTTCCACCGCACCCGGCCGAACCTGCCGACGCTGCTGATGTCCGGCTACACCGCCGGCACCCTGCCCAGCCGGCAGTCGCTGCCCAACGACGTCCCGTTCATCCGCAAGCCATTCACCGCGGCCGCGCTGCTGCACCGGCTGCACGAGGTGCTGGCCCGCGGCTACCCCGTTGCGACGGAGGTCAGCGCCGAGGTCAGCTCTGGGGCCGAACCGCCGGCGGCAGCTGGTTGCTGAGCACCGTCAGCAGCTCGCCGGCGGTGTGCGGCTTGCTCAGGATCGTCCGGCAGCCGGCGGCGAACGCGGCCCGCTGCTGCTCCGGGAAGATCCCAGCGGTCAGCGCGATGATCGTCGGCCGGTGCCCCGGCGGCTGATCGTTGATCTCCCGGGCCAGCGTGAGCCCGCTGCCGTCGGGCAGGTTGACGTCCAGCAGCAGGATGTCCACGGTCTCCACGGCCAGCGCCGCCCGGGCGCTGGCCAGCGTATCCGCCTCGAACAGCCGCGCGCTGATCAGGGTCGGGTGGCTGGCCCGGGCCAGGATGGCGCGGATCAGGTCCCTGTTCAGCTTCTCGTCCTCGACAAGCAGGATGCGCAGGCGCGGCTCGACGTCGGTCACCGGACGGATTCCCTCTCCGGGCTCGGGTCAGCGCCCGCTGGTGTGTCGAGCGGGTCGGCCGGCCCGGTGGTGAGCGCGAGCCACTCCCGCAGGCCTGCCCGCATGTCGCCGCCCTTCCGCATGATGCCGAGTATCGGCCCGTTCAGCCGCGCCTTGTCCACGTCGGTGATCTCCATGCCGGTGATGACGAGCACCGGTGTCCGCCGGGTGGCCGGGTTGCCGGCCAGCGCCGCGATCAGCGTGAAGCCGTCGATTTCCGGCATGATCAGATCACAGATGATCAGCTCGAAGCGGCGGGTCTGCACCAGCCGCAGGGCGTCCACGCCGCTGCTGGTGGTGACCACGTCGACGCCGCTGGGCGCCAGGCTGGCCTCGATCAGCCGCAGGGTCGCCGGGTCGTCGTCGATCACCAGCACCGCGGCCGGCTGGCCGGCGGCGCGCGCCCACCCGGCGCCCGCGCCGCCTACCGGCCCGGCGTCCGGGGTGCCCATGGGGCGGGTGCCGGCGGTGCCTACCGGACCGGTGCCCGCTACCGGGCTGCCGCCGGCGGCCCGCGCCAGGCTGGTGCCGGCGTCCCGTACCGGCTCCGTGCCGGCGGTGCCTACGAGGCTGGTGTCGGCGCCCGGTACCGGGTCCATGCTGGCGGTGCCTACGGGGCTGGTGTCGGCGCCCGGTACCCGGTCCGTGCCGGTGGCGCCTACCAGGCTGGCGCCGGCGGTCCGCGCCGGGTCGGTGCCGGCGGTGCCTACCGGGCCGGTGCCCAGGGGGCCTGCCTGGTTGGTGCCGGTGGCGCGCACGCCGCCGGTGCCGGGCGTCACGGCGGCGCCCGCGGCCAGGGCAGCGGCCGTGGCCGGGGTGACGCCGGCCGGGGCGCGGGCGAGCAGGCCGTGCCAGGCCAGCCGGCGCAGCAGGGTGTCCCGGTCCAGCGGCTTGACCAGATAGTCCACCGCGCCCAGGGCCAGCCCGACCTCGCGCTCGTCCACCACGGTCACGATCACCACCGGGACGTCCCGCAGTTGGCTGTCGAGCTTCAGCTGGCGCAGCACCTCCCAGCCGTCCATCCCGGGCAGCACGAGGTCCAGCAGGATCGCCGCCGGGGCACACCGGCGGGCGCCGGCCAGCCCGTCCCGGCCGTCGACGGCCACGGTCACCCGGTAGCCGGCGTCTTCCAGGTAGGTGCGCAGGAGTTGGGCCGCGGCGGGCTCGTCCTCGATCACCAGGATCCCGCCGCGGCTGCCCGACTGGATCGCCGACGCCGACGGCTCCGGGCTGGTCGGCGCCGCGGCCGGCAGCCGGACGGTGAACCGGGAGCCGTGGCCCAGTTGGGACTCCAGCCACACCGCGCCGCCCTGCGCCTCCACCAGCCGCCGGGTCAGCGCCAGCCCGAGCCCGGTGCCGGCCTGCCGGGACGCGGCATCGCCGACCTGCCGGAACTGCTCGAACACCCGCTCCAGGTCGCCGGGCGCGATCCCGGTACCGGTATCCGTGACCGAGATCAGGACGTCGGGGCCGGCCGGGCTCGCGGTCACGTCGATCCGCCCGCCCGCGGGGGTGAACTTGATCGCGTTGGAGAACAGGTTGAAGAGGATCTGCCGGAACCTGGTCCGGTCCGCCTGCGCGGCCAGCGCGGCCGGCACGTCCACGGTCAGCTCCAGCCCACCGCTGATCACCAGCGGCCGGATCGCCGCCAGCACCTCGGTGACCACCTCGGCCAGTTCCAGCGGCTCGGTCGCCAGATCCAGCCGGCCAGCCTCCACCTTGGCCAGGTCCAGCACGTCGTTGATCAGGTCGAGCAGGTGCCGGCCGCTGGCGTAGATGTGATCGATCCACTCGGCCGGCACCAGCCGCCGGTCGTCGGCCGGCTGCTCGTTGCGCATCAGGTCGCTGAACCCGATGATCGCGTTCAGCGGGGTGCGCAGCTCGTGGCTCATGCTGGCCAGGAAGTCGCTCTTGGCCTGGTTGGCCACGGTCAGCGCGTCGACCGACCTGGCCAGCTCGGCGGCCAGCCGCTCCTGTTCGGCCAGGATCGTGGCCCGTTCGGCGATGATCCCGGCCTGGGCGGCGAGGTCGGCCAGCAGCCGTACGTCGTCCTCGGTGAACAGGTTGCGGTAGCGGTCGAGCAGCAGCAGCGCGCCGCGGCCGGCCGGCAGCCGTACCGGCAGCGCGTGGACGAACCGGGCGTCCACCCGCTGCGCGTAGCCGACCGCGAGCGTCGGCCGGTGCGCCGTGGTCTCGCCGACCGGGATCGGTTGCGGCCGGCCGAGCAACCGGTCCAGCTCGGCGATCGGGCAGACCGCACCCGGCTGCGGGGCCAGCCCGGCGCACGCGATCTCGATCACCTGATCCGGCTCGGTGCACAGCAGCAGCACCGCGCCGTCCACCCCGCAGACCTCGCGGGCGTCCTCGACGTAGTGCTGCCAGGTCTGGCTCGGCTGGTCGGTGGCCGGTGCCTGCAGCAGCCGCTGGCTGGCCCGGTAGACCACGATGGCCGACCAGAGCCGGCGCAGCCACGCGGGCGGTACCAGCGCGGTGGCGTATCCCAGCGCGGCGATCAGGCCGATGCCGCGACCTGCGGCCTGTAGTCCCGGCCGCAGGCCCGGTGCCAGCGAGCCGGATGCGCTGACCGCGACGGCGAGCGCGAACACCGCGGTGGACGCCGCCGCGAGCACCAGCCGGGCCCGCGGCGAGCCGGGGCGGCGCCTCGCCTCGGTCGCGAGCAGTCCGGCGGCGGCCATGCCGGCGCCGGACATCTCGATCATGATGGCCAACAGCGGCCACCGCGGCAGCGGGCTGGGCTGGGTGAGCGCCACAACCTGGCCGGCGACGCAGCCGGCCGACATCGCCGGCAGCAGCCAGCGCGGCAACGGTCGCAGCCGGCCCAGTAGCCGTACGGTGAGCACCGGTTGGGTCAGCAGCAGCGCGATGAACAGGTCGCCGACGACGGCCGGCAGCGTGAGACCGACCTGCGTGATCAGGTTCCGGACGAAGAACGCGGACAGCGCGACGAAGATCAGCACAACATCGCGCCGCACCGGGTCTCGGCTCCGCCCGTAGGCGACCAGTACGCCGAGCAGAACCGGCAGGAACAGCGCGTCCAGCACGGCTGCCACCATTGTCGCCTCCACCCCGGGCTCGCCCCCACGAGCCCCGCCCCCACGACGCTGGTCCACAGAGAGTACTCCTATAACTACTCTGTGAGAGCAGTAGGTGTCCGTGGATTGCTCCGCTGCCCCATCGCCGGTTGCGGAGGGTGGCCGATCGCCGGCCGGCGCCGCCTATCCAGGGCCGTATGAGGGTTGTAAGCGTCCTTCATTACGTTCCGGATGATCTGCTTCCCTACCTGAAGGGCGTCCCTTCGTGATCCGATCTCGACTGTTTTCGCTGGCCGTCGCTGGTGCCGCCGCGGCGGTCGTGCTGCCGGCCGGGCTGGCCGCCGCGCCGGCCGTCGCCAGCCCGGGCGCCGCCGTGCCGGCCGCGGCCTGCACCTGGCGGCTGGACACCCGGCTGCCGCTGCCGGCCGGCGTGACCAGCGCCGTGATCTCCTCGACCGACGGGGTGGCCGATTTCGCCGGGTTCGCCTCGCCCGCCGGCGGCGGCATCGTCGGCATCGTCTGGCGCGCCGGCCAGCCGTCGGTACTGCCCACGCCGGTGGGCTGGTTGACCTTCGCGAACGGCATGAACGGCCGGGGAGATGTCGTCGGCACCGGCCACTCGCCGGCCGGTCTGGACGTGCCGGTGCTCTGGCGCGGCGGTCAGATGATCGAGCTCGGCGTGGCGCCGGGTATCTCGGCGCAGGCGCAGGACATCAACGACGCGGGCCTGATCGTCGGCAGCACGTTCGAGCGGGCGACGGGCAGGCGCCGGGGGATCATCTGGTCGGCCGCCGAGCCGGGCAAGTTCAGCTACGTCACGGCGCCAGGCGCCGACAACGACCTCCGCTCGGTGACCGAGGACGGCACGTTGGCCGGCATGTACTTCGACGACGCCGTGCCCGGGCGCTCCGTACCGGCGGCCGGCACCGTGGCCGCCGGGCTGCACGCGCTGGCGCTCCCGGCCGGCACCGACAACGGGCACGCGATCGCCGCCAGGGGTACCTTCATCGCCGGCACCGCGCAGAAAGGCGTCGCGGACGCGCACGCGGTGCTCTGGCAGAACGGGGTGCCGACGGACCTGGCCAAGGCCGGCACCACCGTGGACGGCGTGAACTCCGCCGGCACCGTGGTCGGTTACAACCTCACCACCCGCCAGGCCGTGGTCTGGAGCGGCGGGGCCGAGCAGCCGCTGCCGACGAGCATCTCGGGTCCGGCGACCACCACCGCCCAGGTCGGCGTGATCACCGATACCGGCGCGGTCGGCGGCTGGGTCGTGACCAGTGCCGGGGATGAACTGCCGGTGGTCTGGCACTGCGTGTAGCCGCCGCGGGAAGCACGTGCTCCCGCCGCCCCGGCCCGGGTCACCGGCCGGGGCGGCAGGTCCGCCGTGGCCGGACCGGCGGCGTCCGCGGCCCGGCCCGGTTGGCGTGGTTCTGCCCGACCGGTGGGTCCGGCCCGCGCCTGGGCCGGGTCAGGCCGGCCGCCCGCGGTCAGGACGGGGCGAAGGTGGTCTCGATCTCGGTGGCCAGCGCGTCCGCGGCGGTGCCGAACTCCTTGCTGGTCTTGTCGGCGATCGCACCCAGCTTGTCCAAATCGGACAGCAGCTTGGCGCGCTGCGCGCCGCCGAGCCATGGCGCCCGGTCGAACGCCTCCTGCAGCGCCGCCCGGGTCTGGCGCAGTGTCACGTCGGCGCCGCCGTCGCCCGGCTCCTGATTGGACAGGGCACCGGCCTCGTCGTGCAGCGCGATCACCCGGAGCCCGGCCGCGGCGGCCCGCGCGTCCGACCGCACCGCCGCGACCCGGTCGTCGACGGTCGGAGCGGTGGAGCGGCCAATCACGGCGCCGCCGAGCAGGCCGACCAGCAGGGCCGCGGCGACCGCGGCGATCAGCCGGCGGCGCCGGCGGGCGGGCGGGATGTAGAGGGCCATACCGTCAGTCTCGTCCGATCACGATGGTGGTGGGCTCGCCCGCGGCGGCGAGCGTACCGACAGCGTCCACAATGGACGGTGGGGTCGGGTGCGGCAGCTGCATCAGCCGTGGCCCGCTGATCAGCCAGGCGGACGGCTCGACGGTGACCGGGCCGACCCGGCGGGTACGCCGGCCCAGCGCGGCGGCCAGGGCGGCCGCGGGGTCGCCGTCCAGCGCGACGGTCTCGCCGGCCACGTCGATGACCAGGTCGGCGTACCGGTCGAACAGCGCCACCCGGCCACCCCGGGCCGGGTCGGCGGCCAGCCAGAACTGGCCGTGCCGCGCCGGCGCCGGATAGCCCCGACCCGCGGCCGCGGCGGCCGCCTCGGCACCGGTGGCCGGCTGCCGGCCGGGCAGCGCGCCGGCGGTCAGCCCGACCGCGCCGGTCACCGTCACCCGCACCGAACTGCGCGCGGCCACGTGCTCGACGCGCACCTCCAGGCTGGCCGCGCCGGCACCGGCCGCGATCGCCTCGGCCTCCGCCTCGGCGATCAGCCGGTCGGTGTCGGCCGCGGTCGGGTCGGTGATCGTGCGTTCCCGCTCGGTGCGGACCAGCGAGAGCGCGTCCCCGATCGCGCTGATCACCTCGGCGTTCGGCGGGATGACGATCCGCAGGCCCATCGCGGTAGCGACCGCCCGGCCCAGTGCGCCGGCCCCGCCGCCGACCGCGACCAGTACCGGCTGTTCCAGGTGGTGCTCCTTGGTGACGGCCGCGACCAGGTCACCGACCGCCTGGGTGGCCGCCTGCAGCATCCGCCGCGCCACCTCGGCGGGGCGCAGCCGCAGTTCCCGGCCGGCCACCTCGAACGCGGCCAGCGCGGCGTCCCGGTCGCCGCGGGCGTAGTCGTCCGGCTCGACCAGGCCGAGCGCGTTCGCCGCGCAGGTGATCGTCAGCGCCACCGGCCGGCCGTCGGCCAGCCGCAGGGCCAGGTAGTCGGCCGGGTCGCCGGGGCGTGGCGCGACAAGCTCGGTCATCGCGCCGTCGAACTCGGCCGGGCCGAGGAAGCACGCGTACGGCAGGCCGGCGATGTGCGCGCTGCGCGGGCCCACGCCGTAGACCCGGTTGCGCCGGGCCCGCAGCATCGAGCCGCCGGCCACCCCGAACACCCGCACGTCCAGCGCGCGGATCGCGGTCGCGTGGCTGGCGACCTGGACGTACGACAGCGCCGGCCGGCCGCGCCGGATCGCGGCCACGTTGGTCGAGGTGCCACCGACCTCCAGGATCACCCCGTCGCCGATCGTGGACGAGCGCAGCGCACCGGCGACCGAGGCGGCCGGGCCGGAGTAGAGCGTGCGGGCCGGCGCGCGGCGGAAGCCGGCCAGGTCGGTCGCGCCGGCGTCACCGCGCATCACCATCACCGGTGTCCGGATCCCGGCCGCGGTCACCCCCGCGCTGACCACCTCGGCGGTACGCAGCGCGATCGGCACGATCGACGCGTTCAGCGCCGCGGTCACGGCCCGCATCTCCAGCCCGTACAGGCCGGTCAGCTCGGCGGACGTGGTCACCGGCAGGCCCGCCTCGGCGGCGGCCTGGGCGATCGCGGCCTCGTTCGTCTCGTCGTCCGGGGCGAACGCCTCGGCCACCGCGATCGCCGCCGCGCCGGCCTCGGCCAGCCTGCGCACGGCGGCGGTGGCGGTGGCCCGGTCCAGCCCGCGGGTGACGTCGAGGAACTCGGTGACCGTGTCGAGCTGGTGCCCGTCGGCCAGCTCGATACGGGGCACTACCGTCCTCCGGCGGGCCTTGGCCAGGTCCGGCGCGCGGCCCATGCCGACCATGCCGACCACCGCGACGTCGCCTTCCAGCAGCGCGTTCACCGCCTGCGTGGTCGAGTGCGTGACCAGGTGCACCTGGTCGGCGCCGACGTCCGCGGCCAGCCGGCCGACCACCTCCACCACGCCGGCCGCCACGCCGTCCGGGTGGTCGTGCGTGGTCGGCACGATGGCCTGCCCGGCGAGCCCGCCGGCGGCCATGTCGTACGCGACCGCCTTGGTGAACGTGCCGCCGACGTCGACCCCGACCCGGACCGCCACCGTCAGCCGTCGGCGTCCGCGGATGCTCCGACGCGCTTGCCCGTCCCGTTCCCGGCCACCCCACTGGCGTCGGTGGTGGTGGCGGCTGGCGGCGCCGCCGGTGCCGCGGCGGGGACGGGTGACACCCGGTGCCGGCGCGGCCGGATCACGAACACGTACAGCGCGCCGAGCAGGTACACCGCGGACAGCGCGCCCTGCGCCAGCATCGTCTCCCGGCTCGGCCAGTAGCCGGCCGACTGCGCCACGAAGATCGGCGCCCGCGGCCAGCCGGACCACCGGGTCAGCGACACCACGTCCGCCTCCTGCAGCGCCCGGATCGCATTACCCAGCAAAGCTACCGAAGTGACCATCAGCAGCACCACAGCGGTGCCCAGGAACGCCTTGATCGGCAGCCGGCGCCCCAACCGCAGGATCAGCCACGCGGCGACCGCCAGCACGACGACGCCCACGCCGAGGCCGAGCGCCACGTAGCGGCCGAGCCCGGGGCCGAACGAGAGCAGCGCCTGGTAGAACAGCGCGGTCTCGAAGCCCTCCCGGTAGACCGCGGTGAAGCCGACCAGCAGCAGCGCGGTGGTGGAGCCGACCGAGACCGCCGTCCATACCCTGGCCCGCAGGAACTCCAGCCACCGCTTCTGCTCCAGCCGGGCGACCAGCCAGAACGAGACGTAGAACAGCACCGCGACGGCGACCAGCGCGGTGACCGCCTCCAGCACCTCGCGGCCGACCGGCAGCGCGGGCAGCAGCGTCCGCAGCAGCACGAACGTGATGATCGACGCCACCCCGGCGCCGGCCATGCCGAGCAGGATCGGCCGGCGGTACTGGGTGGCCTTCGCCCGCTCCAGGTAGCCGAGCAGCACCGAGATCAGCAGGACGGCCTCCAGGCCCTCCCGGAAGATGATCACGAACGCCTGGCCGGCGATCACCGCCGGCGCGCCGACGCCGACGTCGGTCAGCTTCCGCTCGGCCTGGTCGATCAGCCCGCGCAGCTCGACGATGTTCGTCCGGATCTCGTCCACCGGGGCGCCGGACGAGATCAGCCCCCGGATCTCGGCGAACTTCGTCTCCGCGTCCGAGGTCAGCCGGGCGTCGGCGAGCCGCAGCGGGATCTCGACGAACTCGAAGTGGTCAAGGTATCCGGTGCGTGCCTCGGCCAGCGCCTGCGCGGGCTGGCCGTTCTTGATCAGCGTGAGCGTGTGGTCGATCGAACCGCGCACCACGTCGAGCTGGGTGATCGCCTCGGTTCGGGACACCGTCGGGGCTGAGCTGGCGGCGAGCGCGGTGCCACCGATGCCGCCGACGACCACGAAGCCGGCCAGCACCAGCATGACCAGCCGGAGCGCGCGACCCACGGCCGCGCTCATCCCGGGTATTTCGCGAGGTAGTCGGCCATCGCCTTGCCCACCCCGGCGACGCCTTGGCTCACCTTGGCCGTGTCACCGGACTCGGCGCCGGTGCTGATCAGCGCGAAGCTGTCTTCCAGGGCGAGGTAGCAGGCCGGGTCGTTGGCCTTCACCGTGCCCTCGATCTGCTGCCAGATCGGCTCGATCCGGCCGGCCAGACTCTCGGCCGTGGCCCGGGTGTCACCGGCGGCGGCGACCTGCGCGGCCACGCTGGCGATCTGGCGTAACCCCTCGGCGACCGCCGCGGTCGTGGTGGTGACCTCTTCAGGCGCCGGGGCCGTGCTGGCACTGCCGCCGGGTGTGCCCGAGCTACCCGAGCAGCCGACCGCCAGCACTGAGAAAGCGACCGCCACGACAGCGGCCCGGAGCACCCGCATCACGCCTCCTCCGCCGGGGCAGCCGGTCCGCCCCGGTAGCCAATAAGGCATGGCTAACCTAACACCACCGGGCCGCCGCGCCAGAGCCGAACGTGTTCAGTCCCGGTGCGACCGGGCCGCCTCGGGTTGCCGCCACCCGGGCGGTAACGGAAGATGCCGGCATGGTCATGGTCGTCCTGCTCGAGGCCTTCTGGCCGGGCCGCCGCGGCGATCACTTCGATCAGTCCTGTCCGGCGGCGCCGCGTGGCGCGCCCGCGGCCGGCTGATCCCGCCCGCACATCCCGCACATCCCGCGCCGACAGCGCCGACCTGCCCGTCTCGACGAAGGGGATGATCATGTCCACGACCGACGAATTCCTGGAGAACAACGCCCGCTACGCGGAGACCTTCGCCGGCCCGCTGCCGCTCCCGCCGGCCCGCGGTGCGCTGGTGATCGCCTGCATGGACGCCCGCCTGAACGTCTACGACATCCTCGGCCTCGGCCCGGGCGACGTGCACATTGTGCGCAACGCCGGCGGCGCGGTGACCGACGATGTGATCCGCTCGCTCGCGATCAGCCAGCGCCTGCTCGGCACCCGCGAAATCATCCTGATCCACCACACCGATTGCGGCATGCTCACCTTCAGCGACGACGCCTTCCGCAGCGCCATCCAGAAAGAGACCGGCATCCGGCCCCCGTGGGCCGCCGAAGCCTTCCCCGACCTCGCCGATGACGTCCGCCAGTCGATCGCACGCATCACCGCGAGCCCATTCATCCCGGTCAAGGACTCCATCCGCGGCTTCATCTTCGACGTCGCCACCGGCAAGCTCGAGGAGGTCACCTGACCCGTGGTCAGACGGTGCCGGGCTGCCCGTCGTCGGTGACCACGGGCAGCCCGGCCGCGTGCCAGGCCTCCATTCCGCCGGCCATGTTCACCGTCTCCCACCCCGCGCCGGCCAGCGCGGACGCGACCATCGCCGACCGCCCACCCAGGTGGCAGACACAGACGATCTTCTGGTCGGACGGCAGCCCGGTGGCACCCTCCGCGAGCCGCGACATCGGCAGGTGAACCGCACCCGGCGCATGCCCCGCCGCCCACTCATGATCTTCCCGGACGTCCAGTAGCAGCGCGCCACCCCGCACCAGATCCGCCGCCACCGCTACCGAAACCTCATCGACCGGCCCTCTAGTCACCCAGGCAGCCTACGACCCGCCGATCCAGCCCCAACCCGGGGTTCACGACGGACCAGGGGTCAGCCGCGCCGCCGGCGTGGCCGCACCGGATGCCCGAACCGGCTCGGCCAGTACGGCGGCGGATCGATCCGCGGGTCGACCGTGTGATGTAACCCGTCAGTCTGGATCGCGTGGATCTCGACCAGGCGCTGCCCGTCGACTTCCGTCAGTTCATGAAGCACCGGTCGGATGGTCGCAAGAACCGAAGCCATCGCCACGGCCAGACCATCCCGCCCGCGCCGGGTGTTCTGGTGATATCGGAGGTGATGCAACCGCGAGTCTCGAATTGCCCGGCACTCGTCTGAGCTGTTCAACTGCGCTCTGTCGTTGGTCAGCAATATGTCATACCGGCGACCCCGCGCATCGGGTAGAAGGAACACATCTCTCTTGCCTTTCCAGCCGAGCCGAATGACGTGGTCGATTTGATGACCCGGCAGCAGGAGTCGCAGCGGTTCGAGCATCTGGACCGGGACGCCCTCGTCGAGGAGAAATCGCATGGCGTCAGGCGACCGCCGACGTGCCGTACTCGTCGATATATCGTGCGAAGTCGAGTGCGCCGTGGGCGATGTCCGGCGAGACCGATGGGTAGAGGCTGGCGACCTCGACAGCCGTCATGCCATCCGCCAATAGCGAAGACACCAGGTCGTAGCCGACCCGGGTGCCCTCGACCACCGGGTACCCGCCGCACACCTCCGGGTCGATCGACACACCCGGCACCGGCCGAAACAGCGGCACGACTTCACGGCCGCGTGGGCCACGGAACGCGGCGAGAATGTCGAGCATGTCGGCGATCACCTGCTGACCGGGATTCCGCGTCAGGTCGACCGCCAGTTCGTCCGACGCCTTCCACACCACCCCGCGGCCGACGGCGACCAGCCGGTAGGTGGACAGGTGCTGGGTCTGGCCCAGTTCCCGCAGGCTCCGTACCGCTTTGCGAACCCGCTGCAGTGGAACGTTCTGGCCACGTAGATAGACGAAGGTCCGCAGGGCCAGCACGTCTTGAAATGAATACCAGACTCGCGCCCGAGGCTGGTGGAATCGCGGCGCCAGCAACGGCCCCTCCGGAGACCTCGCCGACCGCCAGTACGACAACTGCCGCACCGACCCACCACTCAGTGCCGCCGCCATGACTGCTGAATATGCCATGTTCACCCCTCCCATCTGCACACTAGCCCACTATCGCAGGTCGTGGTCGTGACACGCACGCCGTTATCGGTCGATCGCCGCGGCTAAGCACGGTGTTGCCCAGTCGATTGAACAACATGCTGAACGTAAAGGTCATGAGCGAACATGTCCCTCCGTGCGTGAGCAGTCCAGATTCGAGTCAGCGCGTATGGCGGCTCACTCAGCGCGGCGTGAGTTTCCCGCGGGTGAGCGAGCGCGTATCGGTGCTCAGTCACGGGTGAACTGCCCATTCGCGGCGTCAGTTGCTCACTCGCGCGGGTGCGGCGACGGGGGCCGCGTCCTGCTCCGTCCGCGGCTGAGCGGTTCGGGCCCGAGGGAGCACCCAGCGCTGCCGAACCACGGCTGGAGTTGCCGGTGGCGGCCGCCGGCGCGCGGTGGGCGTTCCGGCGTCGGCCGATCGGTGCCGGTGGGCGCCTACGATGCGCGGGTGGTGGAGTTTGGTGCGGGTGCGGGTGCGGCGGGGGGTCTGGACGTCCGGTGGCACGCCGGGTGGGTGTCGGCGAAGCATGACCCGGCGCCGGAGATACAGGTGCACCGGTATGACGAGCACACGGTGATCATGCGGCAGAACAAGTCGGTGAACTTCGAGGCGCCGTTCCTGTTCCTGCTGTTCGGCAACGAGGGGGCGCTGCTGCTGGACACCGGGGCGACCGCGGAGCCGGAGTACTTCCCACTCCGGTCCACTGTGGACGGTCTGGTCGCCGGTTGGCTGGCGGAGCACCCGCGCGACGGCTACCGGCTGACGGTGGCGCACACCCACGGGCACGGCGACCACCGGGCCGGCGACGCGCAGTTCGCCGACCGTCCACACACGACGGTCGTCGGGTCCACGCTCGCCGACGTGACGGCGTTCTACGGCTTCGATCGCTGGCCGGCCGGCGCGGCCACGGTCGACCTCGGCGGCCGGGTCATCGACGTGCTCCCCGGTCCGGGCCACCACGAGGCGGCGACCGTGTTCTACGACCGGTACACGGGCCTGCTGTTCACCGGCGACTCGGTCTGCCGCGGCCGGCTCTACATCTTCGACTGGCAGGCCTTCACCGCAACCGTCGATCGGCTGCTCGAGTTCAGCGAGCGGCACCCGGTCAGGCATGTGCTCGGCTGCCACATCGAGATGACCACCACGCCGCGGCGGGACTACCCGATCTTCACGACCTACCAGCCGGACGAGCCGCCGCTGCAGATGTCCGTCGAGCACCTGCGGGCCGTCCGGGCGGCGCTGGCCGAAGCCGGCGGCAGGCCGGGCCCGCAGCCGTACGACGACTTCGTCCTCTACGGCGTCGGCTGACAGCTCGATTGTCAGGATGGCTTGACGGAGGCGATGTCGTCAGGCCATCCTGACGGGCATGAATATCGACGAGCTGTTCGAGCGCGACATGGACGATCTGCTGATCTGGAAGGTGTATCTGGCCCGCCGCAAGGCCGAGGGGACGCGGGCGGCGGCCGAGGCTGCCGGCGACGCGGCCGGCGTACGGGTCGCGGAGGACTCGATGGCCGCGCTGCCGGTGATCGCTCCGGTGGACGGTCTGCGCGCGGCCGACGGGTTGGCCGGCCGGCTGTCCGCGCAGCGCTGGATCGCGGTGCGCGATGCGGAGGCGCAGGGGGTGCCGAGCCAGCAGATCACCGCGGACCTGGCGGAGACCCGCGCGGCCGCGCGGAACTTCATCCAGCGGCGCATCGCCGAACACCGCCAGTGACCCCGCCGACCCCGCCGGTCCCACCGGCACGGACGAACCCGCCGGTGCCGCCTGCCTCGCCCGTCCCGCCGGTGCCGCCCACCCCGCCCGTCCCGCCGGCACCGCCGGCACCGGCCGGTCCCGGCTCGTCCGACCTGCCCGGCCTGCTCGCGGTCTGGGTGGACGGGAGCAGCCGGCAGGCCTGGTGGTTGGCGAAGGCCCGGGCCGAGGCGGCTGGTGATGCCGCCGCGGCCCGGGCCGCGGATCGGGCGTTGGCCCGGCTGCCCGAGGTCACGCCGCTGGACGCGTTGCGCGCCAATGCCGAGCTGGTCAACCGGCTCACCGCGGAGCGCTGGGTGGCCATGCGGGCCGCCCGCGAGCAGGGCGCCAGCTGGGAGCAGATCGGCCAGGCGCTGGGCGTCTCCCGTCAGTCGGCCTGGGAGTTCGTTCAGCGCAAGGCGGCCGAGCACGCCCGTTAGGAGCGGCGGTGGTTAGCCGGCGAGCAGGGCGTCCAGCTTCTGGTAGCCCTCGATCACGCCGTGCTCCATCCCGCTGGCGATGATCGCGTCGCGCGCCTCCATGCTGTCGACCACCGACAGCGCGGTGACCCGGGTGCGGCCGTCGCCGAGGTCGGAGAACGTGACCGTCTCCAGCGCGACGCCGTCCGGCATGCCCTCCCAGGTGAACGTCTGTACCAGGCGCTGGTTCGGCCGCACCTCGTGGAACGAGCCGTAGAAGGCGGCGATCTCTTTGCCCTCGCTCCAGGCCGCGTACCGGTAGCTGCCGCCGGTCCGCGCGTCCCACGAGCTGATCCGCATCTCGGTGTCGTTCGGGCCGAGCCAGCGGGCGACCAGCTCCGGGTCGGTCCACGCGCGGAAGACCCGGTCCGGCGGGGCGTCGAAGTCGCGCACGATGCTGAGCGTCGGCAGGTCCGGGTTGGCCTCGATCTGGGTTTGCGGGGTGGTGGTCGTGGTCATGATGCCGCTCCTTGCTGGTGATTGGGTGCGTCCTGCGAGTCCATGTCGGCGAGCACGGCGTCGAGGCGGCGGAACCGCTCCTCGGCCTGCTGCCGGTACCGTTCGATCCACTTGGTCATCAGGTCGAACACCTCCGCTTCGAGGTGGCACGGCCGGCGTTGCGCGTCCCGGCTGCGGGTGACCAGCCCGGCGTCCGCCAGCACCTTCAGATGCTTCGAGACCGCCTGCACCGACACGTCGTACGGCTCCGCCAGCTGCCCGACCGTCGCGTCCCCGACCGACAGTCGCGCCACGATGTCGCGCCGGGTCGGGTCCGCCAGCGCCGCGAACACCCGGGACAGTCGATCGTCCGCCACCGCCCGACCCCCACTCTTCAACCGATCGGTTGAGAACGACCGTAGGGCGGGTACGGGAGGGTTGTCAACCATCTGGTTGAAAAGGCTGGCCGCCGGTCGGGGAGCGACCGTCGGGACGGGCTACTCGTGGGTGGCGGCGAGTTCTACCGGGCGGCGGCGGAGCAGGGCGGTGGCGGGGAGGAGGCTGCCGAGGAGGGCGACGGCGAGGCAGATGAGGCTCGCGGCGGCGCCGAGCGACCAGGGGATGTCGACGTGCACGACGGGGGCGACGTGCGTCAGGGCGTGCCGGACGGCGAACGCGACGGTCAGGGTGACGATGCCGGCGAGGAGGATGCCGATGCCGGTGACCAGAGCGGCCTCGGCGCCGATCGAGCGGAGGATCTGCCGGCGGGTAGCGCCGGTGAGGCGGAGCGCGGCGAGTTCGGGGGCGCGGTCACGGGTGGCCATGACGAGGGTGTTCGCGATCGCGATCGTCGTGTAGAGCAGGGCCATGCCGAGGACCGCGATCAGCCCGTTGCGGTTGAGCCGGGCCTCCTTCTCGTTCTCCGCCGAGAGGAAGTCGGTGGTCGGCGTGATCTTGCCGCCACCGGCCGCGGCCACCGCCGCGATCGGGGCCACCGGCGCGCCCGGCTTCAGTCGCAAGTAGACAGTGCTGGCCACCGGGTGCGCGCTGTGCGCGGCGCGCAGCGCGGCCGGCAGCAACGCGGTCTGCTCGGTGTCGATCTGGCGGGCGAGGACGGCGACCACCCGCAGGTTGGCCTCGGTCGAGTCGGCCAGCCAGAGCCGTACCCGGTCGCCGACGTGCCAGCGGCCCGGTGGCAGCGCGACCGTGTCGGTGCCGGTCAGGTCGGCCAGGCTGCCGGCGGCGACGGGCAGCGCGAGCACGCCGGCCAGGTCCGGGCCGGCGACGTAGCGGGCCACCCAGTTCTCGGGGGCGTCGCCGCCCTGTGGCATGTAGACGGTGGTGTCGGTGGCCGGCACCGCGGCGGCCACCCCGGGCGCGCCGCGCAGCGCCGTGACCGTCGAGTCGGCCAGCCCGGCCGAGCCGTCCGGGGTGACGATCGCCGGCGCGACGACGCGGGCCCGGGCCGCGGCCTGCTCGGTGTGCAGCACGCTGTTGATGCCGGTCAGGGTGGCGGTGGCGAAGCCGATGGTGACCAGCACCGGCGCGGCGGTGGCTGCGGTCCGGCGCACCGCGGTCAGCGCGCTGTACCGGGCCAGTAGCCCGGTCGGCCCGGCCAGTGGTGCCAGCGGCGCGGTGAGCAACCAGGCCAGCGGCGGGATGAGGATCGGCGAGAGCATGCCGAAC
This sequence comes from Mycobacteriales bacterium, assembly GCA_039648995.1. Lineage (GTDB taxonomy): Bacteria > Actinomycetota > Actinomycetes > Mycobacteriales > CADCTP01 > JBBWZH01. The sequence continues at coordinate 22,571 of JBBWZH010000583.1, forward strand.
GCGGTCAGCAGCAACATCGTGATCGGCAGGAACAGCACCACGACATCGGTGCTCCGCGCGTGCGTGATCAGCAGCAGCAGCGGCACCGACCCGGCCAGCGCGAGCAGCCCGACCAGCCAGCGGCCGGCCGTCATCGCCCGCCGGTCCACGGCCGCCTCGCGCAGCGCCTCCACCGGCCGCACCCGGGACGCCCGCCTGGCCGCCAGCCAGGCACCGCACACCGCGACCAGCAGCCCGGCGCCGAACGCGGCCGCCACCGGCCAGAAGATGAAGTGCGCGGTGAAGTTGTCCGGCGTGATGTCGTGCCGGGTCAGCCAGCCGACGAACGCCTTCGCGACCGGCGTGGCCAGCGCGCCGCCGGTCAGGCCGGCGAGCACGCCCACCACCAGCGCCTCGCCGAGCACGAGCCGGCGCACCTGGCGCGGCGTCGCGCCGGCCGTTCGCAGCAGCCCGAACTCGCGCCGCCGCGCGGCCACCGCGTACCCGAACGTGCCGGCCACCACGAAGACCGAGACGAAGCCGGCCACGCCCGCGGTGCTGCCGAGCAGCGCGATCGCGCCGACCAGCTGGTCGTCGTCCGGGGCCGGCTCGGCGTCGTGCCGGTGCGACCCGGTCAGCACGCGCACCGGCTCGCCGCCCACGACGGCCCGCACCCGGTCTGCCAGGTCGGCGGTGCCCGGCCGCGCGGTGAGCGCGACCGCGTCGACGCGGCCGCCGGCCAGCTCCGACGCGGTCTGGTCGGTGACGTAGAACGCCGGAATGGTGGCGCTCAGCACTCCGCTGACCGTGACCGCACGCGGCCCGCCGGCGGTCTGCAGGGTGATCCGGTCGCCGGGCCGGTGCGCGGTCGGCGCGGTCAGCACCACGCTGTCCGGTCCGCTCGGCGGCCCGCCGGCCACCCAGCTGTACGGGTGCAGCGCGGCCGACGACCACGGGTGCGCGGTGGAGCCGGGCGCCCCGGCCGCGCTCGCCGGGCCGGCGTAGTCGACCAGCACCGAAGCGTCCACATCGGACAGTTGGGCGGCCAGCGTGGCCGGGACCGCCCGCGCCTCGACGGTCCGCACCGACTCGGTCTCGGCGTCCTCACCACTTCCAAAGTGGACGGTGACGGAGTCGGCGCCGGCGACGACCACGTCGGCGGCGGTGAACCAGCGCACCGGGCGGTCACGGCCGATGGTGCTGGCCAGCGTCAGCGCCATCGCGGCCAGCAGCGTGACCCCGAGGCTCAGCGCGATGAAGGTGCCGATCAGGCTGGCCTTGCGGGCGCGGACAGTGTGCCAGGCCAGCGCGATCACGGCCGTGCCCCGGTCAGCTCGAAGCCGGTCATCCGGGCCGCGACCGATTGCGCGGTCGGGCCGCGCAGCTCATCGGCGATCTGGCCGTCGGCGAGGAACACCACCCGGTCCGCGTACGCGGCGGTCACCGGGTCGTGCGTGACCATGATGACCGTCTGTCCACTGTGGTCGACCAGGTCGCGGATCAGGGTAAGCACCTCGCGGCTGGTCGCCGAGTCGAGCGCGCCGGTCGGCTCGTCCGCGAACAGCACCTCAGGCTTGGTCACCAGCGCCCGCGCGATCGCGACCCGCTGCTGCTGCCCGCCGGACATCTCCGCCGGCCGGTGCCGGGCGCGGTCGGCCAGCCCGACCGCGCCGAGCACCGCGCGAACGTCCCGTTTGGACGGTCGCTGCCCGGCCAGCCGCAGCGGCAGCGCCACGTTCAGCTCCGCGGTCAGCGACGGCAGCAGGTTGAACGACTGGAACACGAACCCGACCCGGCCGCGCCGCAGCAGCGTCAGCTTCGTCTCGCTCAGCCCGCGCAGGCTCTGCCCGGCCAGGAACACCTCGCCCGACGTCGGCTTGTCCAGCCCCGCCGCGCACTGCAGCAGCGTCGACTTCCCCGACCCGGACGGCCCCATCACCGCCGTGAACGTGCCCTGTTCGAAGCCGACGGTGACCCCGTCCAGCGCCCGAACCGTCGCTGCCCGCCCGCCATAGACCTTCGTCACCACATGAAGCGCGACCGCCTGTCCCATGCCGACAGTTCACCAGCCGGATCAGCCGGAATCAGGCCCGCTGCCCGCCGTCCCCGCCCTGGTGCTGCCCCCCGCCCGCCGTTCGGGGCCGCCACCGGATGGGCCGCGCGGGTGGTCACGCGGGGAGGTCGGGGCGGGCCGTGCGCGGGATGCCGGCGATGGTGTAGGCCTCGTCGGCGTCGAGGGACTCGTGGTCGAGGAGGCGGTGGGCCAGGCGTTCCAGCTGGTCGCGGTGGTCGCGGAGGGTCTGCAGGGCGACCGCGTAGCACTCGTCGACGATCTTGCGGATCTCGCTGTCGACGAGTTCGCGGGTGGCGGGGGACGGGCCGTTGCCGTCCAGCCCGAAGGGCTGTTCCTGGCCGTCCGGCGGCAGGACGGTGAGCGGGCCGATGCGTTCGGACATGCCCCAGCGGCCGACCATCTGGCGGGCGAGCCGGCTGACCTGGTCGAGGTCGGACTCGGCGCCGGTGGTGACCTCGCCGTAGACCATCTCCTCGGCGGCGCGGCCGGCGAGGGCGCCCGCGATGCGGCCGCGCAGGTACTTCTCCGAGTAGCTGTAGCGGTCGATCTCGGGGCTCTGCAGGGTGACGCCGAGGGCATGCCCGCGCGGCACGATGGAGATCTTGCGGACCGGGTCGGCGCCGGGGGTGAGCATGCCCAGCAGCGCGTGGCCGGACTCGTGGTAGGCGGTGCGCTCCCGCTCGGCGGCGGTCATCGTGATCGACCGCGGCGCGCCCAGCACCACCTTCTCCAGCGCGTCGGTGAACTCGGCCATCCCGACGTGGGCGTGGCCGCGCCGGGCGGTCAGCAGCGCGGCCTCGTTGACCAGGTTCCGGAGCTCGGCGCCGACCATGCCGACGGTGGTCGCGGCCAGCGCGGCCAGGTCGACGTCCGGGCCGACCGGGACGTGCCGGGTGTGCACCTCCAGGATCATCCGCCGGCCGGTCTGGTCCGGCGGGCTGATCGAAACCCGGCGGTCGAACCGGCCCGGCCGCAGCAGCGCGGAGTCCAGGATCTCCGGCCGGTTGGTGGCGGCCAGCACGACCACGCCCTCGGTGCCGGTGAAGCCGTCCATCTCGGTGAGGATCTGGTTGAGCGTCTGTTCCCGCTCGTCCACCCCACCGACGCTGAGCCCGCCACGGGTCCGGCCGATCGCATCCAGCTCATCGATGAACATGATCGCGGGCGCGGCCTTCTTCGCGGTGTCGAACAGGTCCCGCACCCGGGACGCGCCGACGCCGACGATCATCTCGATGAACTCGGACGCCGAGATGAAGAAGAACGGCACCCCGGCCTCGCCGGCCACCGCCCGGGCCAGCAGCGTCTTGCCGGTGCCGGGCGGGCCGGACAGCAGCACCCCCTTCGGGATCGTCGCGCCGACCCGGCGGTACTTCTCCGGCGAGCGCAGGAAGTCGACGACCTCGCTGACCTCGTTCTTCACCTCGTCGATGCCGGCGACGTCGGCGAACGTGGCGCGCGGCCCGGACTCCGGCTCGTACCGCTTCGCCCGGGACCGGCCGATGCCGCCGAGCCCGGCCGCGCCGCGCCGGAAGAACCAGATCATCAGCCCGAGGAACAGGATCGTCGGGCCGAAGCCGACCAGGATCGACTGCCAGACCGGCACCCGGTCCGCCGGGTTGGCGTTCACCGTGACGTTCTTGGACAGCAGCAGTTCGATCAGCCCGTCGTCGGCGAAGGCCGGCCGCTGGGTGGTGAACTTGGTGACCTGGCTGGTCTTCTGGCTGTCCGGCGGGTAAGCGACCGCGGTGCGGAACTGGCCCTGGATCGTGTCGCCGGTCGAGGTGATCTCGGCGACGTTGCCGGCCTGCGCCTGCTGCCGGAAGAACGTGTACGACACGGCGGTGCGCTGCGGGCTGAGCAGCACGCTGGCGAACACGTAGTTGATCAGCAGGGCGAGCGCGATCACCCACCACAGCCGCCGCACCAGGCGCATCCAGTCCGGCCGGCCGGACTTGCCGTTGCCCGGGGCCGGCGGCGCGCCCTCGACCCGCCAGGGCCGGCGCTCGTCACCCCGGTGCTGGTCGGTGTCGCTCCCGCGCGGCGGTGCCTCGGGCGCCGGAACCCGCGCGGAGGCATCCCCCAGCCCCGGCTCGCCTGCCGTGCCGCGCGAAGCGTTCGGCGGGCCCGGCATGGTGCCAGCATTCCACTCGCCGCCCGACCCCGGCACCTCCGGCCTCCCGTCGCTCCCGCTGCGCTACCCGTCGCTACCCCGGCATCGGGATGCGTAAGTGCACGGTGCCGCGAAGATCCAGCCAGGCCGCGTCCGGCCCGCGGACCAGGCGCAGCACCACGTCCGCGCAGTTCGGGCAGCGGGCGACCAGCCCCGGAGCCGGGCCGTACACGCGCAGCGCCGCCACGGGGTTCTCCACCCCGCAGCCCACGCACCGGCCGGTGGCCGCGGTGAGGTCCAGCGCGAACACCTCCCGCAGCGGGCCGGCCAGCGCGTTGCCATCGGTGTAGCCGTCGGTCATGTCAGCTCCCTCCGAAGCGCTCGGTCTTGATCCGGGACGGGTCGTGACCGAGGTCGACCAGGGTGTTCGCGACCGCCTCGACGAAGCCGGTCGGCCCGCAGACGAAGCAGGCCGGCTGCCGCTCGGGTGACCAGCCGGCCGATCGCAGGGTGGCCGCCGCCAGCCGGCCGGGCCGCGTCGGCCAACCGGGCGGCACCGCCCGCGTGTACACGTAGGACACCTCGACGCCGGCACCGCCCGGCCGCGGGGCGTCCAGTTCGGGGGCGTAGAAGCGGTCGGCGGGTGAGCGCACCGAGTAGACCAGCCGGAACGGGGCGGACGAGCCGGCCGCGCGGCGGGCCCGGATCATCGCCATCAGCGGCACCACTCCGGAACCGCCGGCGACGAGCAGCGCCGGCCCGACGTCGGTCGGCCGCCAGACGAACCAGCCGCCGACCGGCCCGCGCACCTCCACCGGGTCGCCCACCGCGTACGGGCCGGCCAGGAACGGCGACACCTCCCCGTCGTCCAGCCGCTGCACGGTCAGTGTGACCAGTTCGCCCTCGGCCGGCGCCGCGACCGAGTAGCTGCGCTGGGCGGTGTACCCGTCCTCGGCGGTGAGCCGGACGTCCACGTGCTGGCCGGCGAGGTGCCCCGGCCAGCCGGGGACCGCCAGCACCAGCGTGCGCGCGGTCGGCGTCTCGTCCCACTGCTCGACCAACCGGGCCACCCGCCAGGTCAGCCGGCCGGTCAGTCGCCCTGGTACCGCTGCTCGCGCCACGGGTCTCCGTAGTTGTGGTAGCCGACGCTCTCCCAGAACCCCGGGTCGTCCCGCTCGGACAGCCGGATGCCGCGCACCCATTTCGCCGACTTCCAGAAGTACAGGTGCGGTACGAGCAGCCGGGCCGGCCCGCCGTGTTCGGGCGTCAGGTCGGCGCCGCCGTACTGGTAGGCCAGCCATGCCCGGCCGTCCAGCAGGTCGGTCAGCGGCAGGTTTGTGGTGTAGCCGCCGTACGAATAGATCAGGGCGTAGCCGGCGGCAGTGTCCACATCGGCCAGCAGCGTGTCCAGCGAGACACCGCGCCAAGCGGTGTCCAGTTTGGACCACTTGGTGACGCAATGGATGTCTACAGTGGGCGACTCGGCCGGCAGCGCCCGCAGTTCCGGCCAGGTCCAGATGTGGTCCCGGCCGGTCTCGGTGGTGATCGTGAAATCCCACCGGTCCAGCCGGATGCGCGGCGTCGGCCCGGCCGAGAGCACCGGGAAGTCACTGGTCAGGTACTGCCCCGGGGGTAGCCGGTCACCGCCGTCCCGGTGCCGCCCGTGGAACCCCGGCGTCACGATCGCCATCCGTCGCCCCTCTCGCGCGGGCCAGCTACCGCCTGGAGCGACCGGCCAGAGACGCGAGGATAGCGAGGCTGGGCACGGATAGGCATCAGTCAGATTGCGGCCCGTTACCACTGTGTTGACCGCCTTCGGTCGCGTCGATACTCTCCGTGAGAGCGCTCTCACAGCTGCGGCGGCTGCCCTTGCGTTCGGTCGAATGGCGATCCGGAAGGGACATGCCATGTTTCCTGTTCGTCGCGCCGCGTCCCGGCGGCCCTGGGTGGCCGCTGGTGTGGCCGTCGCGTTAGCTGGCCTCGCCGTCACCGCGACCCCGTCGGTCGGCAGCGCCGCCGAGGGCCCGGAACGGCTGCTGAACGGCACCTTTGACAGCGGCACGTTCGCCCCCTGGTGGCTCGGCGCGAACGTCACCGCCGGGGTGGACGCCGGCCAGTGGTGCGTCAACGTCACCGGCGGCAGCGTCAACCCGTGGGACCTGATCGTCGGTCAGGACCAGGTGCCGCTGGAGCTCGGCAAGGCCTACACGTACTCATTCACGGCCACCGCCGACCCGGCGATCTCGATGACGACGACCGTGCAGCAGAACGTCGACCCGTTCGCCTCGGCGTTCGCGCAGCGGGTCGCGCTGACCCCGACCGCGCAGGCGTTCTCGTTCGACTTCAGCTCCAGCCTGGGCACGCCCGCCGGCCAGGTCACCTTCCAGCTCGGCGCCAACGCCCCGAGCTCGCGGGTCTGCCTGGACAACATCTCGCTGGTCGGCGGTGAGCAGAGCGGCGGCCCGGTGCAGGACACCGGCCCCGCGGTGCGGGTGAACCAGGTCGGCTACCTGACCAACCTGCCCAAGCACGCCTCGGTGGTCACCGACGCGGCGACCCCGCAGGCCTGGACGCTGGCCACCGCAGCCGGGCGGGTGGTGGCCCACGGCATGACCACGCTGTTCGGCGCCGATGCCGCGTCCGGCGACACGGCCCAACTGATCGACTTCAGCCGGTTCAGCCGGGCCGGCACCGGCTACACGCTGACCGTCGGCGACCAGACCAGCCACCCGTTCGACATCTCCAACTCGATCTACAGCACGCTGCCGAACGACGCGCTGGAGTTCTACTACCAGCAGCGCAGCGGCATCCCGATCGAGGCCCGGTTCGTCGGTGCCGACCACGCCCGCCCGGCCGGCCACCTGGGCGTCGCGCCGAACCAGGGCGACACGCTCGTGCCCTGCCTGCCCGGCGTCTGCGACTACTCGCTGGACGTGCAGGGTGGCTGGTACGACGCCGGTGACCAGGGCAAGTACGTCGTCAACGGCGGCATCGCGGTCTGGCAGCTGCAGAACGCGTACGAGCGCAGCCAGCTCGTGCCGGGCGCCGACAAGCGCGCGTTCGCGGACGGCACGCAGCGCATCCCGGAGGCGCACAACCGCGTTCCGGACATCCTGGACGAGGCTCGCTGGGAGCTGGCGTTCCTGCTGGAGATGCAGGTGCCGGACGGCCAGCCGCTGGCCGGGATGGCGCACCAGAAGGTGCACGACGAGAACTGGACCGGCCTGCCGACCATGCCCTGGCTGGACAACCAGCCGCGGTTCCTGCACGCGCCGAGCACCGCCGCCACGCTGAACCTGGCGGCCACCGCGGCCCAGGGCGCGCGCATCTGGCAGCGGTTCGACCGGCGGTTCGCGGCCCAGCTGCGGGTCGCGGCGGAGAAGGCGTGGGCGGCCGCGGTCGCGCACCCGGCGATCTTCGCGTCCGGTGCCGACAGCACCGGCGGCGGCGCGTACGACGACACCAACGTGACCGACGAGTTCTACTGGGCGGCCGCGGAGCTGTTCACCACCACCGGCAAGCCGGCCTACCGCACCGCGTTGACCTCTTCGCCGCTGTACCTGGCCAAGAGCTTCACGCCGGGCGGGTTCAGCTGGCAGTCGGTCGGCGCGCTGGGTGACCTGACGCTCGCGCTGGTGCCGAACGCGCTGCCGCGGTCGGCCCGGGCGGCCGTCCGCACCGGCATCGCCACCGCCGCCGACGGTTACCTGACGGCGATGCACAGCCAGGCCTACCCGGTTCCGTTCGGCGCCAGCGGCTACGTCTGGGGCTCGAACAGCCAGGTGCTGAACAACGCGCTGGTGCTCGGCGCCGCGGCCGACTACACCGGCCGGTCGACGTACCGCGACGGGGCCGTGGAGACGCTCGACTACATCCTGGGCCGCAACGGTCTGAACCAGTCGTACGTCACCGGCTACGGCGACCACGCCACCCAGAACGAGCATCACCGGTTCTGGGCGAACCAGCTGGACGCCACGCTGCCGCACCCGCCGGCCGGCACCATCGCCGGCGGGCCGAACTCCGGCCTGCAGGACCCGGTCGCCGCGCGGCAGTTGCCCGGCTGTGCCCCGCAGCGCTGCTACGTGGACGACATCAACTCCTACTCCACCAACGAGGAAGCGATCAACTGGAACGCGCCGCTTGTCTGGGTCAGCCAGTTCGCGGCCGATGCCGCGCGGCCGGGCCACCATTGGTGAGCTAGCGCGGCACGGCGGGCGGGGGCGCGGCGCTGGCCGCGCCCCCGCTGCTGTTCCCGGCCGACCACCCCGGGGTGAATCGCCGGCAACCCGCCCCGCCGGTGTGCCGCGCGGCGCACACTTGTGTCAAGCGTGCAGCACCACGACCTAGTCAGGAGGCGCGCCGTGGCCACGGGGGATCCGGTGCTCTACGTCTGCTCGACCGGCGGCCATCTGGACGAACTCGTCCGGCTGGCGCCGAGGCTGACCCCGCCCGCCGGCGGGGAGGAATGGGTGACGTTCGACTCGGTGCAGTCCCGGCGGCGGCTGGCCGGCCGCACCGCGCACTTCATCCCGCCGATCGAGCCGAAGGATCTGGGTGCCGCGGTGCGCGCTCTGCCGCGGGCGCACAAGCTGCTGCGGGCCCGGTCGTACGCGCGGGTGGTGTCCACCGGCGCGGCCGTCGCGGTGCCGTTCAGCCTCGCCGCGCGTACCCGGGGGCTGGGCGTGCACTACTTCGAGAGCTGCTGCCGGCGCCGCGGCCCGAGCCTGACCGGGCGGATGATCGCCGGGCTGCCCGGAGTGCGGCTCTACACGCAGCACCAGGCCTGGGCCGGCCCGCGCTGGCAGTACCGCGGCTCGGTGCTGGACGGCTACGCGGCGGACAGCCTGCCCGTCGGCACCGGGCGGACCAGCCTGAACCGGGTGCTGGTCACCTTCGGCACCCAGCGCGGGTTCCCGTTCCGGCGCGCGGCGGAGCGGCTGGCCGCGGTGCTCCCGGCGGTGCTCGCGCCCGACGCCGAGGTGCTCTGGCAGACCGGCTGGACGTACGTCGCCGACCTCGGCATCGACGGGGTCGAGCTGGTGCCGCCCGACGACCTGGCCGCGGCGGCCGCCGACGCCGATGTCGTGATCGGGCACGCCGGGCTCGGCTCCGCGCTGCTCGCGCTGGACGCCGGCCGCTGCCCGGTGCTGCTGCCGCGCCGGGTGCACCGCGGCGAGCACACCGACGACCACCAGCTGCAGCTCGCCGAGGACCTGGACCGGCGCGGGCTCGCGGTCGCCCGCGACGCCGGCAAGGTCACCGCTGACGACCTGCTGCACGCCGCGACGCTGCGCGCGGTCCCGCTGCCCACGCCGGCGCCGGTGGAGCTGCAGCCCGGCTGAGCCGCGCGCCGCCGCGGCGCGGTCAGCCCGGCCCGGCGGCGGTCTCGTCGATCAGCAACCGGACGACGTCGTGCAGGTCGCCGCGCCGGGCCAGCGCGGCCCGCTGCCGGGCGGCCGCGGTGCCCCGGCTGCGGGCGGAGGCGAGCAGCCGTGCCACGTCCGCCTGCTCCCCGGCCGCGGCCAGCGCCGGCCCGGCATGGTCGACCAACCGGTCGATCAGCTCGGCGGCCGGCAGCGCCGTCAGCCGGACCGGGTCGATCAGCGTCGCGTCCAGGCCGGACCGGGCGGCCCGCCAGGTGGCCGCGCGCAGCAGCTCCGGCCGCACCAGCGGCGCCGGGGTGCCGGCCAGCGCCTCCGCCGCGGCGACGCGGACCAGGGCCCGGCCGAGCGCGGCGAGCAGCAGCACGTCGTCCAGCAGCGGGCAGGCATCGCCCACCCGGATCTCCACGGTGGGGTAGCGGACCGACGGACGGACGTCGAAATAGATCATGCCGGGGTCGCTGATCGTGCCGGTGTGGATCAGCGCGTCCACCACGCGGTCGTACTCGGCGGCCGAGCCGAACCCGGCCGGCGGCCCCGCGGTCGGCCAGCGCCACAGGAGCATCGTCCGGTACGAGGCGTAGCCGGTGTCCCGGTTGCCGAAGAACGGCGAGCTGGCCGACAGCGCCAGCAGCGCGGGCAGCCAGACCCGGATCCGGTCGGCGACAGCGACCGCCAGCTCCCGGTCCGGCACGCCGACCTGCACCTGGCACGCGCAGACCAGCTGCTCCCGGGCCAGCTGCTGGTACTCCTCGGCGAGGTGGCGGTACCGGTCGGTCGGGTAGACGCCGACCACGCGGACGCCGGCGTCCGGCACGGTGCCGGCGGCCACCACCTCCAGCCCCCGCGCGGCCACCGCGGCCCGCAGCCGGGACCGGCGCCGGAACAGGTCGGCCCGCAGCTCCCCGAGCGACCGGCAGACCGAGCTCCCGGTCTCCACCACGGTCCGCAGGAACTCCGGCACGGCCACCGGCTCGCTGCCGAGGCCGGCCAGCCGGGTGGCGTCAACCGGAGCCAACCGGCCGCTGTCCGGGTCGAGGACGTGGAATTCCTCCTCGACTCCGACGGTGTCGCCCACGCTGCCGGATACCGGCCGCCGCTCAGGGTTGACCACATGGTGATCTTTCCCAGCGGGCCGCCGCTCGACACGAGGTGGTCGGCGGCCGGGGCGGGCCGGCGGCAAAGATCCGCTGGCTGGTACAGTTGGCTCGCGGTGGCACGTGCTGCCGCCACTCCCGCGGGCGAGTTGCCCGCGAGGTCGCTCCAGGTGAGTAGTCCGCCTCCGGTGCACGCCGGTCCGTCGACGCCTCCGCCCACTACGCGGCCGTCGATAGACCCACGGAGGGTCACGT
>JBBWZH010000029.1:0-10921 GCA_039648995.1 Mycobacteriales bacterium
GGTCGGGAGGTCAGGGGGCAGCGCAAACGAGCAGTGTAGCCCTGATGGCCACTGCTGTCCAGGACGTCATCGTCCGCGGCGGGCGAGGGACGCTCACAGTGGCCACAGAGTGACTCGGGACAGGTCCAGTCGTCAAGAGGGCACGCACCGTTGTCATCGCATCGGGGCAGGTCAGGAGTGGTCCAGGCGGACCGCGCGCGGCCGGGGAAGGCACCCGGGCGGTGTCTTCGCGGTGGCCGGACGGTGGCGAAGATCCGACCGGTCGGGGGACGCCGCGACCGCCCGGACGGCTCCTGGCCAGTGACTACAGTGCGTCAACCTTGGACACCAGCCAGCCCTGGCCGACGCGGTCCAAGGTGAGTCGGACCCGGACCTGATCAACCCGTGGCTGCGGCGTCGAGGTGTTCGATACGGTCTGGTTCGCGAAGATCAGGACGACCGCCTGCGTGCCGTCGGCGCTGACCGCGGTCACCCCGGCACTGAGTACCTCGGCCTGCACCACCGCGTGCTGCTTCGGCGCCTGCGGGACGATCTGCTGCCGCATGACCGCCTCGTACTGGCCCCGGAAGACACCGGTGAGTACCGCGCTGGCCTGGCTCGCGTCCCGGTCGATGTGCCGGTAGTCGTAGGACAGGATCCGCGCGGCCGCGGTCTTCGCCGGGCCGAGCACCGCCGCCTCGGCGGCCGCGCGGGCTCTGGCGCGGTGGTAGCCGACCGCCTGCAGTGCGGTGAGGCCGGCGAGGGCGATCACGACGACCACCATGACGGCGCGGACGGCGGGACGGGCGCTCCGGCGGCGCCCCGCGGAGCCGTCCGGCTCGTCGCTGTCAGTAGCCGTGTCGTCGGCGTCGGGCTCCTGCGCGGTCGCCTCACCAGCCGGCTCACCCACCGTCCCGCCGGCCGGCTCGCGGTCGTCGGAGGGGTGGTCGGAGGTGTTCATGTCCGTGACCGTCTCGGCTGTCTCGGCTGTCTCGGATACACGGTCATGAGGCGGCCTCCGCGGTGAGCATCGCAGCGAGCGCCAGCGAGCGAGGAGCGGAGCGGAGGAGGCCGCCGGGGTACACGGTCACGACTGTGCTTCTCCTAGGAGGTGAGGCCGACGGCGGTGAGGTTGCTGACCAGCCAGCGGTCGCCGACCCGGGCCAGGTCGAGCTGGAACCGGTAGCGGTGGCTGGCCGACGCGGTGCCGCCGCTGGTGACCGTGCTGTCCACGGCGACGAGCGCGGTGGCCGAGCCGTCATGCAGCAGGACCAGCCCGGCCTCGACCACGACGCCGCGGGCGACCGCCTTGTTCTTCACCACCACCTGCTTGGCCGGGGTGGAACGCTGGTTCAGGTCGTCACGGAGCTGCCCGGTGGCACCGTCGGCCATCCGGCGCAGGTCGGCGTCCACGGTGCGGTAGTCCTGGCTGGTCAGGTTCACCGCCTCCTGGCGGGCGGCGGCCAGCACGTCGTCCCGGGTGGCCGCGGCGGCGTTGGCCGACCGGCTGCCGGCCCACAACAGCAGGCTGGCGGCGGCCAGCGCGATCACCAGCAGGCCGGGCAGCAGCCGTGGCAGCCGGCGCCCCCGACCCCCGGCGGCTGGCTCACCCGCCTCGGCCGGTTCCGCTGGTTCGGCCGGCCCCGGTTCCGCTGGCTCCGCCGGCTCGGCCGGTTCGACCGGTTCCGCGCTGGCGACGGGCTTCGCGACGATCACGGGGCGGCCTCCGCGGTGAGCATCGCAGCGAGCGCCAGCGAGCGAGGAGCGGAGCGGAGGGGGTCGCCGGGAGGCACGGTCATGCCAGTCCAACGAGGACAGCGGGGGGAGGTAACGGCCCTGATCAGCCGGTGCCCAGCCCGGACAGGAGCAGCGCCAGCCAGGAGCGGTCGCCGAGCAGGTCCCGCTGGCCGCCGGTGGAGCCGAGCAGGTACGGCAGCGGGTCGGCCGGCCCGGCGGCGGCTGGTGCGGGCGCGGCGGGGCCGGCCGGGCCGGCGGGTGGTGGGACGGCGCCGGGCTCGGGGCCGCCGGGCCGGGGTGCGTTCTGCGCGCCGCGGACGCTGATCGGGCCGCCGGCGGGCGCCGTGCACCGGGCGTCGGCGTTGGGTGTGGCCGGCCGGGTGTCGGTCGGCGCCCGCCGGGTGGTGCCGCCGTAGCCGGCGGTGCAGGCGGGCGGGTCACCGACGTTCAGCACGAGCCCGAAGTGGGCGGTCCCGTCGCCCGGCGCCACGGTGAAGCCACCGGCCACCGCGACCGGGTAGGTCACCAGCAGCTGCCGCACCGCGGGCAGCCGGCGCACGGTGACCTCGCCGACGGTCAGCAGGTTCGCCACCAGCACGCCGAAGTCGGTGCGGTCCTCCCGGACCAGCGCGGTCAGCTCGCTGGCCGCCGGCGGGGCGTTGGCCAGCAGCCGCCGCAGGTCCGGGTCGCTGGTCTTCAGCTGCGCGGTGAGCAGCCGCAGGTCGCGCGCCCAGGACCGGATCGCGGAGCCGGACGCCCGCTGCGTGGCCAGCACCACCCGGCCGTTCTCGATCAGCCGCAGCGTCTGCGGCAGCGCCGACCGCACCGCGGCCAGCAGCGCGTCACCCGAGTCGAGCAGCCGCTGCAGGTCCGGGCCACGGCCGGTGAACGCGGTGCCCAGCTCGTCGATCACGGTGCTGAGGTGGTCGCGGTCCACCGACCGCACCACCCGGTCGAGGTTCAGCAGCACGGTCTCGGTCGGCACCGGGATCCGGTTCCGGCTGGCCGGCAGCACCGCGCCGTCCTGCAGGAAGGGCCGGGCGCCGGTGGCCGGCTGCAGGTCCACGTACTGCTCGCCGACCGCGGACCGGTCGGCCACCACCGCCCGGGCGTCGGCCGGGATCGGCGGCGCGTCGCCGTCCAGCAGCAGGTCGACCCGGACCCCGTCCGGGCGCAGCCGCAGCGGGCCGACCCGGCCCACCCGGACGCCGCGGTAGGTGACCTCGGCGCCGGTGAAGATGCCGCCGGAATCGGAGAAGTCCGCGTGCACGGTGTAGCTGGAACCGAACAGCCGGCCCAGCCCCGCGTACCGGACCGCGACGTAGCTGACGCCGACCACGGACACGACCACGAACGCGATCAGCCGGAGCACCACCGACCTGCCGATCATCGGCCGCCTCCGCTCATCGGGTACCGCCGATCATCGGGCCCCGCGCTCGTCGGGCCGGTGCTCGGGCCGGGCCGCCGGGCGGGCGCGGTGCCGGTCATCGGGTGCCGCCGGTGCCGGGCAGCGGGACGCCGGGGATCGTGGGCAGGGCGCCGACCACCGGCAGACCGTTGCCGCTCTGCGCGGACTTCTGCCCGGTCTTCCCGGCGGCCGCGGCGCGGGCGGCGTACGCGCCGAGCAGGTTGTCCAGCAGGTCGCCGAGATCGAGGTCGGCGGTCACGTCCACGTTGGTGTAGTCGCCGTGGATCGCGGCGGTGGCGGCGCGCGGGAACGGGAACGTGAGCAGCAGTTCCAGCGCGTTCGGCAGGTCCCGGCCGGCCGCGGCGAGCTGGGTCAGCGTCGGCGCGAGCGCCCGCAGCGCGGCCACCGTGTCGGCCTCGCTGCCCTCGATCACGTGCACGCCGACCTGGCCGAGCCGGTTCAGCGCGGTCAGCATCCGGGTCAGCTGGCCGCGCTGGTCGGCGAGCACGGTGAACGCGGCCGGCAGCGTCTCGATCGCGGTGCCGATCACCTGGTGCTGCGCGGCCAGCGTGCGGGTCAGCCGGTCCAGGCCGGTGATCGCGCGGACGATCTGGGTGCGTTGGCCGTCCAGCCCCCGGATGAACGTGCCGAGCGCGTCCACTGTGGAGCGCAGCGCGGCGGTCCGGCCGCCGAGCGCGGCGTTCAGTTCCCGGGTGATCGTGCGCAGCTGCGGCAGGCCGCCGCCGTTGAGCAGCAGCGAGAGCGCTCCGAGGACCTCCTCCACCTGGGGGTTGCGGCCGGACCGGCCGAGCGGGATGGTCGCGCCGGCCGCCAGCCGGCCGGTCGGCGGTTCCGCGGTCGGCGGGCCGAGCGAGACGAACTTCTCCCCCAGCAGGCTGCTCTGCCGCAGCTCGGCGGTCGCGTTCGCGGGCAGCTGGATGTCGCCGCGCAGCGCGACCGTGACCCGGGCGTGCCAGTCGACCAGCGCGATCGTCTCGACCCGGCCGACCGGCACGTCGTTCACCTTGACCGCCGATTGCGGCACCAGGTCCAGCACGTCGGCGAAGTCGACCTGGATCCGGTACGGGTGATCACCCAGGTCCGCGCCGCCGGGCAGCGCGACGTCGTAGAGGCCGTGGAACCCGCACCCGGCCGCCGCCACGCTGGCGGCGGCCAGCAGGGCGGCGAGCCGGGCCGGGCGCCTCATGGGCCACCTCCGCCGATCGGCAGGCCGGGCAGCGGGAGGGACGGCAGCGGGAGCGTGGGCAGCGGCAACGGCAGCGATGGCAGCGGGACCGGCAGGCTGGGCAGCGGCAGCGGCGGCAGCCCCGGGATCGTCGGCAGGCCCGGGCCGGTGCCGGGGGTGCCGGGCGGCGGCACGGCTCCCGGGATCGTCGGCAGCGTGGCCAGCGTGCCGGCCAGCGCCTGGCAGAGCTGCTTCTTCAGCGGGTCCAGCGCGGGCAGCTTGCCGGCGGCGTCCAGCAGTCCACAGAGGACGGCCGGGTCACCGAGCGAGCCCAGCTGGTCGCGGGTGTCCAGCGTGCCGGACGAGGCGTTGTACGCGTTGGCGATGTCGCCCAGCGCGAGCGGCGCGGTGTCCAGCACCTCGGCCAGCGCTGCGCGCTGCTTGACCAGCACGCCGGTGATCCGCGCGAGCCCGCTCAGGTCGGCGTGCAGCTGGTTGCGGTTCTCGCGCACGAACGCGCTGACCTGGCCCAGCGCGGTAGCCAGATTGGACAGTGCCGCGGCGAGCTCGGTGCGCTCGCCGGCGAGTTGCCCGGCGACCGCGGCGAGCAGCTGGTTGAACTGCCGCACCTGCTGGTCGTTGCTGGCCAGCGCCGTGGTGAAGGTGGCCAGGTTGCGCAGCACGCCGACCAGATCCTGCCGGCCGTCGCCGAGCGTCTGCACCGCGCGGGAGAGGTCGGCCAGCGACTGGCCCAGCGCGGCTCCGTTGCCGGCGAGGTTCGCCGCGGCCACATCGACAACTGTGGACAGCGCGCCGCGGGCGTTGGCGCCCTTCGGGCCGAGCGCGACGGACAGGTCGTTCAGCGCGGCGTAGATGTCATCCAGCTCGACCGGGCTGGCGGTGCGGCGCAGCGGGATGTCGGCTCCGTCCGCCAGCATCGGGCCGCCCCGGTACACCGGCGCCAACTGCACGTACCGGTCGCTGACCACGGACGGCGGGATGATCACCGCGATCGCGTCCGCCGGGACCGGCTGGTTGGCGTCATAGGACATCCGCACGCGGACGCTGGCCCCCTCCGGCACCACCTCGGTGATCCTGCCGATCTTCACGCCGAGCACCCGGACGTCCGAGCCCGGGTAGACGCCGACGGCCCGGCTGAAATGCGCGGTGACGTGCGTCTGCGGGCTGCCGCCGAGCACCGCGGAGCCGGCCACGAACGCGGCCACCAGCAGGAAGACGAGCAGCAGCGCCCGGGTGGTGCGGGGCAACCGGCTCATCGGCGGCAGCCAGCCGGGCAGCCGCCGCGGCAGCAGTCGACGGCGCCCCGGCCGGGGCGCGGCGGGCGCTGCGGGTGCGGCGGGTGCGGTCATCGGGTCCGTCCCGGGGCGACGGTGAGCGGGCCGGGGATGACGAGGTTCTGCAGGTAGGTGTCGAACCAGCGGCCGTTGCCCACGGTGTTGGCGAAGACCCGGACGAACGGTGCCAGCAGCGCCAGGCTGCGGTCCAGATTGGACTGGTTGCGGCGCAGCAGGTCCAGCACGCCGCGCAGCTCGGTCAGCGCCGGGCCGAGCCGGGCCCGGTTGTCGGCGACCAGCCCGGACAGCTGCACCGACAGCGCGGACGTGTCGACCAGCAGCGCGGAGATCACGGCCCGCCGGTTGCGGACCTCGGTGAGCAGCTTGCCGGCGTCGGTGATCAGCGCGGTCAGGTCGCCGCTGCGGGCGGCCAGCACGGTGGTCACCGACCGGGTGCGGGACAGCAGCTGGCGCAGCAGCGCGTCCCGGCTGGCGACCGTCCGCGACAGCGCGGACAGGCCGGCCAGCGAGCCGCGCACCTCCGCCGGCGTGCCGGCGAACGTGGCGGACAGCGTCTGGAACGCCTTCGCCAGCTGGTCGGTGTCGATCGCGTCGACGGTCCGGGTCAGCCCGGAGAATGCCTCCAGCACATCGTACGGCGAGGTGGTGCGGGCCAGCGGGATCTCGCCACCGGCCGCCAGCTCCCGGTCGCCGGCGGGCTCCAGCGCCAGGTACTTGCGGCCGAGCAGCGTCTTGATCTTGATAGCGGCCGAGGTCTGGTCGCCGACCCAGGCGCCCTTGACCCGGAACCGGACCCGGACGTGGTCGCGGTCCAGCCCGATCGCGGTGACCGTGCCGACCTTGACCCCGGCCACCCGCACCTCGTCGCCGGGCCGCAGCCCGGCCGCCTCGCTGAACGCGGCCGCGTACGTGTCGCCACCGCCGATGATCGGCAGCCGGTCCGCGTTGAAGGCGGCCAGCAGGAAGAGCCCGGCCAGCACCAGCCCGACCACGCCGAGCAGCAGCGGGTTGCGCTCCCGCCGCCGGCCCGGCAGCCGCAGCCAGGACCGGCGACCGGCCCGGGCCGCACTGCCGGACCGGGCCGCACCACTGGCCTGGCCAGCACTGCCGGCCTGGCCAGCACTGCCGGCCTGGGCCGGAGGGCCGGCCGCGCGGTGCGACCACGCCGGCCGCCGAAGCCAGGCCGGACGACCCAGCCACGCCGGACGACCAAGCCAGGCCGGGCGGGCCAGCCAGGCCGGGCGGTGCGGGCGCGGGGTCATCGGCACCTTGCCTGGTCGACCGCCAGCTTCGGGGTGAAGACCGTCCCGACCGGCAGGCCGACCTTCCCGTCCAGGGAGCAGAGGTAGAAGTTGAACCAGGAGCCGTAGGTGGCGGTCCGGGTGATCGTGGCCAGCTTGCCGGGCAGCCGCTGCAGCACGCCGTCAACCACGCTGGACGAGTCGTTCAGGTTCTTCGCCACCTTGCCCAGCTGGTCCACATCGGACCTGATCGCCGGCCGCGCCTTCACCAGCAGGTCCGCGGTCGCGGCGGCCAGCCCGTCGATGCCGGTGAGCGACTCGCCGATCGCGGTCCGGTCCGCGGCCAGCCCGGACACCAGCCGGCGCAGCTCGCCGATCGCCCCGGACAGCTGGCTGTCCCGTGTGGACAGCGTGCCGACGACCGTGTTCAGGTTCGTCACCAGCCGGCCGATCACCGCGTCCTTCGCGGCCAGGGTGGACGTCAGCGAGGCGGTGTGCGCGAGCAGTTGCTCGACCGTTCCGCCCTCGCCCTGCAGCACCTGGATGATCTCGTAGGACAGCTGGTTGACCTGGGTCGGGTCGAGCGCCTGGAACAGCGGCTGGAACCCGCCGAACAGAGCGGTCAGGTCGAGCGACGGGGTGGTCCGGGAGGCCGGGATCACGCCGCCGGTCGGCAGCGTCGCGCCGACCCTGCCGGGGCCCTGGGTGAGCGCGAGGTAGCGCTGGCCGACCAGGTTCCGCCAGCGGATCGCGGCCAGCACACCGGCCGGCAGCAGCACGTCCCGGCGGACGCTGAACGTCACCTCGGCGACGCTGTGCCGCACCACCCGGATCTTGCCGATCTCGCCGACGCGGACTCCGGCGATGCGCACGTCGTCGCCGCTCAGCAGGCCGGTCACGTCGGTGAACTCGGCCCGGTAGGTGCTGACCGCGCCGTAGCCCTTGTTCGAGATCGTCACCGCGAGCACGTAGCTCGCGGCCAGCGTGACGACCGCGAACAGGGCCAGCTTCACCAGCGGCGCACCGACGGCGCGGGCATCGCGCCTCACGAGACGTTCACCGCCATCCCCCGGGCGAGCGGGCCGAACAGCAGCGGGGCGATATCGGGCACCGCGTCCGGGGTGGTGTGCAGCGACGGGGCCAGCAGCGCGCCGAGCAGGCTCCGCTCGGCCGGGCCGCCGGCCTCGCCCATGTCGGCACTGCCGGCCGTGAAGCCCGCCGGCGCGCCGCCCAGGGTGGGCAGCGCGTCCAGTGAACCGGTGCCCCGCGGGGCGCTGCCGTCCGGAATGTGCCGCTGGCCGAACGGCATCTGCGGGGTGGGCAGCCCGGCGCAGCTCGGCCCGCTGTCCGCGATGTACGCCGGCCGGTCGCTCGGGACGTACTTGCCGCGGTCCCGGACCGCCTCCAGCGTGATGTGCAGCGCGCCGCCCGCGAAGATCTTCTCCGCCCGCGGGGTGAACGCGGCCAGCCCGGCGAGCAGGCACGGGTACTCCGGGGCGTACCGGGCCAGCATCTCCAGCACCGGCCGGCTTGTCGCGGACAGCCGGATCAGCCGGTCGCCGTTGGCGGACAGCAGCCCGCGTGTCTCGTCCGCCGCGGTCGTGGTCTGGCTCAGTACGGCCGCCAGCGCGGCCCGCTGGGACACGATCGTCGCGCTGGTCACGGTGAGGTTGGCGAGGACGCCGAGCAGGTCCGGCGCGGCGGCGGCGTAGGTGTTGGCGACGTCGGCCACCCCGCGGATGTCCTCGGCCAGCGCGGGCAGCGCCGGGTTCAGCCGCCGGACGTAGTCGCCCAGGCTGGTCAGGTTCGCGCCGAGCCGGTCGCCGCGGCCGTGCAGCGCCTGGGCCAGCGCGGTCAGCGTGGCGGCCAGCTTCTCCGGCTGGAGCGTGCGCAACAGCGGCAGCACGTCCGCGAACACCTGCTCCAGCTCGATCGCGGCCACCGACCGGTCCTGCCCGATGACCGCGCCGGCGCTGATCGGCGGCGCGGTGGCCCCGGGCGGGATGACCAGTGCCACGTACCGCTCGCCGAACAGCGTCTTGGGCAGCAGCCGGGCCGCCACGTTCGCCGGGACCAGTGGCACCAGGTCCGGCTTCAGCGCCAGCCGGACCCGGGCACCGTCGCCTGTGGACCGGATCGAGCGCACCTCGCCGACCACGATGCCGCGCAGCTTCACGTCCGCGGCCGGGGTGAGCTGGTTGCCGACGTGGTCGGCGTCGAGGGTGACCGCGACGACCCGGACGAACGTCTTGCGGTACACCGCCACGGACAGGCCCGCGAGCAGCGCGAGCACCAGCAGGAACGCGACCCCGAGCGCCCGCCGCCGCATCGCGGTCACGAGCCGGCCGCCGCAGTGAGCATCGTAGGGCCGCCAAGGCCCGCGGAGCGGAGCGGAGGCGGTCGGCGGGCCAGCACGGACATCACGGTCACCCCGCGATCCGGACGGTCGTGGTGGCGCCCCAGATCGCCAGGCTGAGGAAGAAGTCGATCACGTTGATCGCGACGATGCTGGTCCGCACCGCCCGCCCGACCGCGACGCCGACGCCGGCCGGCCCGCCGCTGGCCCGGTAGCCGTAGTAGCAGTGGGTCAGCACGATCACCACCGAGAACACCAGCACCTTCGCGAACGACCACAGCACGTCGCCGGGCGGTAAGAAGAGGTTGAAGTAGTGGTCGTAGGTGCCGGCGGACTGGCCCTGGTACTTGGTCGCGATCAGCCGCGTCGCCAGGTACGAGGAGAGCAGGCCGACCACGTACAGCGGGATCACTGCGACGAACCCGGCCACGATCCGGGTGCTGACCAGGAACGGCAGCGACGGGACGCCGAGCACCTCCAGCGCGTCGATCTCGTCGCTGATCCGCATCGCGCCCAGTTGCGCGGTGAAGCCGCAGCCGACCGTCGCCGACAGCGCCAGCCCGGCGACCAGCGGGGCGATCTCGCGGGTGTTGAAGTATGCCGAGATGAAACCGGTGAACGCGGACGTACCGAGCTGGTTCAGCGCCGCGTAGCCCTGCAGGCCGACCTCGGTGCCGGTGAAGAAGCAGAGGAACGCGATCACCCCGACGGTGCCGCCGGCCACCGCCAGCGCGCCACCGCCGAAGCTCACATCGGCCAGCAGCTTGAGCACCTCGCGCTGGTGCCGCCGGATCGCCCGCGGGATCGCCACGATCGCCCGCAGGTAGACCGCGAGCTGCTCGCCGAGCGCGTCCAGCGCGGTCAGCGGCCGGCGGGCCGCCCGGGCGGCGAGATCACCGAGGCCGGCCACCTCAGCCGCCCTTCGCCGGGACGATCTGGAAGTAGACCGCGGTCAGCACGAAGTTGGTGAAGAACAGCAGCAGGAACGTGATCACCACCGAGTAGTTCACCGCGTCGCCGACGCCCTTCGGGCCGCCCCCGGCCGACAGCCCCTTGTACGCCGCCACCAGCGCCGCGATCGCCCCGAACACCAGCGCCTTGATCTCGCCGGCGTAGAGGTCGGGAAGCTGCGC
Source organism: Mycobacteriales bacterium (assembly GCA_039648995.1). Taxonomy (GTDB): domain Bacteria; phylum Actinomycetota; class Actinomycetes; order Mycobacteriales; family CADCTP01; genus JBBWZH01. The sequence continues at coordinate 10,357 of JBBWZH010000029.1, forward strand.
CAGCGCCGAGAAGCTGGCCAGGTACGCGCCCGGCGTGCCGCCCTGCAGGATCACGTTGAAGAAGTAGCCGCCGGCCACGCCGACGACGCTGACCAGGCCGTTCAGCAGCACCGCGACCAGCATCGTGGCCAGCACCCGGGGCACCACGAGCCGCTGCACCGGGTCGATACCGAGCACCTGCATCGCGTCGATCTCCTCGCGGATCTTGCGCGAGCCGAGGTCCGCGCAGATCGCCGAGCCGCCGGCGCCGGCCACCAGCAGCGCGGTCACGATCGGGCTGGCCTCCCGGATGACCGCGAGCACGCTGGCCGCGCCGGTGAACGACTGGGCGCCGAGCTGCCGGGTGAGCGAGCCCAGTTGCAGCGCGATCACCGCGCCGAACGGGATCGCCACCAACGCGGTCGGCAGGATCGTGACGCTGGCCACGAACCAGGCCTGCTGGATCAGCTCGCGCAGCTGGAACGGCCGCCGGAACGTCGCCTTGACCACGTTCAGCATCAGCCCGAACAGCTCCCCGCAGCCGCGCAGCACGCCCGTCACCGACCGCTCACCCCGCTCACCCCGG
>JBBWZH010000063.1:0-2751 GCA_039648995.1 Mycobacteriales bacterium
CGGTAGCGTGAATCCGATCATGCCTGGCTCGCCGACACCGATTCCCCTTTTACAGCCAGGGATCGGGAGACAGCGAGCCAGGCATGGGCCAGCATCGACAGGGTGATGTGGGCATACCAGGCCCGCCAGGACCGGACCTGGTAGTGGTCGAGCCCGGCCTCGTTCTTGGCCTGCTGGAAACATTCATCGATCCGCCACCGGGTCCCGGCGATCCAGGCCAGATCCAGCAGGCTCGAACGGCGGGGCCTGTAGCAGACGTAGTAAGCGATCTCGCCACCCGAGTGCCGTTGCAGCACTAGCCAGCGGCACCGGTCCGCGGCAGTACCGCCGCACGCCACGCCTGGCTCACCGGCGACGCATGGCAGCTAGCCGGAACTCGTGCCCGGCGGCTGGCCGGGCAGACGCCGGACGCTGCGGTGGGTGATCGTTGTGGAATGACAGGAGTCGCCATGACCGCAACCGACGTCGCGTCCGTGCCCGGCCCCGACGTGGTGGCGGCGCAGCCGCGGGTCGACTCGATCCGCCTGCCGGCCAGCGCCCGGCGGGATCGCGACCCGGGCCGGTCACGGTGAACGCCCCGGCCCGAAGCAGGACGGCCCCGGAGGTGTCCGGCGGGCCAGCGGATCGGCGGCGGTGGCGGGCGCTGGCGGTGGTCCAGCTCGCCGCGTTCATGGTCCTGCTCGACGTCAGCATCGTGAACGTGGCGCTGCCGTCGGTCGAGCGTGAGCTCGCCGTGGCGCCGGCGACCGCGCAGTGGGTGGTGTCCGGTTACGCGCTGGCGCTGGGGCTGACCCTGGTGCCGGCGGGCCGGCTCGGCGACTCCGTCGGTCGGCGCCGCATGTTCCTGCTCGCGGTGGCGGCGTTCGCGCTGACCAGCGCGCTGACCGGGGCGGCACCGAACGCCGGGCTGCTGATCGCCGCCCGGCTGGTCCAGGGCGTCGCGGGCGGGATGCTCATCCCGCAGAACGCGGGGCTGGTCCAGGAGCTGTTCCGGGGTGCGGACCGCGGCCGCGCGTTCGGGTTCATCGGCGCTACGGCCGGGCTGGCCACCGCGGCCGGCCCGGTGTTCGGCGGGCTGATCCTCTCCGTCGTCACCGGTCCGGACTCCTGGCGCTGGGTGTTCTACATCAACGTGCCGATCGGCGTGGTCGCCCTGCTGCTGGCGGCCCGGCTCCTGCCGGCCGGCGCCAGCCGCGGGTGGCGCGGGCTGGACCTCGACCTGGTCGGGTCGCTGCTGCTCGGTGCGGCCGTGCTGAGCCTGCTGCTGCCGGTGGTGGAGATCGACAGCGGCCGGTTCGGCCGGCTGTCGGTACTGTGGGCGCTGGCCGCGCTGCTGCTGCCGCTGTTCGTCTGGTGGGAGCTGCGGACGACGCGGCGGGGGCGGCAGCCGCTGCTGGACCTGCGGCTGGCGCGCACCCCCGGGTACTCCTGGGGAGTCGGCATCGGCCTGGTCTACTTCCTCGGGTTCACCGGAATCTGGCTGGTCTTCGCGCTGTACCTGCAGGACGGGCTGGGGTACTCGCCGCTGCGCTCGGGCCTGAGCGTGACCCCGTTCGCGCTCGGGGTCGCCGTCTCCGCCGTTGTCGCGGGCCGGCTGGTGTCCCGGATCGGGCGCTGGGTCACGGTCTGCGGGCTGACTGCCACGGTCGGCGGTCTGCTCGTCACCGCGCTGGTGCTGCGGCAGGCCGGCGGCACCGGCGCGGAGTGGGCCGTCCTCGGGCCGCTGCTCCTGGCCGGGCTCGGCGGCGGGATGGTGACCTCGCCGAACCTGACGCTGACCCTGCAGAACGTCCCGGTGCGGATGGCCGGCGCGGCGGGCGGCGCGGCGCAGACCGCGCAGCGCGTCGGCGCGGCGATCGGCACCGCGACGCTGGCGACGATCTTCTACCACGCCCTGCTGCGAACCCACGACTACCCGAGCGCGATCTCCGACACGCTGCTCGCCGCGGCCGGGTTCATGCTGCTGGCGCTGCTGCTGGCGCTCACCGAGCTGGCCCTGGGGCGCCGCGGATCGCGGCCCGCGCCCGCCGAGGTCCGCGGGTGAGGGTGGCCGTGTCTCAGCCGGCGCTGCCGGTCAGGGCGGCGACCTCGGCCGCGGTCAGCGTGATCGCCGCGGCGGCGACGTTGTCCTGCAGGTGGGCCACCGATCCGGTGCCCGGGATCGGCAGGATCGACGGCGACCGGGCCAGCAGCCAGGCGAGCACGGTCTGCCGCGGTGTCACGGCGTGCCGCTGCGCGATTTCCCGCACGATCCGGTTGCTGTCCAGATCCTGGATCGGCGCATACGGCAGGAAGACCAGATCCTCCTGCTCGCAGAGGTCGACCAGCGACTCCGACCGGCGGTCGTCGACGTTGTAGCGGTTCTGGATCGACACGATCGGGGCGAGTCGCTGCGCGCGCCGCAGTTGCTCCTCGCTGACATTGGACACCCCGATGTGTCGGATCTTGCCCCGCTCCTTGAGGGTGACCAGCGCACCGATCGAGTCCTCCAGCGGCACCGCGGGGTCGGGCCGGTGGAACTGGTAGAGCGGGATCTGGTCGAGCCTGAGTCGTCGCAGGCTTCCCTCACAGGCCTCGATCAGGTGCTCGGGCCGGCCGTTGGCCGGCCACCGTCCCGGGCCGGTGCGCTCGAGCCCGCCCTTGGTCGCGATGACGAGATCGTCCGGGTACGGGTGGAGGGTCTCGGCGATGAGCTCCTCGCTCACGTGGGGCCCGTAGGAGTCGGCGGTGTCGATGAAGTTCACGCCGAGC
>JBBWZH010000167.1:0-4221 GCA_039648995.1 Mycobacteriales bacterium
CGGGTCGACCAGCAGCTCGGCGGCGTCGTCGATGCGGAACATCAGCCGGGTGGTGCCGCCGTCGGCGTACCGGGCCAGCCCGCCGACGTACGGGATCCGCCGCGCCCACCGCGGCATCGCGACAATCGCCCGCTGGTCGTGCGCGTCGATCTCCAACTCGACCATGATGCCGGCACGGACCCGCAGGAACTCGGTCTCCCGGTTACGGAACGTGCCACGCAGCCGCTTGCTGTCGGCCACCTCGGAGATCTCGTGGCCGCCGCCGAGGCTGCCGGAGAAGAACGCGTTCGTCGACCGGTTCGCGGCCACCGAGTCGGGTGCCGGGTCCCGCTCGCCGGTGCGAATGATCGGCCCGCCGAAGATCCCACCGCCGACGCTGCGGCCGGCCTTGTCCACGGTCTCCGACTCGTCGAAGTGGTACGTCTCCGAGTACAGGTACGACGGCACCCAGTTCAGCGGCCGGCCGTCGTAGAACGCGTACCGGATCCGCACCCGGCCGTTCGTGTCGGTCAGCGCCCCGCCCTCGCGCACCAGCGCCGGCGACACGTACCCGTCCGGGCTCAGCGCGTACCGCGACGCCCGGGTCAACCGCGGGAACGAGACCGCGTTCAGGAACCCGGCGAAGCCGCCGCCGTCCAGCCGCAGCAGCCGGGCGACCGTGCCGCCACGGCCCCGGCTCTGCTCGCCGACGCTGGCCTGCTCGCCGGTGAACGACCGCAACGCCTGGCTGGCCAGGTCCCGGATCGCCTGGTGGTTGATCGAGGCCACGTGCACCTGCCGGCGCAGCACGTTCCCCGGCGTCACCTCGAACGCGACGCGGGCCGGGTCGGCGGCGATCTGCGCGGCCGGATCGGCGGCCGGCGCGACTTCCTGCACCACCGGGGCGGCCGGGGCGGCCGCGCGGTTGCCCGCCAGCGCGCCGGGCAGCGCGTCGGTGTACTGGGTGACCCGCGGCACCAGCACCCGCTCGCGCAGGAACAGGCTCTCGGTACGGGCCGGGTCGACCGGGGTGAGCGCGGCCCCGGGCTGGCGCGCCCCGCTGTACCGCGACCAGACCGCCGCCGGGATCCCGCCGAAGATCGAGTTGAGCAGCTTGGACGGCCGGGACGCCGGCACGTACGTGATCTCCAGCCGGAACCGGTCGCTGGCGTACCGGTCGGTCGGGCCGACCATCCGGTAGGTGTCCCGGTCGATCGCGGTATGCGAGCGGGCCGACTCCTCGCTGGCCGACCAGTCCACGTTGACGCCGGGGATCTCCAGCACCGCCGGCACCCGGTTGCCGCCCGGGGTGTGCTGCCCGGCGGGCTCGCCGGCGAGCGACTGGACGAACCGGCCACCCACGTTCAGGCCGCCGGGCGTGGTGTCGGTGCGCCGGGCCTCCTGCTTGTAGTAGCCGGTCCAGTACATGCCCTGCGAGAAGTTCTCCAGGCTGCGGTCGTAGGTGTAGCCGGCCGGCCCGGCGCCGCCCTGGACCACCTCGTTCGGATCGCGGGTGGCCCGCAGCACGATGCTCGGTCGGGAGGTCCAGAACGGGAGCGCCCGGGACGCCGGCCGCAGGACCAGCCCGGCGCCGAGCATCAGGTCGATGTGCCCGTTCAGCGCGCCCGAGTTGAGCATCGCCTGCAGCGTCTCCGGCGCGGCGCCGCGCCGCTCGGTGCCGGCGATCGTCCACTTGCGGGTCAGCAGCCCCGGGTCGTTGCCGCGCAGCAGCCGCTGCACGGCCGCGACCGCCGGGTTCTCGCGCGGGTTGGTGGTGGCCGCGGCGCCGGCCGGGTGGCCGACGGCGGGCTGCGCGCCGGCCGGCTGCGGCGTACCGGCGGGCAGGAACTCCAGCCGGTAGTTCACGGTCTCGGCCGGCAGCTGGCCCGGGGTGAGCGTGGCGGGCACGTCGGCCGGCCGCGGCGTCGGCGCGGCGGTGGCCGGGTCCGGGCGCAGGAAGCGCAGCCCGCGGTCGACCCAGACGAAGCTCTTATCGACGTTGCGGCCACCCGACCAGACCAGGTTCTCGCCCCAGACCATGGTCGTCGCGGTCCAGACCACGTCCGCGTCGAAGTCGTCGTACGTCGCCGCGTCGCTGGTCAGCCAGCGACCGCTGACCCCCGTGTGCGCCTCCTTGCCGGCCTCGGTCCAGGTGCCGGCGGCGGTGCCGCCGACGTAGGGCACCAGCTGCTGGGCCGCGCCGTTCGCCTGCTGGCCCTGCAGCGTGCCCGGCTCGGGCCGGAAGTTGTTCCGCCAGCTGGCGCCGCGGCTGTCGGTGCCCTCGACCTTCGGCTGCGACTCCAGGATGTCCAGCCGGCGCACCTGCGCCGAGCTCGCGCTCTGCCGCTCGGCGAACGTGCTGGCCTGCAAGGTGATCCGGGCCCGCTTGGTGGTGAACAGGCCGCCCTGCGTCACCTCGAACGTGAGCTGCCCGTCCGGGTTGCGCAGCAGGTGCGCCCGCAGCGCGGCCGGCGTGGTCAGCTTCTGGATCTGCCCCTCGATCGAGGACAGCCGCATCCCCTGCGCGGCCAGCTGGACGCGCAGCTGCTCGGCCAGCGCGTCGGCGCCGAGCACGTCGGTGACCAGGTCGTCCGCGGTCACCGTGCCCTGCATGCCGAGCTGCGGGTCGGTGAACGCGTCGCCGGCCGCCCGGGTCTGCGTGCTGCCGGGGGCGACCATGCGCGGGGTGCCGTTCGGGGTCGGCGTGGCAGGGGCGGCCGCCGTGGCCAGCGGGGCCAGTGACTCGGGCACCACGTACCGGACCAGCCCGCCGCCGACGGTCCGCCTGCTCTGCCCGGTCGGCAGGTCAGCGTGGCCGGTGTCCAGGCGCCGGTAGCCGGCCCGCAGCAGCCCGGCCAGCTGCGGGAAACCGGTCCAGGACCGGCTGGCGGCGCCCGCCCGGAACTCGACGTCCACCTCGATGTCGTAGGAGACGTCGTAGTCGAACGTGCTCACCGGGCCGGCGTCGAACAGCGCGCCGCGGACGCCGAACGAGAACACCCCGGTGCTCTGCCCGGCCCCGCGCGGCCGGGTGTAGCTGGTCTCGTTGTTGCCGCCGAGCGCCAGCCACCGGGGGGCGTGCCGGCGCATGAAGCCGCTCTGCTGCAGGCCGGCGGCGCCCTGCAGCGCCAGCTCGCCACTGGCCTGCACGGTGAGCGAGTCGCCGGCGCCGGCCTCGGAGTAGAACGTGGGTATCACGTCGATCGAGGTGTCGTCCACCCGGCCCGGGCGTGCCGGGTTGGCGACGCCGGTGCCGTCGGCCGCGATCCCGGCGCGGCGGGGCCGCACCTTGATCTTGATCACCTCGGTGCCGCCGGCCACCGACCGGCGCAGCGTGTGGGTCAGCCCGTTCCTGCCGGCCAGCTCGTGGCCGCCGGACACCATGCCCTCGGTGCCGTAGATCGGCGCGAGCTGCTGGCGCAGCCGCAGCCGTTCCCGGGGTGACCACGGCAGCGCCCACGGCTGGTTCCGCTCGGCCGCCGTGATCGCGTCGAGCACGCCGGGCAGCACCCGCTCCGAGCCGCCCAGCCGGTCGATCACGGCCGGGCCCAGGCCGGTGTCGTGCGCGACCTCGGCCGGCGCCACCCGGGCCGGCGGTGCCGGGGCGTTCGCCGCCGGCACCGGGTCGACGTCGGTCAGTGGCGGCGCCGGGGCGGCCGGGGCCATCGCGCGGGCCATCTCGGCCTCGAACCGGGCCACCTCCCGCTCCGGCACCCGGATGTAGACGACACCGTCGGCGCCGACCTCGGTGGCCACGTCCGCGGTGGAGAACAGCTCGGCGGTGAACCGCATCTCGGCCCGGTACAGCACGGTCGGGCCGCCGGTCGTGCCCGCCGCGCCGCCGTAGTTGACCGTCCGCCATTCGCCGCCGCCGACCGTCGTCGACGCCGACCGGCCGACGCTGTTGCCGACGCCCTCAGCCAGCTGGAACTGGAAGTTGTTGTTCCCGCCGGGTGGCGCCGCCGCGTCGCCGAAGGTGAACGCGAACCGCTGGGTGGCCCGGGCGTCCGCCGAGCCGGAGCCGCCCTCGGTGCTGGTGACCTGCTTGCCGATCCGGCTCTCGATCTTCAGCTGGGCCGGCCCGGCGTGCACCCGCTGGATCGACCGGAGCCCGGCCCGGACCGAGAACCCGGCCCGGTCGGCGGTGCCGCCACCGACGGTGTGCCAGGACGACGGCCGCCCCGACCCGGCCAGCAGCCCCCACTCCTGCAGCAGCCAGGCCTCGTTCAGCTCGCTGTAGAC
>JBBWZH010000190.1:0-3159 GCA_039648995.1 Mycobacteriales bacterium
CCGTCGACGAGCAGGCCGGCGTCCGAGACACGGCGCCAGATCAGGTTGAACGCGACCGCGTTCGCGGTCAGCGTGCCGCCGTAGAGCAGCACCGCGGTGCGGGCGTCCGCCCCGCTGGTGTGCTCAGCGACCAGCCGGGTCGGCAGCGGCAGGAACGACACGCAGGCCAGCAACACCAGGTTGGCCAGCATCAGCAGCTGGTCGACGCGGTCGACCAGCCGGAACAGCGCATGGTGGTTGGCCCACATGATCCCGATCTGCAGGAAGCTCGCCGCGTACGCCCCGATCTCCGGCAGCGCATGGTGCAGCGCCGCCGCCAGGCTCTCCCCCGGCTCCTGCTCGACCCGGACCTCCAGGATCAGCAGCGTGATGGCGATCGCGAACACCCCGTCGCTGAACGCCTCCAACCGCCCCGTGTCGCCCCGCTCGGCGACACCCCACCACCGGTTTGCCCGTCCCGCCACCAGCACTCCCTCGGTCGGATTCAGGACCCGACAACCGAGCCGGCCGGACGGCTATGCCCGCACTGCCGAAATACGACAGCGATGCGCCACCGACGTACTCTCGGCCCGGCCACCGGCAGCCGACCTGCGGCGCCCCCTAGAACGCCCAGCCCGGCCCGCCTGCGTAGGCCGCAGCTTCGGAGACATCCGCCCGAGAACCACCCTGCCAGCCAACGCACCCAAACCCACCCGCCCCGCCCCCGGCCGCCCATCGCTCGCCGATTTGTGGGGTCCGGCGGCGCGGCGCTTCGCGCCACCGGCGGCGCCCAGACAAGATGTACCGGCATCCGGACGTGGATCGTCCGTAACCCGTCCTAGCCTGCGGCATGACCAAGACCGAGGCGGAGCCTGGCGAGCTCACGATCCGACCACTCACCCCCGAGACCTGGGACGCCTTCGCGGATCTCGCGGAGCGGCACAACGGAGTGTGGGCCGCGACCGTCGCGCCGGCCACGAACTGAAAGGGGCTCGTCATGGATCGGCTGACAGCGACCGGGTTGCGGCAGGCGGACGGCATCGAGGACTGGCGGGCTCTCGGGGTCGGCGCGAGTGCCTGGTTCGACGCGCCGTCACTGACGGCAGGCGCGGCGCTGGTCCGCCGCATCGCTGAGCTGACGGACAGCGACGGCCTGCCGGACGTCGACCTGCGCGCCGGTGGGGTACGCGTCCGGATCGGCGCACCGGGTTCTGCCGATCTCACCCGGGTCGACGTGGAGCTGGCCCGGGCGATCTCGGCGGCGACTCAGGACCTTGGCCTGGCCGCGGACCCAGCAGCCCTGCAGACCGTGCAGCTCGCGATCGATGTCAGTGATCGGCCGTCGGTCATGTCGTTCTGGCGGACCGCGCTCGCCTACGAGCCGGCCGGTGACGACGGCCTCCAGGATCCGTTCCGGCGGGATCCAGCGATCTTGTTCCACCGCCAGGACCAGCCACGGCCGCTGCGCAATCGGATCCACGTCGATGTCGTTCGGGCGCCGGACGCGGTGGAGACGGCCAAGGCAGCCGTCGGACGTGAGGCGTACGGCGCGTACCAGCTCACGCTCGCCGACGCCGACGGAAACGAGATCGACCTGGTCCCGGGCGATGCGCTCCCGGGAGGGCCGGAAACCGCCGACTGGCAGGTGCTGTTCGGCGCGATGACGTTCTATCCCGTCGCGTCGCCGGCGCAGGCAAGTGAGCTCGCCTCGGCCGTCGCCGGTCTAGCCGACGACGCTGGACTGCCCCTGGTGGTGGACCTGCGGTCCGATGGCGTCACGATCGACAGCGGGAAGGACCAGTGGGAGGACGGCGAGCGCCCGGCCGGCAAGCGGTTCGCCGACCTCGCCGGTCGGATCCAGACCGCGGCGCGCGACCTGGGGCACGCCGCGGACACGACGCGGCTGCGCTTCGTACAACTCGGCATCGACGCGGTCGACGTTCCCGCGGTGCGCGCGTTCTGGACGACCGTGCTCGGCTACCAGCACGACCCACGGACGTTCCTGACCGAAAGCTACGATCCGCGTCGACTCAACCCGGTCATCATCTTCCAGCAGATGGACGCATCGGAGGACGACCGCCGCCGGCAGCGCAACCGCATCCACCTCGACCTCTTCGTCCCGTACGACCGGGCCCAGGCCCGCGTCGACGCGGCCATCGCCGCCGGGGGACGAATCATCACCGACAGCACCCCGGGCCGTCACACCGTCGCCGACCCCGAAGGCAACGAGCTGAACATCTGCACACTTCCGTGAGCCAGAATTGCGGTCCCAGGTCGACGATGAACACCTGAGCTTCTGGCTACGCGGAGATACGGCCACCCGACTGGCATGGCTCGGTAGCATCGGCCAGAGGGTGGCCCTCAACCTGCGCCATGGCGCTGGACGACGAGGAGACGTCGATCGGCGACCGCAGGATCGCCGCCGAATGTGCGGAACAAGCAGTGGCTGAGAGCGAGGCTCGCCGCCTTCGGGGAGAGCGTGCGCGGACGTGGTCCGGTGCTGGATGTGGGCTGCGGCCCGGGTACCGTCACGGCCCTCCTCGCCGGGCTGGATCTCGAGCCGACCGTGCGTGTCCGGTCTTCGGCTCTCGACGCTGCGATAACCCGGCTCTGCCACCGGTCCGAGGCCAGTACTTCGTCACACAGTGCTGATGAACAGCCGGATTCTCAGGCGTCGCGCAACGGCCGGCAAGATCAACTATCCGGTCTTCGGCAGGTTCGGTCGAAGCCTGCATGATGCGACCTCGTCGACCGAGCGGGGAGAAGCGGGGTCCGTTCCTCGCTGGGAAGCGGTCCGGTGATCTGTCGGCCGATGCGCCCGCGCCAGGAGGGCACGTGGGGCGACTGGTGCCGCGGTTCCGGGTGTGTACCGCGGCCCGGAGGGCAGGCCGGGGCCGGTCCTGCTGAGGCTCGAGGTGGATGGCGAATCGTTCGCCGTGCGCGACAGTGGCGGCGGTGGCACCGCGTATGACTGGTTGAGCGGGCCGAACGACGGCTACGGCTTCGGGTCGAGCGGTTCACCGAGCCGGCCGGTCGCCGAGCACCGGGACGGCATCCGGACCTTCCTCGCGCAGATCGACCCGAGGACCGGGTACATCGGCGACGCGTAACGCAAGGCGGTTCTCCCGAGCTGCAGCCGGCTCCACGGCACACCGGTCAAGGCGGTCAACGCGGTCGAGG
>JBBWZH010000200.1:0-4805 GCA_039648995.1 Mycobacteriales bacterium
GGCATCGGCTTCTGGCAGGTCGCGTTGACGTCCGCGCAGGCGCTCGCGTTGCCGGTGTAGGCGCCGTGGTTCCAGTGCAGGTCCAGGATCGGGTTGATGCCGTTGGCGACGAGCAGGTCCACGAAGGCCTTGACCGCCTGCTGGTAGGTCGCGCCGCTGGGGGTGCCGAAGGTGCCCAGCCAGCAGTCCTCGTTCAGCGGGATCCGGACCGAGCGGATGTTCCAGGTCTTCATCGCGTCCACGGCGGCCTGGTTGACCGGGTTGTTGTCGAACACGCCCTTGCCCTGCACACAGGCGAACTCACCGCTGGACATGTTCACGCCGAGCAGCCGGTTCGTCTTGCCGGCCGCGGTGAGGATCTTGTTGCCGGACACGTGCAGCGCCGGCGCCGGGCCGGTGATCGGGGGCGGGCTGGTCGGCGGCGTCGTCGGCGGGGTGGTCGTGGTGGTCACGGTGCCGGTGCAGGCCACGCCGTTGACGCTGAACTGGGTGGGTACCGGGTTGGCAGTGGCGCGCAGGGTGCCGATGAAACCGATCGACACCGAGGCGTTGTGGGCCACGGCGGCATTCCAGTTCATGGCCGCCGCGGTCACGTGCGTGCCGGACTGCGCCCAGGTGGCGCTCCAGCCGTTGTTGAGGCCCTGGGTGGTGGTCGGGAAGTCGAAGGCCAGCGTCCAGCCGTTCAGCGCGTCGCCGAGGTTGGTGAACGAGACATTGGCCTGGAAGCCGTCCGTCCACTGGCTGGCCACTGTGTACGTTGCCGAACAGCCGTTGGTCGCCGCTCCGGCCGGAGCGGTGACCACGGCGAGGCCGGCCGCGACCAGCAACCCGGCGGCGCCGGAGGCGAGCAGGGCATGACTACGTCTCATGGAATCTCCTTGATGCCGTGCGGCGGTCGGCCGCGATCGGCTGGGGCGGGAAGGTGCCAGCGCGGCCGGCAGCACCGGGCACCGCGGGCGGCGGGCCGCGCGGGGGTGAGGCCAGCTGGGCTGGATCGCGTGCGGAGGTGTTCTGGCGGCGGGCCGGCCGGGCCGACCCGGCCTCAGGCGGTCATACCTCGTGCCCCATCGGGGCGGATGTCTCCGGCGGCCCGACAGTGGCAACGGGAAGAGGCGTTCTCACCACATTCTTCCAATCCGAGAACGTTGATGAAACAGAGCTCTTCGCCGCAGCGTCGAGGATAATCCCGCCCACATCCGGCACCACGGCTCTTACCAACTTCTTGACGTCCGTTAGGAAACTCCTTCAGGACGGCGTGTCCTCGCGGGCGACGAAGCCGACGCCGCGAACCGTGTGCACCAGCCGCGGTGCGCCGCCGTCCTCGAGCTTGCGCCGCAGGTAGCTGATGTAGACGTCGAGGCTCTTCGAGCTGCCGTCCAGGTTGCAGCCCCAGACCCGCTCGAAGATCTCGGGCCGGGTGAGCACCTGCTCGGCGTGCGCGAGCAGGAGTTCCAGCAGGTTGAACTCGGTCCGGGTGAGGTCGATCAGCCGGCCGGACCGCCACACCCGCCGGGCCCGGCGGTCCAGCGTGAGGTCGGCCAGGCACAGCAGGTCCGCGTCCGGGCCGCACCCGCCGGCGTGTCCGGTGCGCCGCAGCAGGGCGCGGATGCGGGCGAGGAGCTCCGGCAGGAAGAACGGCTTGACGAGGTAGTCGTCGGCCCCGGCGTCGAGCCCGGTGACGCGGTCGCGGACGTCGTCGCGGGCGGTGAGCATCAGGATCGGCACCGGGTTGCCGGTGGACCGCAGCCGGTGGCACGTCGCGAGCCCGTCCAGCCGTGGCATCGTCAGGTCCAGCATGACGAGCGCCGGGGCGTGGGATTCGATCCGTCTCAGCGCGTCGACGCCGTCGCCGGCCAGCTCGACCTCGTACCCCTCGTACCGCAGCGCGCGATCCAACAGGGCACGCACCGCCGGGTCGGCATCGGCGACGAGCACCAGCGGCGGCGCCGCCACCCGCGCGTTCGCGTCCCCGCGGTAGCCCGCGCCGAAGCGAGGACGGCTCGCCCGGCTCGTCACCTGGCTCACACAACATTCTTAGTGCGATTAACTAAGTCGGTCAATGCACTACTGTTTGTCACGTGAGGGCGACGGCGGACGGCCACCAGCTCGAGCGGCTCCACCGACCCAAGACCCGTGGCGTGGTGCTCGACCTCATCCGCGCGGCCCGCAGGATCAGCCGGGTCGAACTCGCGGCCGGTTCGGGGCTCACCGCGCCGACCATCACCCAGGTGGTCCGCGAGCTCATCGAGGACGGCCTGGTCGTGGAGGCCGGTCGCGGCGAGTCGACCGGGGGCAAACCGCGCACCCTGCTCCAGCTGAACCCGCAGGCCCGGTACAGCGTCGGCGTGCAGCTCGAGCGGTACACCTCCGTCATCGTGATCGTGGACCTGGCCGGGCGCCCGGTCGCCCGGGCCGCGTTCTCCGGTGCCGGCCAGGCGGCACCGGACGAGACGCTCCGGCTGGTCGCCGAGCACGTGGACACGTTGCTGACCACCGCCGGGGTGGCACGGTCCAAGGTGCTCGGTCTCGGGCTGGTCAGCCACGGCCCGCAGGACCGGGTGGGTGGCACCCTGCTGGCCCCGCAGACCGCCCCGGGGTGGCACGGCTACCCCGTCGTGCGGCGCCTCACCGAGCTGGTCGGGCTGCCCGTCCTGCTCGACAACGACGCGACCGCTGCGGCGGTGGGCGAGTTCTGGGTCGGTGGGGTCGACCCGGCCAGCACCTACGGCTGCGTCTACATGGGCGGCGGCTTCGGTGGCGGGGTCGTGGTCTGCGGCGAGGTCTACCGCGGCAGCTCCTCGAACACGATCGAGGTCGGCCACATCACGGTCGCCGCCGACGGCGCCGAGTGCCCGTGCGGCAACCGCGGCTGCCTGGAGATCGTCGCCGGCCCGTGGAAGGTGATCAGCGAGGCCTGGGCCAGCCCCGGGCTCGCCGACCGGCTCGGGCTGGACCGCGACGGCGCCGACCTGATCGCCGACTTCGCTCTGATCGCCGGCGCGGCCATGGCGGGGGACCCGACGGCGCGGGCCCTCATCGAGAAGTCCGCCCGGTACCTCGGCTACGCCGCGGTCACCTTGACCAACCTGTTCGACCTCGATCGGATCGTGCTCGCCGGGCCCAGCTTCACGCCGGCCGGCTCGATCTACCGGTCGATCATCCAGGCGGTGCTCGACCGGGCCACCTTCGCCCGGGCCGCCCATCCGGTGCGCGTGGCGCTGTCGGCGAGCGGGTCGGACGCGGCGGCGGTGGGCGGTGCCGCCCTGGTGCTCCGCAGCGAGCTCACGCCGCTGCACCTGCGCCGGCCGGACGGCGGCTCCCTCGGCTACACCTACTCCAGCTCCACCGACCTGCCGGCGAACGTGGCGACCTACGGCGCCTGACGCGCCGCGCGCAGGGCGGTGAAACGGCGTAGCCGCAGGCTGTTGGTGACGACGAAGACGGAGCTGAACGCCATCGCGGCGCCGGCGATGAGGGGGTTGAGCAGGCCGGCTGCGGCCAGCGGGAGCGCGGCGACGTTGTAGGCGAACGCCCAGAACAGGTTGCCCTTGATGGTGGCCAGGGTGCGGCGAGACAGCCGGATCGCGTCGGCCGCGGCACGCAGGTCGCCGGTGACGAGGGTGAGATCGGATGCCTCGATCGCGACGTCCGTGCCGGTGCCGATGGCCAGGCCGAGGTCGGCCTGGGCGAGGGCGGCGGCGTCGTTGACGCCGTCGCCGACCATCGCGACGACCCGGCCGTCGGCCTGCAGTTGCCGGACCACCTCGACCTTGTCGGCCGGGAGGACCTCGGCGCGGACGTCGTCGATGCCGACCTGGGCGCCGACGGCCCGGGCGGTGCGGGCGTTGTCGCCGGTCAGCAGCACCGGGGTCAGCCCGAGGCCGCGCAGCGCCGCGATCGCCTCGGCGCTGGTGGGTTTGGGGGTGTCGGCGACGACCAGCAGGCCCCGCACCGCACCGTCCCAGGCGGCGAAGACCGGCGTACGGCCGGACTGCTCGGCAGCCTGCCGCGCCTGGTCCAGGTCGTCGGGAACGGTCAGCGCCCACTCGGCGAGCAGTGCCGCGCGACCGACGACGGCGGCCCGCCCCGCGACCACCCCGGTGACGCCGAGCCCGGCGGTGCTGGCGAACGACTCGACCGCCGGCAGCGGCCCGGCCCCGGTCGCGGCGGCGGCGATGGCCCGGGCGATGGGGTGCTCGGAGGCGTGTTCGAGCGCGCCGGCGACCCGCAGCACGTCGGCCCGGGTCTCGCCGGCGGCGGGGATGACGTCGACCAGCGTCATCCGGCCGGTGGTGACGGTGCCGGTCTTGTCCAGCACGATCGTGTCGACCCGGCGGGTGGACTCGAGGATCTGCGGCCCCTTGATCAGGATGCCGAGCTGGGCGCCGCGACCGGTGCCGACCAGCAGCGCGGTCGGGGTGGCCAGCCCGAGCGCGCACGGGCAGGCGATGATCAGCACCGCGACCGCGGCGGTGAACGCGTACGCCGCGCTCTCGCCGGTGCCGAGCCAGAAGCCGAGGGTGGCCACCGCGATGCCGATCACGACCGGCACGAAGATGCCGGAGATCCGATCGGCCAGGCGCTGGACCGGCGCCTTGCCGGTCTGCGCCAGCTCGACCAGCCGGGCGATCTGCGCGAGGGCGGTGTCGGCGCCGACGCGGGTCGCGCGGACGATCAGCCGCCCGCCGGCGTTGACGGTCGCGCCCGCGACCTCGTCCCCCGGCGCGACTTCCACCGGGACGGACTCGCCGGTGAGCAGGCTCATGTCGACCGCGCTCGAGCCGGTTTCGACGATGCCGTCGGTC
>JBBWZH010000201.1:0-6275 GCA_039648995.1 Mycobacteriales bacterium
TCGGGCTGGCCATCCTGGGCGCGCTGGAGGCCGCGCACGCCGCGGGCATCACCCACCGGGACGTCAAGCCGGGCAACATCCTGCTCGGCCACGACGGCCGGGTGAAGCTCACCGACTTCGGCATCGCGCGCGCCGCCGGCGACACCACGATCACCGGCACCGGCCTGCTGGTCGGCTCGCCCTCGTACCTCGCGCCGGAGATCGTCCGCGGCCAGGAGGCGGGGCCGGCCGGGGACATGTGGGGCCTGGGCGCCACGCTGTACGCGGCGGCCGAGGGCCGGGCCCCGTTCTCGGGCGTGGACGCGATGGACACCCTGGCGAAGGTCGTGCAAGATCCGCCGGCCCCGTTCGACCGGTCCGGCCCGCTGATCCCGGCACTGAGCGCCATGCTGGACAAGGACCCGGCACACCGGGCGTCGGCCGTGCAGGCGCGGCGGCTGCTGCTCGACGTGCTCCGCGGCGGTGACGCCCCGGCGGCCGCCGGGGCGCAACCGGTGGGGCCGGGCGCGGTCGGCGGCGGGACGCTGTCCGGCGCGCTGCCCCCACCCGGGTTGCCGCCGCTCCCCGGTGGCGCGCCGGGGCCGGCGAGCGACGCGGTGCCGGCAGCCCGGACGCCGCACCCGATGCCCGCGGTCCCGGCCTGGCCGGCCGGCGTGGACGGCGGCAGCCAGCCGTTCGGCCGACCCGAGCCCGCCCGCCTGCCCGGGCTGCCCGGCCTGGCCGCCGCCGAAGCCGCCGTCCGGGCCCGGCGGCAGAGCCAGGGCGAGCCCGAGGCCTGGCGGAGCCAGGCGCCACCGGCGCCGTTCCTGCCCGCGCTCGGCGGTCCGCACCTCGACGGCCCCTCCCGCGACGGCCCGGGCCCGGGCGTCGACGGTCCGGTCGCCGGGTCGACGGAGGCCGGCGGTCCCGGCGCCGAGGCTGACTACCCAGCCGACTACCCGGCCGGCGAGACGGCGGAGCCCGCCGACCCGCAGCCCGCCGTCGCGGAGGCTCCGGCGTACGCGGAGGCCGAAACGGTCGACGCGGGCGGCGAACTGCTGGCGGCCGAGTCGGCGGCCAGGGCGGCCGGGTCGGCCGCTGACGCCGGTCCGGGCGGCGCGGCGTGGCCGGGCGGTGCCGGCCCGGAGGCCGGACCGGGTGGTGGCGGGCCGGAGGGCGGGCACGGCGGTGCGGCGTGGGGTGCCGGCCCGGAGGCCGGACCGGGCGGTGGCGGGCCGGTGGGTGGGCCGGGCGGCGCGGCGTGGCCGGGCGGTGCTGGGCCGGAGGGTGGTTGGGCGGGCGGCGCGCCGCCGCCCCCGTCGTCGTCGGGGCCGGAGGCGTGGGCGGCCGAGGGACCGACCATGCCGTGGGTGCCGGGGGCCGAGCCGGCGGCGCCGGCAGACCCAGGGTGGCAGCAGTACGGCGCGCCGGCGGAGGCTCGACCGGACGCGTGGGGGCCGGGCGGGCCCGGGCATGGCAACAGCGACTCGTTCCCCTTCGGCGAGTCGGGCTGGGCCGACGAGGGCTGGACGACCGGCGAGCGCTGGGCCGGTGAGCAGCACGGATACCGGTCGCCGGACGACGAGCCGACCCAGCAGGTCGAGGTCGGGTCGCTCAACTTCGGCCCGGGCGGCGGCCCCGGTGGCGGCCCCGCCGGGGGGCCGGGTGCTGGCGGGGGCAACTACGGCGGGCCGCCGCGGCGGTCGGCCGACCAGGCCCGCCGGCGGCGGGCCATCATCGCGGTGGCGGCGGTCGTGGGGCTCGTCCTGCTGGTGATCGTCGGTGGCGTGCTGGCGGCGAAGGCGTTCTTCGGCGGCTCGGACAACCCGCAGGCCAACCAGACCACCGTGATCCAGACGACGCCGCCGAAGCCGCCCGGGGCGGCCGCCCTGCCGAGCGGGTTCGTCCGGTACAAGCACGGCGGCGGCTTCTCGGTGGCGGTGCCGGCCGGCTGGCAGCCGGAGGTGAAGCCGCGCGGCGTCGTGGACGTCTCCGACCCGGGCTCCAGCCGGTTCCTGCGGCTGATCAAATCCGGCGGCGGCGACCCGCTGGGCCAGCTCACCGCGGCCGAGTCGTCGTTCCAGAGCGGCCACGAGAACTACGCGCGGGTCCGGCTCGGCAACGTCAGCTACCGCAACTACCCGGCGGCGGACTGGGAGTTCACGTACACCAACGGCGGGGTGAGCCGGCACGTGCTCTACCGGGAGTTCCAGGTGAGCGGGTCGACGTACGCGATCTACCTGTCCGCGCCGGCCGCGCAGTGGGCCGACAGCCAGCGCTACTTCGAGACCGCGGCGGCCACCTTCACGCTCGGCTGACGCACGGCCGGGGCGGTGCCGGGCCACGGCGTGGCGGGCCGCGACACTCCGGTGGCCGGGCTCACCGTCGCCCGGCCGTAACGTACGCTCCGGCGCGTGACCAGCGGAGATCTCGATACCGCGCCGGCCGGGCCACCGACCTCGGCCGGCAACGCCGCGCAGGCGCTCGCCGACGCGACCGGTGCCGCCCATCACGATGTCGCGCTCGTCCTCGGCTCCGGCTGGGTGCCGGCCGCGGACGCGCTGGGCGAGCCGGACGCCGACCTCTCGGTCACCGAATTACCCGGCTTCCTGCCGCCGGCCGTCGCCGGTCACGCCGGCCGGATACGTTCGGTCGCCGTGTCCGGCCGCCGGGTGCTGGTCTTCCTCGGCCGCACCCACCTGTACGAGGGCCGGGGCCTGGAGCAGGTCGTGCACGGCGTCCGGGTGGCGGCCGCGGCCGGCTGCCGGACGATCATCCTCACCAACGCGGCCGGCGGGCTGCGCGAGGGGATGGAGGTCGGCCAGCCGGTGCTGGTGGCCGACCACCTGAACCTGACCGCCCGATCGCCCCTGGTCGGCCCGCGCTTCGTGGACCTGTCCGAGCTGTACTCGCCGCGCCTGCGCCGGCTCGTCCGGGAGATCGACCCGACGATCACCGAGGGCGTGTACGCGGCGCTGCCGGGGCCGAACTACGAGACGCCGGCGGAGATCCGGATGCTGCGCGGGCTCGGCGCCGACCTGGTCGGCATGTCCACGGTGCTGGAGGCGATCGCCGCCCACGCCGAGGGTGCCGAGATCCTCACCGTCTCGCTGGTGACGAACCTGGCCGCCGGCCTCAGCAGCGCTCCGCTCGACCACGCCGAGGTGCTCGCCGCGGGCCAGGCGGCGGCCGCCCGCATGGGTCGACTGCTGGCCGAGGTCATCGGCAAGCTGTGACCGCCGCTCCACCACCACCAGGCCCGCCGGCGAGCCCGACCGCCGCCGCCGGTCCCAACCCGGCGGCGGCTGATCTCCGGCGGGCCGCCGAGGCGTGGGTAGCGGAGGATCCGGACCCCGACACCCGGGCGGAGTTGGCCCAATTGCTGGCGTCCGGGAACTGGGCGGGCGTGGCCGAACGGTTCGCCGGGCCGCTGGAGTTCGGCACGGCCGGGCTGCGCGGGCCGTTGCGGGCCGGGCCCAGCGGGATGAACCGGGCGGTCGTGCTGCGGGCGGCGGCCGGGCTGGCCGCGTACCTGCACGCCGCCGGGGCGGCCGGTCCGGTCGTGGTCGGCTACGACGCCCGGCACAAGAGCTCCCAGTTCGCCCACGATTCAGCCGCCGTGCTGGCCGGCGCCGGGTTCGCCGCGCGGCTGCTGCCGCGTCCGCTGCCGACGCCGGTGCTCGCGTACGCGGTCCGCCGGTTCGGTGCGGCCGCCGGCGTGATGGTCACCGCCAGCCACAACCCGCCGCAGGACAACGGGTACAAGGTGTACCTGTCCGACGGCGCCCAACTCGTCCCGCCGGCGGACCGGGAGATCGAGGCGGCCATCGCGACGGTCGGTCCACTCGCGACAGTCCCGCGCTCGGACGACTACACCGTGCTGGACGACGGCGTGCTCGACGGCTACCTGGCGTCGGTCGCCGCGCTCCCCCGCACGCCGCACCGCGATCTCACCGTGGTCTACACCGCGATGCACGGGGTCGGCGCCGCGGTCGTGCGGGCCGCGCTGACCGCCGCCGGCTTCGCCGCGCCGACTCTGGTCACCGAGCAGGCCGCACCGGACCCGGACTTCCCGACCGTCGCGTTCCCGAATCCTGAGGAGCCGGGCGCGATGGACCTCGCGTTCGCCCGGGCCACCGCCGTCGGCGCCGACCTGGTGATCGCACACGACCCGGACGCCGACCGGTGCGCGGTGGGCGTCCCGACCGGCGGCGGCTGGCGGATGCTGCGCGGCGATGAGGTCGGCGCCCTGCTCGCCGACCACCTCATCCGCACCGGCGCCGGCACCGGCACGTTCGCCACCACGATCGTCTCGTCGGCGCTGCTGCAGGCGCTCTGCGCGGCTCGCGGGGTGCCGTACGCGCAAACGCTGACCGGCTTCAAGTGGATCGTCCGGGCCGCCGGCGACCTGCGCTACGGCTACGAAGAGGCGCTCGGCTACGCCGTCGAGCCGACCCTGGTCCGCGACAAGGACGGCATCTCGGCCGCCGTCCTGGTCGCCGATCTGGCCGCCAGCCTCCGCGCCGAAGGGCGCACCCTGCTCGACCGCCTGGACGACCTGGCGGCCGAGTTCGGGGTCTACGCCACTGACCAGGTCTCGGTCCGGGTCGAGGATCTGACCCTGATCGATGCCCTGATGCACCGTTTGCGCGCCAGCCCACCGGCCACCCTCCTTGGGCGCCCGGTGACGGTCGAGGACCTGCTCCCCGACGCCGACGTGCTCCGCCTGCGCGCCGACCGCTGCCGCGTGGTTGTCCGCCCCAGCGGTACCGAACCCAAGCTGAAGGCCTACCTGGAAGTGATCGAGCCGGCCGCCGGGTCGGTCCCGGCCGGCCGGGCCACCGCCGCGACCACCCTGACCGCGCTCCGCGCCGAGATCACCGCGCTGCTCGCCCCGCCCACCCCCGCCGGCGGGTGAGCAGGTGCGGCCACGTCCATCCCGCCGCGGCGGCGCCGCAGCGGGGAGCAGGCGGGGCTGCGGTCAGACCGCGCCGAACTGGCGGTCGCCGGCGTCGCCGAGGCCGGGGACGATGTAGGCGCGGTCGTTGAGGCGCTCGTCGATGCTGGCGGTGACCACGCGGATGGGCAGGCCACTGCCGGCCAGGCGCTCCAACCCCTCCGGCGCGGCGAGCACGCACAGGACGGTGATCTCGGTCGCACCGCGGTCGGCCAGCAACTGGCAGCAGTGCCGCAGCGAGCCCCCGGTGGCCAGCATCGGGTCGAGCACCAGCACCGGGCGGCCGGCGAGGGACTGCGGCAGCGACTCCAGGTACGCCCGCGGCTGGAATGTGATCTCGTCCCGGGCCAGCCCGACGAAGCCCATCTGCGCCTCGGGGAGCAGGTCGAGGGCGGCACCGGCCATGCCCAGCCCGGCCCGCAGCACCGGTACCAGCAACGGCGGGTGGGTCAGCCGGGTGCCGGCGGCGATGCCGACCGGGGTGTGCACGCTGACGGTCTCGACCGCGACCGACCGGGTCGCCTCGTACACGAGCATCAGGGTCAGCTCGCGCAACGCCGCCCGGAAAGTGGCACTGTCGGTGGACTCCGCCCGCATCGTGGTCAGCCGGGCGGCGGCCAGCGGGTGATCGACGACATGGGTCTGCACGGGCGCACACGGTAGCGGGTCTTCCCGGCCACGGCGGCCGTGACAGGCTGCTGCGCGTGGACGAGGTCTGGGATCTGGTCGTGGTCGGCGGCGGGCCGGCCGGGAGCGCGGCGGCACTGCGAGCCCGGCAGCTGCGGCCCGAGGCGCGGGTGCTGCTGCTCGACCGGGCCGAGTTCCCGCGGGACAAGTCCTGCGGCGACGGCATCGCCGCGCACGGCCGGGACGAGCTGGCGCTGCTCGGCCTGCCCGACGTGATCGCCGACTACCGGCCGGTGGACCGGCTGCGGGTGATCTCGCCGGGCGGCAACTCGGTCGCCGCGCAGGCCGCCCGACCCAACCACGTGGTCCCGCGGCGGGTGTTCGACGCCCGGCTGGTGTCCGCCGCGGTGGACCGCGGCGTGGAGGTCCGCCAGCACAAGGTGCGGCAGCTGGCCCAGCACGACGGCCGGGTGGTACTGGACGGCACGATCACGGCCCGGGTAGTGCTCGGCGCGGACGGCGCCAGCTCGGTGATCCGGCGCCAGCTCGGCATGCCGGCGACGAAGGACAAACACACCGCGCTGGCGATCCGCGGTTACGCCGACGTGCCGCCGGACGACGACCACGCCCAGTTCATCGCGATGCAGGCGACCGGCTGGCCGGCGTACGCGTGGTCGTTCCCGATCGGCGACGGCACCGCGAACGTCGGGTT
>JBBWZH010000212.1:0-3057 GCA_039648995.1 Mycobacteriales bacterium
TTGCCGTAGACCTCCAGCGTCGGGAAGTGGTCCTTGGGATACTCGGCTACCCGGTCGACGCTGAACACCGCGACCGTTCGATCGGCCCGGGCGATGCTGACCGTGTCGTGTGGACGCAGCGCGCCGAGCTTGAAGAACACCCCGGGCCCGTATTTCGCCGAGTCGATGTGACCGAGCACAATGGACGGTCCGAGCTGGCCGGGCGTGGGTGAGTAGCGGTACCAGCCGGCCCAGGAATCCCTGGTCAGCGGGGGCACCTGCACGGTGTGATCGGGGTTCAGGCCGAGCGGGCGCATCTCGGAACTGACCTCGATCGCGGGAATGTCCACTCGCAGCGGTACCGAGGGCGGCAGGATCGGCCCGCGGGTGGCCGGGCCCTTCGGCGGCGATCCGGTCGGCCCGGGAGTGGCCGTGGACGCAGCCGGGATGGACGGGGACGCCGCCGCGCCGGCCGGCGGTCGCGGCGGGTCACGTTGGGCCTGGACACCGACCACCAGTGCGGTGAGGCCGGCGAGGGCGAGCACCGCACCCGTCGCGGCGGCGTACTGCCGTCCGCGACGGGTGCCGACGCTCCGATTGCTTCGGATCATGCCGGGAACCAGGTCAGCTCTGCTGGCCCAGCCGGCGGCGAACGGCGAATACCCCGCCCGCGGCGAGTAGCAGGCCGCCGCCGAGCACGAGCAGGCCCTCGTCCTGAAGGCCGGACGTGCTACCGCCGCCGGTCTCCGGCGCGCCACCGGGCACTGTGGACATCTGCGTCAGGTTGAGCGGGCCGCACAGTGCCGGTGACGTGGCCGCCAGCGGGAGGCTCGGGACGAGGTCGCTCTTCTCGCCCTGCGCCTGCTTGCTCAGCGTCGCCGGGTCCAGCCCGTGCACGACGATGACCGCCCTGCCCGCGGTCAGGGAGGCCTTGGTCGCCGCGTTCAGGGTGAAGGTGCGGGTGTAGTCGAAGCTCGCCCCGCTCGGCGCCACAGTCAGCGTGGTACCGGCCTTCGGGCTGGTGTCGCCGCTGGTGGACAGCGTGGTGCCGATGCCGCCATACGCGCCGGCGCCTTCGGTCGTGCTGATCACGCCGTCGTTGTTCTTGTCGGCCGACGTCGTTGGGCAGACGCCCATGGCACCGACGTGAATGTGCTGCACGTGGGGGTACGGATCGGCGCCGAACTTCGCCGCCAGCCCGGTGACATGCTCGGTCACGGTCGCCTGATCACCGTTGACCTGCAACATCACTGTGCCCGAGCCCTGGACGTGGTTCATCGCCCCAAGGTCGGCCTGGTAGCTGGTCGACGCCGCCGCGCTCGCCACGCCGGCCGGCAACACCAGCGCCAGCCCAGCCACACCGGCCGCCAGCGCCGGCAACAGCAGTCGTGAGTGCCTCTGCATACGGTAGTTCCCTTCGATCGGCCGGACGGGACCGGCGTTATTGGGTCGCACCGAAGGCGTTCGCGGCGGCGAGCCGCCCGGTTCATTCACCCGCGGCGGAATCCGCACGGCCGGACCGAGCCCGACCGTCCACAATGGACGCGGTTGCGCCGGATACCGGCGCCGTGGATCAGAGCGGGTCGGCGAACTCGGTGAGCCTCACCCTGGCTCCGGGTCGCGCGGATGGAGCGCCGGCGCCGCAGCACGACACCCTCGACGCCCGCCTGGCCCAGGCCCAAGCCGGCGAACTGGGCCACCTGGACTTCCTCCAGGTCCTCTGCCACGACGAGATCACCCGCCGCGACGCCATGGGCATGGCCCGACGCCTACGCCGCGCCCGGTTCGACCACCCCGTCACCCTGGAGGAGTTCGACTTCACCGCCAACCGCAAACTCCCCGCCGCCCAGATCCGCGACCTCGCCGCCCTGCGCTGGCTCGGCGCCGGCGAGAGCGTGGTTCTGCACGGCCCGGTCGGCGTCGGGAAAGCCCATGTCGCACAAGGCCTCCGACACCTGGCCATCCGCGGCGCCGAGGTCCGCTTCACCAAGACCAGCCGCGCCCTGGCCGACCTCGCCGGCGACCACGCCGACCGCACCTGGCCCAAGCGACTCGGCGAGCTCACCCGACCCGACCTCCTGATCCTCGACGACTCCGCCATGCGCGAACTCACCCCGGGACAGGCCGACGACCTCTACGAACTCGTCTCCGAACGCGCCCGCACCGGCCGGTCACTGATCATCACCGCCAACCGCGCACCCGCCGAGTGGTATCCTTGTTCCCCAACCCGGTCGTCGCCGAGTCCCTCCTGGACAGGCTGATCAACACCAGCCACCAGATCCTCATGACCGGACCCAGCTACCGCCCCAACAAACGACCCGGCCAACCCGGGCGCGCCGCCTCGACACCCAAGGAGGCCAGCCAGTAGAACCTCAACCGAGGCCCACCACCTGGGGAAATATTTGAGCCCAGTCCCAGAGAATTGCGTGAGCGTCGACACGGTGGCGACGGCGCGGCAGAACATCCTGGAGGCCCGCTGTCCGCCCGATCCTGGGCCAGTGCGGTGTTGGATCTGGACCGGTCGGTTGGGTCCGCCGGCGTAGTGAGCTCGATCGGGTTCGCGGATGACCACGCGGGGATCGAGGAACCGGCCAGCGGAGCATGCAGTCGCGCTGCCCGCCGCCGCTGGTCGGTGGAGTCGCTCGCGGACGAAGGGCGGCCGGTGACGGTCAGCGAAGTTGAGCGAGCAGGCCGAGGTTGTCGGCGGTGACCCACACCTGCGTGATCTTCCCAGCCGCGACCCGGTACACGGCGAACTCCTGCGTCGCCACCGACCGGCCGGTTGCCGGCACGCCGAGGAAGGTCCCGCGGTGGGTACCGGTGTCGTGGAAGTGGGCCGCGATCCAGCACCCGTCGACGAGCAGGTGGCCGAGCTCCCACCGGTAGTCCGGGAAGGCATCCACCACGGCCTGCAGCCCCGCGACATAGTCGGCCACACCTTGCACCGCACCGTTGACCACGACGTCGTCAGCCACGAACTCCTCGAGCTCGCCGAACCGGTGCTCGTTACAGTGCTGGTTATAGCGCCGGTAGAAGGCGTCGAGGTCGGCCCGGACGGGATCCACCCAGGCAGCCTGC
>JBBWZH010000588.1:0-2667 GCA_039648995.1 Mycobacteriales bacterium
CGGCCCCCGCGGTCAGCCTGACGGACGAGCCGGCGAGCACCCGTGCGAGCAGGGTGCGGCCGAGTCCGTGCCGCGGTGGGTTTCGCTGCCGTCTCGGGGTGACGCTGCCGTCTCGGGGGAACGCCGGGTTGGCGCTGCCGTGCGGGGTGCGCTGCCATGCGGGGAGGCGAGCCGACCAGGGCCTTCTGTCCCGCAGCATACCGATCCGCATGGCTGCGACCAGGTAGGACACGACGTGGCCTGGCCAGTGTTCGCGCACTGTAACCGGCACGCCCGATCCGAAACCGGCCCGACATCCGCGCGCCGGGCGGCGGCGGTCAGCCGTTCAGCATCCGGGCGAGTTCGGCGTCCAGGGCGGCGGCGCAGCCCTCGCCGCCGGGCGGCACGATCGCCGCGGTCTCGGCCAGGAACGCCCGCAACGGCCCGGCCGCGGTCGTGACCACGCACGGCAGCGTCGCGCCGCGCAGGGTGAGCGTCACCTGCTCGCCGTGCACGCTGATCTGCACGTGCCCGGCCGCGGCCGGCATGTCGGCACCGCCCCCGGCGGCCCCCGAACCGGCTCCGGCCAGCACCTCGGTCATCCGGTCGCGCAGCACCACCCAGCGGCCGCGCAGCAGCGAGGGGTGGCTCGGCTTGGCCGCGACGACCAGCACCACGGCCAGCGGGTCCGCCTCGGACCAGTGCAACCGCAGGACTGTGTCGGGGCCACGCCCGCTGCGGCCGGCGTCGCCGAGTGCGATCTCGCGGGTCACCGTCTGCGTCATTGGGGCCTCCGCCGCACAGCCATTTGCGCGGCGAGCCCAGGGTGGCACCACCCGGCCGCCCCCGCCAGTCGGGCGCGAATCTCCGCATTGCCGAACACCGTGCCGTCGCTGGCTCCGCGAATCGGTCAGACCCCCCGCGTACCCTCTTCAAACGTGCCCGACCCGTCCACCTACCGCCCGGCCCCGGGCATGATCCCGGAGCAGCCCGGGGTCTACAAGTTCCGCGACGAGCGCGGTCGGGTCATCTACGTCGGCAAGGCGAAGAGCCTCCGGCAGCGGCTGAACAGCTACTTCGGCAGCGTCGCCGACCTGCACCCGCGCACCCGGCAGATGGTCACCAGCGCCGCCTCGGTGGAGTGGACGCTGGTCTCCACCGAGGTCGAGGCGCTGCAGCTGGAGTACAGCTGGATCAAGGAGTTCGACCCGCGGTTCAACGTCCGCTACCGGGACGACAAGAGCTACCCGAGCCTGGCTGTGACGCTGTACGAGGAGTACCCGCGGCTGCAGGTGATGCGCGGCGCGAAGAAGAAGGGCGTCCGGTACTTCGGGCCGTACTCGCACGCCTGGGCCATCCGCGAGACGCTCGACCTGCTGCTGCGGGTGTTCCCGGCGCGTACCTGCTCGGCCGGCGTGTTCAAGCGGGCCAGCCAGGTCGGCCGGCCCTGCCTGCTCGGTTACATCGGCAAGTGCTCGGCCCCGTGCGTCGGCCGGGTCAGCGCCGAGGAGCACCGGCGGATCGTCGAGGACTTCTGCGACTTCATGGCCGGCAAGACCGACCTGATGATCCGCCGGCTGGAGCGGGAGATGTCGGCCGCGGCGACCGAGTTGGAGTTCGAGCGCGCGGCCCGGCTGCGGGACGACGTCGGGGCGCTGCGGCGGGCGATGGAGAAGCAGGCCGTGGTGTTCGGCGACGGCACCGACGCGGACGTGGTCGCGTTCACCGAGGACGCGCTGGAGGCCGCCGTCCAGGTGTTCCACGTGCGCGGCGGGCGGGTGCGCGGGCAGCGCGGCTGGGTGGTGGACAAGGTCGAGGACGTCACCACCGGCGACCTGGTCGAGCAGTTCGTGACCCAGGTGTACGGCTGGTCCCAGGAAGCGGGCATGGTCGCGGAGGACGTGCCGCGCGAGATCCTGGTCCCGGAGCTGCCGCCGGACGTCGACGCGCTGACCCAGTGGCTGGTCGAGCGCCGGCACGGCCGGGTGTCGCTGCGGGTGCCGCAGCGCGGCGACAAGCGGGCGCTGATGGAGACCGTCGAGCGCAACGCGCGGCAGGCCTTCGCCCAGCACAAGCTGAAGCGGGCCAGCGACCTGACCGCGCGGTCGCTGGCGCTGGCCGAGCTGCAGGAGGCGCTCGGGCTGGACAGCGCGCCGCTGCGGATCGAGTGCTTCGACGTCTCGCACGTGCAGGGCACCAACGTCGTGGCCAGCATGGTCGTCTTCGAGGACGGCCTGGCCCGCAAGTCGGAGTACCGCCGGTTCGGCATCCGCGGCACCGGGCCGTCGGCCGCGGCGGCCGACCGGCCGGGCGTCGCGGGCGACGACACCGCCTGGATCTACGAGGCGGTGCGCCGGCGGCTGAGCCGGTACCTGGACGAGCGGATGACCACCGGCGAGGAGGGCGGCGACGAGGCGGACGGCGAGGACGTGGCGGCCGGTGCCGTGGCCGTCCGTGCCGTCCCCGTCGGTGCCGTCGTGGGGACCCCGATCGACCCGGAGACCGGCCGCCCCCGCAAGTTCGCCTACCCGCCCAACCTGCTGGTCGTCGACGGTGGCCAACCGCAGGTGGCGGCCGCCGCGCGGGCCCTGGCCGACCTCGGCATCGACGACATCGCGCTGTGCGGCCTGGCCAAGCGGCTGGAGGAGGTGTGGCTGCCCGGCGACGACGCGCCGGTGATCCTGCCGC
>JBBWZH010000236.1:0-6194 GCA_039648995.1 Mycobacteriales bacterium
CCCACGGTCCGGTTGGCACGTCGGCCATAGCCAGGACACCGGGCAGCTCCGGTCGCTCGCTACCGCTGCTGCCCGCTGTCCGTTACCGCCCCGGGGGCCGAGCCCCGGACCCCACGGTTGGCCGGCACTCGGCCGTACCCAGGGCAACGGGCGGCTCGGGTTGCTGACCTACGCTCCCGCCCGCTGTCCGCCTTGCCAGGGGTCTGTGAGCGCGATGCCTGTCTGCTCGAAGTCGCGAGTGTTGCGGGTCGCGAGCACCGCGTCGTGCGTACGGCAGATGGCCGCGATCTGCCCATCGAAGCCATCGATCGGATTGCCGGCTCGTTCACGGCGGGCCACCAGATCGGCGTATTCGTGTGCGGCGGCCGCATCGAAAGGCAGTATCTGCTCAGGAAAGGCACCGAGACATCGTCGGCGGCCCGCAAGAGTTCGTCGCTGCGGCGGCCCGCTGGCACCCGGGCTATACCGGAGCGAATCTCCGCAATCGTGACGGCCGTAGTGTAGATGTCGCCATCGGCCTGACCGCCAAGCCACGCAAGTACTGCGGACGTGGGCGCAGGCCGCATCAGCTCCGAGACGACGTTGGTATCGATGACGATCATTCGGGCGGCGCAGCGGCCCGGGCAGGTGTCATGCGGGGCGGCAGATCCAGCTCAACGCCGCCCAACCCGGCGAATCGCTCTACGAGCATGCCTACCAACCCCGGGCGGGGCTCCTCGTCGGAGACCGCAGCGGTCAGGATGGCCCGCATCTCGGCCTCCATCGACCTCCGGTGCCGAGCAGCCCGAACCCGCAACTTCTCCCGCACAGAATCATCGAGATCCCGGATGCTGACAGCTGCCATTTCCATCACCCCCTCGCTAGCAATGCCAGCAAGTGGCGGCAGTGGACCGACGGATCGCAGCCCTGGAGAGCATGCCGACAACCCGCCGACGGGCCATCCGCGGGCCCTCCACGGGCCCTCCGTGAGGAGGTCAGAGCCCGCCATGCCCCGCCCGGACGAACGCCTACGAGCGCTCCTGCCGCCCGGCGTTCCGGTGGTTGACCGGCTGCGCAGCAGCACTGACGAAGCGGGGCAGTCGTACGAGCTGACCCGCTTGGTCGCACGCGGTGGCAGGTCCGGCTCGGACTGCAACGCCGCAGCCGGATGACCCGGGCCGGCCTCGCCCGACTCGCCGGTCTGGCTCTGCTCTGGGGGTCGGGGTTCCTCTGGATCAAGATCGGCCTACGTGGCTTCTCACCCGTCCAGATCACCCTGGTGCGAGTGGCGATCGGCGCCGCAGTACTGCTGGCCATCGTCCGCCTCCGCCGCCTGCCGGTGCCGCGAGGCCGCACCGTATGGGCACACCTGACCGTCGCCGCGCTGATCTCCAATGCCGTGCCATACGCCTTGTTCGGCGTCGGCGAGCAGCATGTCAGCTCCAACCTCGCTGGCGCCCTGAATGCGACAACTCCATTGTGGACGGTCCTCAGCGGACTAGCGGCCCGCACCGAGCAAGGTCTGTCGCGAGCTCGGGCGACCGGGCTTGTCATCGGCTTCGCCGGCGCCGTCGTCATCGCCGCACCGTGGCAGAGCGCCGCAGCCAGCACCGGGGGTGTGCTGGCCTGCCTGGCCGCGTCAGCCGCGTACGGACTCGGCTTCGTCTACCAGGGCCGGTACCTCACCAGGCGTGGCCTGCCGCCACTCGTCCTCGCCGCCGGCCAGCTCACCGCCGCCACCGGGCTCCTGGTCCTGCTCACCCCGATCGCCGGGCGCCAGCCGGTCCACTTCCGCGCCGACGCCGTCGCCGCCGTCCTGGTCCTCGGCGTCCTTGGCACCGGCGCCGCCTACGTCCTGAACTACCGCCTGATCACCGACGACGGCCCGACGCTCACCTCGACCGTCACCTACCTGCTGCCCGTCGTCGCCGTGGTCCTCGGCGTCCTGGTCCTCAACGAGCCCGCCAGTTGGCACCTACTCGCCGGCACCGCCACCGTTCTCGCCGGCATCGCCCTCATCCGTCGACGCCCACCAAAGGCCTCGTTGACCTGACGATCGCTGCCAGGAAAGCGAACAGCCCGGCCGAGGGTGGCCGGGCTGATCGGGGTACGCGGTGGGTCAGTCGTCGTCGGGTGCCGCGTGGTCGGGCTTGCCCGGCGTCGGGTCGCGGGACAGGTCGATGAACGGCCGGTCGCCGGCGTCGTCCGGGGCCAGATGATCGGGCACGCCGGGCGTCGGGTCGCGGGACAGGTCGATCAGGCGGCGGTCCGGGAAGCCCGGGGAGTCGCCGGTGTCGTGCTGCCCGTCGGACGCCGGGGTCTCGTCGGTCTCCATATGTCCACCTCCCGCTTACGAAGGTCGCGATGCCGGGCTCAGGTCGCCCGGCCGGTGGACGGTACCAGGCCCGTCACCCCAAGGTCGGTGCGGCCCGATCGGCGGTGGGCATCGATCTACGAGCGAGCCGACCCGGCGAACTGCGCGCAGATCTGCGCCAGCCGGTCCACGCCGTACGCGAAATCGTCCGGTTCGAGGGCGTGGAACGGCAGCCGGAGGAAGTGCCGGTCCGGCGGCGGTGGCGAGCAGGGTGGGTGGAACGCCGAACCGCGGGTCAGCGCGATGCCCTGGGCCCGGGCCGCGCCCAGCAGCGCGGCCTCGTCCGCCTGTACCCGCAGCTGGACGCCGAGGTAGTAGCCGCCGTCCGGGATGGTGACCAGCGCGCCGCCGAGCCGGCGCCGCACCGCGGTCACCGCGGCGTCGTGTCGCGGCCGCAGCAGGTGCCTGATCCGGCCCACCGTCGTCAGCATCACGTCACCGGCCAGGCAGCGCGCGGCGACCGCCTGGCACAGCGGTGCCGGCGACAGGTACGTGCTCTCGGCCAGGGCGGCCAGCGCGTGCGCGGTCTCCGGGTCGGAGATCGCGTAGCCGATCCGCAGGCCGGGGCTGAGCACGGTGCTCAGCGAGGCCAGCGAGATCACCCGGGCCGGCCCCAGCCCCGCCAGCTCGGCCAGCGACGGCGGCATGCTGCCGTGGTAGCGCAGGTCGCGGTACAGGATGTCCTGCACGATCGCGAAACCGTAGGTCGCGGCCAGCTCGACCAGGGCCTCCCGCTTCGACTCGGTCATGGTGACACCGGTCGGGTTCTGGAAATCCGGGATCGTGTAGACGAACGCCGGCGAGCCTGACCGCAGCCGCTGCCGCAGCGCCTCCACGTCCAGGCCGTCCGATTCGACCGGGATGCCGACGAGCCGGACGCCGTGGCGGCCGAACACCTCCAACGCGCGGTCGTACGTCGGCGACTCGACCCACACCTCCGGCTCGCCGGACCGCAGCAGCAGCGACACCAGCAGGTCCAGCACCTGCAGGGAGCCGTTGCCGACGAAGATCGCGTCCGGGTCGGCGCCGTGCAGCGCGCCGAGTTGCCCGCGCAGCGCCGGGTCGCCCAGGTATCGGCCGATCGGCGGGTACTGGAAGGCGGCGTCCCGGGCTTCGTCGAGCACGGCGACCGTGTGCACGGCCAGGCTGTGCGCCTGGATGGCGTCGGCCGGCGGGACGCTGGCGCAGAACCGCAGCGTGCCGGGCGCGGCGTCGGCGGTCATGAGCCGGCCTCCGCAGTGAGCATCGCAGCGAGCGCCAGCGAGCGAGGAGCGGAGCGGAGGAGGTCGGCGGGGTACGCGGTCATGGCAGGAACCGGCCCTGGTCGCAGGTGACGAAACTCGTGTCGCGTATGGACGGTCGGGCGAGCAGGCCCATCAGCATCCGGTTCAGGCCGATGCCGAGGCCGCCGTGTGGCGGGCAGCCGTGCCGGAACATCTCGTAGTACCACTCCGGCGGACCGCCCCGGCCGGGCGTGACCGCGCCGGCCTGCGCGCGCAACCGCTCGCACCGGTGCTCCCGCTGCGCGCCGGCCGCGAGCTCCAGCCCGTAGCCGAGCAGGACGAAGCTGCGCGACCCGGCGGGCTCGTCCCGCATCGCGGAGAACGGCCACTCGGTCGCGGGGTAGCCGGTCAGGAAGATGTAGCCGTGGCCGTACCGCTCCTCCGCATACCGGCACAGCGCCTGCTCCTCGCCGGCCGAGAGCCGGCCGGTGGACCGGCCGGAGCCGCCGGTCAGCTCCAGCGCCCGGGCCAGCGGCAGCCGCGGGATGGTGCCCTCGGGTAGCTCCACCGGGATGCCGAAGCAACCCTCGATGTCCATCCCGTGCATCTCCTGTACGGCGAACAGCGCCCGCCGGAGCAGGTCTTCGAGCAAGCTCATCAGCTCGTCCGCCGAGTCGATCCAGGACACCTCGAGGTCCAGCCGGGTCGACTCGGCCGGCTGGTCGGCGCCGCCGCCGGGCACGGCGGCCGGGAACGCCGGCCCCACCTCGAACACCCGGTCGAAGCCGGCCGCCATCGCCAACTGCAGGTATGCCTGCGGGGACGGGGCCAGCGCGGCCGCCGTCACCGGCTCTCCCGGGCCGCAGTCGGCGGGCGCGACCTTCGGCGTGTGGATCTCAACGAACCCGCTGCCGAGCAGGAACTCGCGGACCGCCGCCTCCAGCGTGGTCTGCACCTCGAAGACCAGGAACTGCTCGCGGGCGCGCAGGTCGAGGTGCCGGCGTTCGATCGGCGCCGGCGCTTCCGACTGCCCGTCCCGGGGCAGCGGCGACTCGGCCCGGGCCAGCACGTCGATCGATTCGGCGTCCACCTCGATCGCGCCGAACCGGGCGCCCGCCGCGGTGCGGACCGTGCCGACCACCCGCACCGCGCTCTCCGGGCTCAGCCCGTCCACCTCGGCGGCGGCGCCGGTGCCCCGGTAGATCGCGGGCACGCTGCCGGTGCGGTCCCGGATCACCAGCACCCGGCCGGTGCTGGCCCGGTGCATCCCGTTGAACCAGCCGTACAGCGCGACACGCTGACCGAGCCGCTTGGGCAGATCGCGAACGTACGTCTTCTCCAGCGTGGGCCGGGCCCCGGCCGGCGCGGTGCCCGTCACGGCCATGTCAGGCCGCACCGGGCGCGCGGCGCGGCCGCGCCGGCCGGAAGTGGATCAACTGATGCGGGACCGCCATGATCCAGCCACCCCCTGTCGCCGGCCACCGGTATCGCGCCGGACGGGCGGTACTTCCACTACTTGGCGTATGCGGTGAGCACGTACAGTAGTGATCATAGTCGCTTGATCGTCCGGCGGCCAAGAGGGGACACGGCCGGTCGGGCTCGATTCACACTGCCTGACGGCCCAGTTGAGGCAGCGCCGGACGGCGGTAGGGCTCATCTGGGACTACTCCGGCGCGGGACCGCCCGGCTCGTCGGGCGATCGGTCGTCGGCACCGTCCGCCGGTGGCAGCCGCAGGTCGTCCAGATCGGCCAGCGTATCCGGCACGAGGAAGCCCTGGCGGCGCCAGAGTGGCACGCCGACCTGCAACAAATGTGCGACCGCGTCGTACACCTCGTCGTCGTGCACATCCGCGACGTGCACCTCGCAGCATTCGTCCGAGGCCTCGTTCACTGCCGCGGCGACCGCCTCGGCCAGCGGTAGCTGACCGACGTCCCGGTCCACCAGGACGAGCAGGATGCGCCACGTGCGGCCTCGCGGCTCCTCCAACCGGCGGAACACACGGAGCACCTC
Organism: Mycobacteriales bacterium; assembly: GCA_039648995.1. Taxonomy (GTDB): domain Bacteria; phylum Actinomycetota; class Actinomycetes; order Mycobacteriales; family CADCTP01; genus JBBWZH01. The sequence goes on from JBBWZH010000236.1 coordinate 5,588, forward strand.
GAGTACCTCGGGGACGTCCAGCAGCGCCAGCACCACGGCGCAGTCGACCTGGTCCGGGATGGACGGGCCGGGGAAGTCGGTGAAGTCGTCGTCCGGGCCGATCTCGTAGGCCTCGTCGACCTCCAGCCCGGCGGCGATATCGGCGACGGTCCCGATGTCGGCGGGGTCCAGCGGGAAGCCGAGCTCGGCGCCGGCGTTCAGCCACACGTCCACGTCCGGCGGCCATTTCGCGAACAGCGTCTCTACCGGCACCTCGAACCACGGCGCCTCGTCGGTGAGCTGGTGCGCCAGCGCGAGCTGCCGGTAGGAGGTGTAGACCAGCGCGTGCCGGCCCTCGCTGTCGGCCACGCACGGCACCCGCACACCGCCGGCGTCCGCCTCGGACAGCCCGTGCGCCGGTTGGAACTCCGCCGGCAGGCACAGCGTCGACCGGGCCAGCGCACGCAGCAGCGTCGCCCGCGCCCCGTTCAGCACGGACCGGGCGAGCACGCGCTCCAGCTCGTTGACGGGCTCGAAGCTCAAGCCGAGGCCGGCGTCGTCCGGCTCGGTGCCGTCCTGCGGTGCCTCGCTCGGCACGGTCGGATCCCTCGTCAGCGGCTCAGCCGGG
>JBBWZH010000590.1:0-3219 GCA_039648995.1 Mycobacteriales bacterium
AGGCCGCCCGGGAGGGCCGCCGGGTCTGGCTGGGCTACGTGAACGCGCAGGGCGCGGCATCCCAGCGGATCGTCGAGCCGTCCTCGATCAGCGGCGGCTACCTGCACGGCTACGACCACCAGCGGGAGGAGCTGCGCACGTTCGCGCTGCACCGGATCACCGCGGTCGCCCTGCTCGGCGAGGACGAGGCCCGTCTCCCCGGCGCCGGCGCGGGCTCCGGCGAAGCCTGAGCGGGCGGCTCAGGCGCCGATGGCGTGGGCGACCACGGCCGGCGCGGACAGCGCCCGGGCCGCCGCCACCGAACCCGATATCTCGAAATCGGCCACCGGTACCGGCCGGCCGAGCAGGAAACCCTGTACGTGGTCGCAGCCGAGCCCGGCCAGCCGCTCCAGCTGGCTGAGCCGCTCGACCCCCTCCGCGGTCACGGTCAGCCCGAGCGCGTGCGAGGTCTCGACCACCAGCCGGACCATCGCGGCGTCCGCGTCGCTGGAGTCGATCCCGGCGACGAAGCTGCGGTCCACCTTCACGTCGTCCACCGCCAGGTCACGCAGCAGCCGCAGCGACGAGTAGCCGGTGCCGAAGTCGTCCAGGGAGAGCCGGACGCCCAGCGCGCGCAGCTCGGCCAGCCGGCGCGCGGTCACCCCGTAGTCGGTCACCGCTGCGGTCTCGGTCAGCTCCAGCCGCAGCGCGGACGGCGGCACGCCGTACCGTTCCAGCGCCGCCGCCACCTCGCCGACCAGGTCCGAACCGACGATCTGCTGCGCGGACAGGTTCACGCTGACCGGCAGCGGCACGCCACGTTTCCGCCAGCGGCTGGCCTGCAGCGCGGCCTCGTCCAGCACCAGGGTGCCGATCGGGATGATCAGGCCGACGCTCTCCGCGTACGGGATGAACTCATCCGGCGAAATCAACCGGCCGTCCTCGTCCCGCCAGCGGATCAGCGCCTCGGCGCCGATCAGCGCCCCGTCCCGGAGCCGGTGGATCGGCTGCCAGTGCAGGTACATGCCGCCGTTCGTGATCGCCTCGCGCAGCCGGCGGGTCATCGAGAGCTTATCCACCGGGCGGTCGGCGGCCGGGTCGTACAGCTCGGCCCGGCCGCGGCCACGGCCCTTGGCGCGGTGCATGGCGCTGTCCGCCCGGCGCAGCACCGCCTCGGCCGCGTCGCCCGGCTCGTCGATCACGCAGACACCGACGCTGGCCTGCAGCAACAGCTCGTGGCCGCCCAGCCGGACGCCGTGCGCGAGGACGTCCAGCAGCCGCTGCGCCAGCGCATACGCGTCGGCGGCGGCCGAGTCGACCGGGAGCGGGCCGATCACGACCGCGAACTCGTCCCCGACCAGCCGGCCGACGTGGTCGGCCGGGCCGAGCGCGGCCCTGATCCGGCTGGCCGCCTCGACGATCAGCGCGTCGCCGACCTCGTAGCCGAGGCTGTCGTTGATGTCCTTGAGCTGGCCGAGCTCGATCTGCAGCAGCCCGAACGGGGCGTCCGCGGCGACCTCGCCGAGCCGGCGGGTCACCTCGTCCAGCACCCACTGCCGGGTCGGCAGGCCGGTCAGCGGGTCGTGCATGGTGGAGTGCGCGAGCGCGGCCGCCAGCGAGGCGAACAGGTCCCAGGCGGAGTAGAGCACGGCCCGGCCGTCGGGGCCGGCCACCGCGACCTGGTCGCCGGCCGAGTGCGGGCCGGACAGCAGCCGGCCGACGGCGTCGGCCAGGGTGAGCCCGGACGGCAGCACCTGCGTCGTGCCGGGCCCGTCCGCGCCGGCCGCGGGCACGCCGGTGCTCCCGGCCGCCGCCGCGCCGTTGGCGGCCTCAGCCAGAGCGGGGTCGGGCGGTTTGTGCGGGCCGGGCGGCACCGGAGCCCCGCCGCTGGCTGGGCGGGCGAGAGCGCCGGTCGGCGATGCGGTGACGTCGATCGGGGTCAGAGATGCGACCAAGTCGCCGAGCGTACGCAGCAGACGGCCCTCCGCGTCGTGCAAGGCGGTGGCCCGCAACGCCGCGTCCAGTGCGACTGCCACGCTGAGGCCCTCCCCCCTGCTCGTGGGCAGGATCGCCGCTTCGGCGCCCGAAGGCAACCGACTGCGGTAAACACTCGGTGTACCAAAGGTTGGGCGGGAGCGGTACCGGAACGGGCGCGGTGCCTCCCAGGAGGGATGCAACCGGCGCCCGGACGCGTTGCAGACTAGGCTTGTCGCCCGCACCAGAGCCATCGGAGGATCTACTCCCTGTGACCGACGGCCCACTGATCGTCCAATCTGACAAAACGCTGCTACTCGAAATCGACCATCCGGCCTCGGCCGAGGCACGTGCCGCGATCGCCCCGTTTGCCGAGCTAGAACGGTCCCCCGAGCACGTCCACACGTACCGGTTGACCCCCCTCGGGCTATGGAACGCACGGGCCGCTGGACACGACGCAGAGCAGGTCGTGGACGCCCTCGTTCGTTACTCACGGTATGCGGTGCCCAACGCGTTGCTCGTTGACGTGGCCGAGACCATGGCGCGCTACGGTCGGTTACAGCTAGTGAACTCACCGGTCCACGGACTCGTCCTTCAATCACTCGATCGGGCGGTCCTCGAAGAGATCCTCCGGCAGAAGAAGATCGCTCCGCTGCTGGGGGGCCGGATCGATCAAGACACTGTTCTGGTACACCCCAGCGAGCGCGGCCGGCTCAAGCAGGCGCTGTTGAAGGTCGGCTGGCCGGCCGAGGACCTCGCCGGCTACGTCGACGGCGAGGCGCACCCGATCGCGCTGGACGAGCAGGGCTGGTCGCTGCGGCCCTACCAGACCGAGGCGGTGGAGAACTTCTGGGCCGGCGGCTCCGGTGTCGTGGTGCTGCCCTGCGGGGCCGGCAAGACCCTGGTGGGGGCGGCTGCCATGGCCAAGGCCGGGGCGACCACGCTGATCCTGGTCACCAACACGGTGGCCGGCCGGCAGTGGAAGCGGGAACTGATCGCCCGCACGTCGCTCACCGACGAGGAGATCGGCGAGTACTCCGGCGAGCGCAAGGAGATCCGGCCGGTCACGATCGCCACATATCAGGTGATGACGACCCGGCGGAAGGGCGAGTACCGGCACCTGGAGCTGTTCGACAGCCGCGACTGGGGGCTGATCGTCTACGACGAGGTGCACCTGCTGCCGGCGCCGATCTTCCGGCTCACCGCCGACCTGCAGTCCCGCCGCCGGCTCGGGCTGACCGCGACGCTGATCCGCGAGGACGGCCG
>JBBWZH010000294.1:0-6282 GCA_039648995.1 Mycobacteriales bacterium
CGCCCATCTCGTGCGCGTCGATGTAGAGCACCGGCGGGAACTTCTGCAGCAGCGCCAGCTTGCCGTCGGTCTCCGGCTGGGTGCGGGCGAACCAGTCGCGGTTCAGGTCGAAGCCGTAGCCGTTGCGCCGGGTGTCGCCCTCGCGGCCGTCCGGGTTCTGCGTCGGCAGCACCACCACGACCGCGTTGTCCAGGATGCGCCGGGCCGCGCAGTCGTCCCGGTCGGCCAGGTCACGCAGCGTCCGCAGCGCCGCGTCGGTGCCGCTCTCCTCGTTGCCGTGCACGTTCGCGGTGACCCACAGGATCGCCGGGGTGCGGGCGGCGAGCGCCCGGGCCACCGGTTCCGGCGTCCGCGGGTCACGCAGCGCCTTCGCCGCCGCCGCCAGCAGCCGCAACCCGACCGGCGTGACCCACTCCGGCCTGCCGGCGATCGCGTACCGCAGCGGCCGGCCCTGCCAGCTCACCGCCGCGGTGCCGGCCACCACCCGCGGGCTGGCCGCCGCGACCGCGTCCAGGTAGCGATCCGACTCGGCCGCCGTCACCTCCCGCGAGCCCAGGTCGAACCCGAGCACCTGCGTCGGGTCGGGCACCACGCCCCGGTAGTGCGCCGGCGTCATGGTCGGGTCACACGCCGCCGCCGCACCACCCGCCGCCGCCGCACCACCCGCCGCCGGCGCCGCCACCGCCACCGGCAGCGCCGGCAGCAGCGTGAAGGCACAGAGGACGGCGGCACCAGCGGCAATCCGGACACGGGCTCCCATACCAAGCGATCCTCCCAGTCAACCCAAGCCCGGCCAACCCCGCCGCCGCGTCACCCCGATCGCTCGCCCGGTTCGGGCACGGGCGCGGCGACGATGCCGGAACCATCACCGCACCACACGGCACGCCGGCGGGGATCCTCGTCCCTACGGGCCTTGGTGTCAGAATCAGCCCGTGGACATGACGGCCGACGACCGCAGGTACAGCGTGCCGCTGTACTCGGCCGCTGAGGCGGCCCGCTATCTCGAAGTACCGCCGTCGACGTTCCGCATCTGGGTGCACGGCTACGGTCGTCGCACCGCCGGCGCACGGACCCAGCCGGCCGGCGGGCCGATTGTGACCTCTTTCGCCCCGAAGGACGGGGCGATCATACCGTTTGTCGGGTTCGCTGAGGCGTTCGTGCTCACGGCCCTCAGACGGTCCGGCGTGCCGCTGCAGCGGATCCGGCCAGCGCTCGACTTCTTGCAACGAGAACTCGGGCTGGAGCACGCGCTCGCATCGAAGCGGCTTTTCACGGACGGCGCCGAAGTCCTGTACGACTACGCGGAGCGGCAGGCCGGAGCCGTCGAGGCGCGAGCGTTGGAACTTGTCGTGGCACGCAGCGGACAAGGCGTATTCACGGAGATCGTCCAGAGCTATCTGAAGCGAATCGAATTCGCCGATGACGATCGGGCCAACCTTATCCATCTTCCCCAGTACCGCGGTGCGGACGTTGTGGTTGATCCGGAACGGTCCTTCGGGGCGCCCATATTCGCCCACGGCGGCAACCGCATCGAAGACGTGATCGCTACCTTCAAGGCCGGCGAAGAACTGGACACCTTGGTCGAAGAATTCGGCGTGCCACGCCCAGAGCTGCTGGACGTCTTACGTGTCAACGTCGCCGCGTGAGGACGCAGAACCGGTACTTCCGACGCTCTTCCTCGATCGGAGCCTGGGACGTCTCATCGTCGCCCGGGGCCTCCGGGCCGCCGGAGTCGACGTAGTCACCTTGGCCGAGCACTATGGTGTGCCCGCCGACGAGCAGGTGTCGGACGTTGACTGGCTGCACGAATGTGGACGGCATGGCTGGGCGGCCCTCAAGGCGGACGCCAACATCCGACGTCGGACCGGCCCGGAACGAGTCGCCCTGGTCGAAGCTCGCGTGCAGACCTTCGTTATCAACGGTCAGCTCACGGCGGAGCAGAAAGTCGAACGGGTCCTCGCCAACCTGCCGGCAATTGCCCGGGCCTGCGCCGTCGCCGGACCGTTCGTCTACCGGGTGCATCTGGGCCAGCTTCAACGGCTGACCATCCCCCCGACGACGTAACCACTATCCAGGGTGCAGGCGATCCACAGCGGTGCCGGGCGGTCGGTGTGGCAGCGCTGGGGCGGGTCGCGGTCCGGCTGGGTCGGGCCGGACAATCCTCGGGTGAGTGACGCGCAGCCGGCCGGCGGGCCGGGGAGCCGGCCGGCGCGGCCGTTCTCCGGGAAGACCGCCTGGGTGCGGTCGGCGGCCCCGCCGTTGCGGCAGTTCCTGCGTACCGAGACCGGCAGCGCGGCGGTGCTGCTGGGCGCGACAGTGGCCGCGCTGGTCTGGGTGAACGTCGACGCCGGGTCCTACCGGCGGGTGTGGGAGACCGAGCTGTCGGTCCGGCTCGGCGGCTCGGGGCTGGCCATGGACCTGCGGCACTGGGTCAGCGCCGGGCTGATGACGCTGTTCTTCGTGGTGGTCGGGCTGGAGGCGCGGCGCGAGTTCGACCTGGGCGAGCTGCGCGATCGGCGCCGGGTCGCGCTGCCGGTCGCGGCCGGCCTCGGCGGGATGCTGGTGCCGATCGGCATCTACCTGGCGGTCAACGCCGGCCGCCCGTCCATGCACGGCTGGGGCGCGGCGATGTCCACCGACACCGCGTTCGCGCTCGGGCTGCTCGCGCTCGTCGGGCCGCGGTTCCCGGAGCGGCTGCGGGTGTTCGTGCTGACCGTCTCGGTGGCCGACGACCTGCTCGCGCTGGTGGTGATCGCGGTCGTCTACAGCACGGCGGTCGCGGTGGTGCCGCTGCTGATCGCGCTCGGCATCTTCGCGGTGATCGTGGCGGCCCGCGCCGCCGGCGTCCGCCCCGGTCTGCCGTACGCGCTGTTCGGGGTGGCGGCCTGGGTGGCGCTGGCGAAGTCCGGGGTCGAGCCGGTGGTGCTCGGGCTGGCGATGGGCCTGCTGGCCTTCGCGTACCCGGCCGGCCGCGGCGACCTGGAGCGCGCCTCGGACCTGTTCCGCCTGTTCCGCGAGCAGCCCACCCCGCAGTTGGCCCGCACCGCGCAGGTCGGCGTCGCCGCCGCGATCTCACCGAACGACCGGCTGCAGCAGCTGTTCCACCCGTGGACGAGCTACCTGATCGTGCCGCTGTTCGCGCTGTCCAACGCGGGTGTGCAGGTGAGCGGGCACTTCCTGGCGACCGCCTACACCTCGCCGATCACGCTGGGCATCCTCGTCGGGTACGTGGCGGGCAAGCCGATCGGCATCGTCGGGACCGCCGCGCTGGTCACCCGGCTGAGCCGGGGCCGGCTGCGGCCACCGGTCGGCTGGGACGCGATCGCCGGCGCCGGCTCGATCGCCGGCATCGGGTTCACCGTCTCGCTGCTGATCGCCACGCTGGCGTTCCGCGGTACCGAGCTGGAGCAGGCCAAGCTGGGCGTGCTGAGCGCGGCGCTGGTCGCGTCGGTCGGCTCGTGGCTGGTCTTCCGGGCCACCGCGATGCTGCCGGCGCGGCTGCGGTCGCGGGTGCGCACCGGCGCCGCCGAGGCGATCACCGACCTGGCCGTCCCGGTCGACCCGGACCGCGACCATCTGCGCGGCGCGGCGGACGCCCCGGTCACCGTCGTCGAGTACGGCGACTTCGAGTGCCCGTACTGCGGGCAGGCCGAGCCGGTGGTGCGCGAGCTGCTGGCCGACCACGGCGACGTCCGGTACGTCTGGCGGCACCTGCCGCTGACCGACGTGCACCCGAACGCGCAGCTCGCCGCGCAGGCGGCGGAGGCGGCCGGCCGCCAGGGCGCGTTCTGGCCGATGCACGACCTGCTGCTCACCCGGCAGGACGCTCTGCGCCCGCCGGACCTGCTCCGGTACGCCGGGGAACTCGGCCTGGACACCGACCGCTTCCACGCCGACCTGCGCAAGGGCTGCGGCGCCGGCCGGATCGCCGACGACGTGGACTCGGCCGACCTGAGCGGCGTCTCCGGCACGCCGACCTTCTTCATCAACGGTCGCCGGCACTACGACGCCTACGACATCGGCACGCTCACCGCCGCCGTCAAGGCCGCCCGGGTCCGGGCGGCCACGGGGAGTTGACGGCCACTCCTGCTGGGCGACAACGGTGTCGGCGCGTTCGGCGAGTCACCCCGGCAGGAGGTGGCCCGCCGGCACGTCCGGTGGATCAGGCGGTGAAGAACGTCGTCAGCAGCGGGGCGAGGACTGCCGGGGCCACGTCGTGCGACTGCCCGTCCAGCGTGTAGTGCTTGGCGTCGGGCAGCGTCTCGGCCACCCGGGCGGCCGCGTTGCGCATCCACGCGGGGCTGGCGGCGCCGTCGGCGACCAGAGTCGGGACGGTGACGGCGGTCGCGTGCCCGGCCGGCACGCTGTAGCCGCCCATGACCGCCATGTCGTACGGGAGAGTGTGCGCGACCGACTCGAAGCCGGGCCAGATCGGGCTGTCGCGCATCGGGCCGACGAACTCGGCGGGCACATCGGCGGCGGTGGTCAGGAACAGTTCGACGGCGCCGCCGGGGTCTCCGCTGGCGGCGAGATCGGCGAGGCGCCTGGCGAGACCGGCCGGCGGCGGGGTGCGGCTGTCGTCGACGATGTACGGCGGCTCGTACAGCGCGAGCTTGGTGATGGCCGACCCGCTCGCGGCCGCAGCCAGCGCCAGCGCGGCGCCGGAGGACATGCCGAACACGCCCGCCGAGCCGCCGGCCTCGGTGATGAGCGCGTCGATGTCCTCGATCTCGCGCTCAACCGCGTACGGCGAGGTGTCGGTGCTCTCGCCCCGCCCACGCCGGTCGTAGTTGATCACAGTCAACTGCTCGGCGAGCAGCGTGGCGAGTTCCTGCGTCCGCGGGTCGAACGCCCGGTACTGGAACGCGCCGCCGACCAGGACGACCGGCGGCCCGCTGCCCTGCTGGTCGTATCCGATCTTCGTACCGTCGTTCGACGTCACCTGGCTCATGGTGGTCCTTCCCGGGTCAGGTCGACCGGTGTCGCGGCCGTCGCTGGAGGTTCTGACCCTGGTCGGAGCCGACTCGGCAGTCTCTACATCCCCGCTGGGGAAATCCTCGAAGATCTTCCCGCCGCCTGTCGGCGCCGGGTCTGCGCAGGTCAAGCGGGCAGGACGGGCCGGACGGGCCGCCCGCCGCCCGGCGCCCCGGCCGCCGGAGTGTTCGGCCGCCCGGCCCCGGGCCGGCGCCCGGCCCTGACCGCCGGGCTGGCCGCGTCACGGCCCGGCCGCGTGCCGTGCTGGCCGCGTCGCGGCCGGCCGCGTGCCGTGCTGGCCGCGTCGCCGGGCTGGCGCGTCACGGGCTCGCCGCGTGCCGTGCCGGCCGCGTCACGGGCCGGCCGCCGCCCGCGCCGCCCCTTCGGGTAGCGCAGCCGGAGCGGCGGGCCTGGCGTTGCGCCCGTCGAGGGCTGCGGGGATAGCGTTCGGGCTAGCCGGCGACCGGGGGGAAACCGACGGACCGGGCGGCCATGGCCGGCTCCGGGTTCGGGCGTGCCGGGCTGGGACGGTATGGGAGGGGCATTGGGTCTCCGCAGGGGGAACGCTGGGCTCGCCGGCACGTGGTCGCGCCGCATGGACGGCCAGGCACAACGATGACGCTGTGCGGTGGGCGCCCGGTTGGTCGTCGATGGGTGCGCGGTGGATGCCTTCATGGGCAGGTCATAGGCGCGGGGAATTGGCCCGGCGCGCCGTACCTGGCACGGTTGCTGCCGTGACCGTGGCGCGGTGCGGTTGAACATGCGGTTCCGGGTGCTCGGGCCGGTGGAGGTCTTCGACGGTGAGCGGCTGGTGCCGGTCACCGGGCAACCACGGGCCGTGCTCGCCGTCCTGCTGTTGAACGCGAACCGGGTGGTCTCGGTGGACCGCCTGGTCGACTGCCTCTGGGGCGACCACCCGCCGGCGAATGCGCGCCGGCTGCTGCACGGCTGCGTGGCGCAACTGCGCCGGCTGCTGAGTGTCGCCGCCGAGGCCGGCGCCGGGCCCGGGGCGGGCGGCGACGCCGGGTCGCCGCTGCTCACCCGCACCCCGGGTTACGTGCTGCGGGTCGGCCCCGGCGAGCTGGACCTGACCCGGTTCGACGAGCTCGTCGAGGCGGCCGGAAGCAGGTCGGCGCAGCGCTCCGGCGAGTCGATGGAGCTGGCCTGCTCGCTGCTGGGCGACGCGCTGTCGCTCTGGCGCGGCCCGGCCGCGGACGGCGTCACCCTGCACGGCTTCGCCGCCGAGGCGGCCGCGCTGGACGAACGCCGGCTGACCGTGTTCGAGGACCGGGTCGACCTGGACCTGCG
>JBBWZH010000295.1:0-11325 GCA_039648995.1 Mycobacteriales bacterium
GGACGGCCGGGTCCGGTCAGGCCGCCGCCTGCCGCGCCGCCTCCCGGAGCCGGCTGCCGAGGGCGGCCGTGAGCGCCCGATCCGATCTCGCGATGACGACGCGCAGCCCCTGTCCGGTCGCGGTGCCGAGCACCGCCCGGCCGTCGGCTCCGCCGACCGGCAACCGGTGAGCCGCGGCCACCCGGGCGAGGTCACGTCCGGGTGGGGTGGCGAAGACGCGTTCGAAGCCCTCCGCGCGTTCCAGGTCGCCGAGCACCGAGAAGATCCCGCCGCCGTCGTTGTCCACGACCACGAACGTCAGGTCCGGCCTGGCTTCGTCCGCGCCGATGAGCAGCCCGTTCTGGTCGTGCAGGAAGGACAGGTCGCCGAGCAGGGCGGCCGCCGGCCCGGGGTGCGCCAGTGCCGCTCCGATCGCGGTGGACACCAGGCCGTCGATTCCGCTGGTACCCCGGTTGCCGATGACCGTGAGGCCGGTCCGTGGCCGCATGTGGTGGTCGAGATACCGGATCGGCATGCTCGACCCGGCGAACAGCAGGCTCCCGTCGGGCAGCGCGGCGGCCAGGTCCCGGGCGAGCGCGGGTTCGCTGGGTCCGTCCGCGGCGTCCAGCACAGCGTCGAGCGCACCGCGGACGCGCCGGTCCGCCGCCAGCCAGTCGGTCAGCCACGCCGACCGGCGCTGGCGCGGGCCCGCGGCCGGCCGTTCCTCGCCGACCGCCTCCGCCAGCCCGGTCAGCACGCCCCGACCGGAACGGGTCGGGTCGGGCCAGCGCGGCGACGCCGAGACGACGAGGTGCTGGTCCGCCGCGGCCAGCAGGGCGAGCACGGCCCGGGAGAGTCCCGGCTTCCCGACGCTGACGACGAGGTCCGGGCGGTGGGCGGGCAGGAACCCGGGCGCGTCCAGCAGGTGGTGGTACGCGGTCAGCGCGCTGGGCCCGTAGCGGGCGTTGCTGGTCGGCTCGGCGATGAGCGGCCAGCCGCGGGCGCGCGCCAGCGCCACCACCGCCGCCGGCTCCGGTGTGCCGTCGCCGGCCACCACGACCCCGCGCTCGACGTCCGGCAACGCGGGGGCCGGCGGGGCGGCGGCCGGCGGGGTGACCGTCCACGGCACCCCGCCCGGGCGGCCGGCGAACCCGGCCGGCGGGGCGGCGGAGTCGGGACCCAGCGGCTCCGGCAGGGCCACGTTCAGATGCACCGGACCGGGATCCCAGCCGCACGCCGCGCCGAACGCCCGGCACACGACCGACCGCCAGTACCCGTCGAGACCGTCCCGGCCCGCGGTGGCGGCGACCTCCGCGAACCAACGCACCGCCGACCCGTACAGCTTGGTCTGGTCGATGGTCTGGTTGGCGCCGGTCCCCCGTAGCTCCGGGGGGCGGTCGGCGGTGAGCGCCAGGAGCGGCACCCCGGCCTCGCCGGCCTCGATGATGGCCGGGAACAGGTTCGCGGCGGCGGTGCCGGACGAGCAGACCACGATCGCCGGCCGGCCGCTCCGCTTGGCCAGGCCGACCGCGAGGTAGCCGGCCGACCGCTCGTCGATCCGCACGTGCAGGCGGAGCCGGCCCGCCTGCGCCGCCCGGTGCAACGCGAGCGCCAGCGGGCCCGATCGCGAGCCCGGCGAGATGACCGCCTCCCGGACGCCGGCCCGGGTGAACTCGTCCACCAGCACCCCGGCGAGCAGGTGGGACGCGTTCATATCCGGAGACCCTCCGACAGCGCGGCGATCGCCGCCGGCGCTTCGTCCGCGGCCGCCCGGTGCCGCTCCAGGAGCCGCTCGTCGACCTCCGGGCGGCGGACCTCGAGCCGGCCCTCGACCGGCAGCAGCGGGCGCCCGGTGAGGTCGCCGGCGAGCAGCGCCGCGGTACCCAGCCCGCAGGCGTACGGAATGTCAGGCAGTGCCGCCGCGAGAGCCACCCCGGCCGCGAGCCCGATCGACGTCTCCAGCGCGCTCGACACCACCACCTGCAGGCCGCAGCGTTCGGCGACCTCGAGGGCGGCCCGTACCCCGCCGAGCGGGCCGACCTTGAGCACCGCGATGTCCGCCGCCCCGGCCGCCCGCACCAGCTCCGGATCCGCGACCCGCCTGATCGACTCGTCCGCGGCGATCGGAACGGCGACCTGCCGCCGCACGGCGGCCATGTCCGCCAGCCCGGCGCACGGCTGCTCCACGTACTCCAGGTCGAAGCGGTGCAGCAGCGCGATCATCCGGACCGCGTGCTCGGGCGTCCACGCACCGTTCGCGTCGACGCGCAGCCGACCCTCGGTGCCCAGGGCATCCCGGACGGCCTCGACCCGGTCGAGGTCCGCGCGGTCGTCCTGGCCCGGCTCGGCCACCTTCACCTTCGCGGTCGACTCCCCGCCCGCCGACTCCCGCACCATCCGCCACGCCTGGTCGGCGCCCACGGCCGGAATGGTCATGTTCACCGGCACCCACTCGCGCACCGGGGCCGGCCAGCCGTCGAACGCGGCCTCGCGCGCCGACTTCACCCAGCCGCGGTTCTCCACGTCATTGCTGCCCGGCAGTGGCGCGAACTCGCCCCACCCGGCCGGACCCTCGACCAGCACACCGGCCCGGTGCACCATCCCGCGGAACGGCACCCGCAACGGGACGGAGAATGCGCAGAACCTCGGGTATTGCCGCACGCGCGCGTCCTTTCCGTCTCGCCCGGTCCACGACCGGCGCCGGCCGGCCGGGCGACGCGGTCAGTCCATGACCCTCTTCGTGAACCGGGTCACTCCGAGCAGACCCAGTATCGGGATGGACACCGCGAGAACCGCCAGGCACAGGCCAATGGGCAGATGGACGACCTGCGGGGTCAGCGCCGCCCGCATGCCCTCGTTGACGTAGGTTATCGGGTTCGCGGCGGTAAGGACCTGGAACCACCGGACCCGGCCGAGCGACCGCCACGAGTACTGGCTGGCGCCGGTGAACAGCAGGACCGGGAAGGCGATGGTGAGCATGACCCCGACCCGCTGCGGCGGCACTATCGTTCCGACCAGCAGGCCGAGGCCGGCGCCGGCCATTCCGCCGAGCACGACCATCAGGATCAGCAACCCGAATGACGACCACCGCCACGGCACGGAGCCGACGATGAGCAGTCCCGCCGGCGGGACGAGCACCGTGGCGACTACCCCGGTCCCGACCGCGAAGACCAGCTTCTCCACGGCCAGCAGGCCGGTACTCATCGGCGCCAGCAACCGGTCGTTCAGCTCCTTGGTCCAGCCCAGCTCCAGCATGAGCGGAATCGCGATCGACTGCATGGCCGTCATGACCGGGATCAGACCCATCAGACCAGGGAAGAGAACATCCTTGTACGAACTGCTCGCGTAACCGACACCGGAGAGCACGCGGCCGAAAATGAAGAGAAGGAAGAGCGGCTGCAGGACGACCCGGGCCAGGAAGCTGGGAAACTCGCGCCCGATCACCAGCACGTCGCGGGCGAGAACGGACAGGAACACCCGGCGCACCGACACCTCGACGTCCGGCGCGACCGCCTCGACCGCGACAGTCATCGCAGGCTCCTTCCGGTGTAGATCAGAAAGACGTCGTCGAGGCTGGGGCGGTCGATCGACACGTCGACCACCGGTGTGCCGAACTCGTCGAGCAGTCGGACCAGGGCGGGCAGCAGGGCGGCGGCGCCGTCGTCCACGTACAACCGCAGGCGGAGGCGTGGGTCCGCACCGCCGGCGGCGGACGACACCTGCTCCACCCGCCGGACCCCGGCCAGGTCGCCGGCCGCCGCCAACAGGCTCTCCGCGCCCCCGGACGGCACCGCCGCCAGCGTGAGGTCAAGCGTCTGGCCGCTGGGCAGGCGCTTGATCAGGGCGTCCGGCGTGTCAACGGCGAGGATCCGGCCCCGGTCCATGATCGCGACCCGGCCGGCGAGGCGGGTCGCCTCGGTCATGTCATGGGTTGTCAGGACGATCGTCACGCCGGCCGCGGCAAGCTCACGCAGGGAGTCCCAGAGGAACAACCGGGCGGCCGGGTCGAGGCCCGTCGTCGGTTCGTCGCAGAACAACACCGACGGAGAATGCATCAGGGCACGGGCGACGATGACCCGCTGCGCCTGGCCACCGGAGAGCCGGTCCGCCTTGTCCTTCCCCCGGCCGGCCAGGTCGAACCGGGCGAGCAGGGCGGCAGCCCGGCTTTGCGCGATCCGCCGCGGAACGCCGTGGTAGAGGGCGTGAAAGAGGAGATTCTGTTCGACCGACAACGAACGATCGATATCCGGGCGCTGCGGTATGACGGCGAATCGCGCCCGGGCCCGCACAGGTTGCGCCGTGACATCGACACCAGCGACATAAGCTGTGCCCGCCGTCGGGCGCACGCGCGTGGTGAGGATTCCCACCGTTGTGGTCTTGCCGGCACCGTTGGGGCCGAGCAGGCCGAAGATCTCGCCGCGCGTCACGTCCAGCGAGACGCCGTCGACGGCATTGGCCGGAGAACGCGGGTAGCGCTTTACGACGTTCCGGAGGCTGACGCTGGCGGCCGGGCTCGCCGCCGCCATACCGGCACCGCCGTCGTTGTCACCAGGGCGGAGATCCTGCTCACTCACCGGGCGCTGACTTCCCGCTCGGCTCGAATGTCCGCCCCGGCCGCGGTTGGCTCGACGGCGATGTCAAAAAGATCATGTCGGCGGCAATCCTTCCTAGGACCCGGAATGCGCTCCACGGAGGCATTGAGGGCACGGCCGGCGGCAGTCACGGCCCTCCGCACCTACGGCGGCACGCAAGCCCGGGGTGAATGTGCCGCCCCGACCGACCCTACTGTCGCAGCGCCGTCGAAGGCCATTCAGCCGCCGTTCCGGCACGCGGTACCGGCACGCCGTTCCGCGTCAGCCGGGGTTGCCGCCGCGGGGAGGTCGGACGCTGCCGCCGGTGCCACCCGTCGCATGTCCCGCGGCCGGGGCGGCTGCCTCGGCGGCCACCTGCCCGGTACGGTCGCCGCGGCCAGTCGCCGGCCGCCCGCCGCCCGGTCGGAAATTGAGGCGACGGTGGTGGGCCCCGCCGGCAGGATGACGCTGGTGAGCGGTGAAGTGATCCAGGGCGACAACGCGTTCGCGGATTTCCGCATCGCAAGGCTGTACGACGCGGAGTGCCCGTGGAGCGCCCAGGACGACTTCTACCTGCCGCTGAACCTCGCTGCCGGCTCGGTGCTCGACGTCGGCTGCGGTACCGGGACCAGGCTGGTTCGGGCGCGGGAGGTGGGGCATCCGGGCCCGCTGGTCGGGCTGGACCCGGCCGAGGGGATGCTGCGGGTGGCGGGTGCGAAGACCGACCTGGTGCGGTGGGTACTCGGCGAGGCGCAGACGATGGACCTCGGCCGCCGGTTCGACCTGATCACGATGACCGGGCACGCCTTCCAGGTCCTGCGCGACGACGCCGCGGTGCGGGCGGCGTTGGATAGCTTCGGCCGGCACCTGACGGCCGGCGGGTTGCTCGCGTTCGAGACCCGCAACCCGGCCGCCCGCGCCTGGCGTACGTGGGTGCGGGAGACGTCGCGGCAGGTGGTCGCGGCGCCCGACGGCGAGCCGTACGAGACCTGGGTCGACCAGCCCACAGCGCACGACGCGGATCTGGTGACGTTCACCTCGGTCGTCCGCTCAGTGCGGACGGGCGAGGAGCTGATCTGCCACCACACGCTGCGCTTCATCGACCCGGAGCACCTACGCACGCTGCTGGAGGAGGCCGGCTTCCGGATCGCGGGATGGTTCGGCAACTGGGACCGCAGCGACGTCAGCCCGACCAGCCCCGAGATCATCGTCCTCGCCCACCCCGCCTGAGAGTCTCCGGCGATCCCACCCGGCCGTCCTCCGGCCGACTCCGGACCCATTGGGAACAGCGGCCCATCGAGGCGGCCTGAACGCCCGCGCGTATACGGGGGTTCGCCGGCCGGCCGAGCACATGGCAGGCACTAGCCGCCGGCACGTCGCCGCTCCTGGCCCCCGCACATTCGCGCGGTTCGCGCAGTCGCCCGGTACTCACGGCGGTCGGTCGGCCCACTGGCCGCACGTACGTGCGGATCAGACCGTCAATCTCCGACAATTGAACAGGAGAGACCGGCCCCGCCGCACGTTCGTGCGGATGGAGGGCGCTGTCTCGTAGCTATGCGGGGTCGGCCGCCGGCGGATGCGGGCGGGCAAAGGGCTGGCGATCGCTGTGCGCTCGCGGCGGCGACACCTGCGTCTGCGCCAGGATGAGGTGGCCGACCTTGCGGGGTGTCGGAGCGGTTCGTTCGTCTACTCGCTGGAGAACGGCAAGCAGTCTGTGCAGCTGGACAAGGTCATCGCGTTGCTGTCGGCGCTCGGGCTGCACCTGGGGCCGCACCGGGCGGGGCTCGCGAGATCCGATCGGCGCCCGGCGTGCGGCCCTGAGGTCCGACGACGCAGCCGAACGACGACGATCTCGAGCAGCTGCGCACCGCCGACCGGGCCGACGGCTGAGCTTTCGTTCAACGGGTCGGCGCCCGCCGGATCCGACTGCACCGGCCGGGTCGCGCGGCCCGCAGGCGCCGCGGACAGAGCGCCGCCGAGCCGTCGATCTCGATCTGTGGACAGAGATGTCCGCAGCTGCTGGTTGTGTGCTAGCCGGCCGGTCAGGCCGGCAACAGGCCGTGCTCGGCGAGGCGGCCGGCGGCAAGGTGGACGTGTTCTTCGGTGAACAGGCGGGCCTTGCGCAGGCTCCAGGCGGCGACGCGGTCGGCGAGAGTGCCGGGGTCGGCCGTCGGCGGCGGCTGGATCGCCGCGAAGTGCACGGTGGCGAGCAGTTCGAGGCTGTAGGGCGTCTCGAAGCCGTCGGCCATGTCGGCCATCGCAGCCAGCCGGCTGACATCATCCGGATGCCGCGCCACCTCAGCCTGCGCCTCGTCCAGGGCGCCGGGTGTCGGGTTGATGGGGACCAGCTCAGTGACCCGCGCGGATCGATCGCCGTAGCCGACGAGGTAGTGACCTTCAAGGCTATCCAGGACATGGCTGAGCTGCTCGGAGTACGGCCCATACCGGCCGCGAGTGAACTCCAGTCGCAACGGCGACCCGAGCACCTGCAGGAAGTAAGCCAGCTTCTGTACCTCCAACTCCGAGATCCCATCCCGCACCTCCAGCAGCCGCGCCCGGTGGAGGTAGCGCCCGACGGCCGCCACGAGCAGCGCCCGCAGCGGCGTCAGGGCCGGGCGGGCCGTCGCGTTGGGCATGGCCGCAGCCGGCGGCGGGCCAGCCGGCGGATAGACCACGACACGGACGCCGGGCATACGCGCCGCTGCCCGCTCGATCAGAGGACGGACGTCGGCCCAGTCGAGCCCTCCGTTGCCGCAGCCGAGCGGCGGGATGGCGACCGACGTGATGCCGCGCTCGCCGACCACCCGCACCAGGTCGTCGAGACCGGCCACGATGTCGGGCAGCCGGGAAGCACTGCGCCAGTGCTGCTTGGTGGGGAAGTTGATGACATACCGGCGCGGCCCGAGCACGCCGGTGTCGACCAGGAACATCTGCCCCAGCCGTACCTCGCCCCGCTCACAGGCCGCCCGATATGCCTGATAGTTCGCCGGGTAGGCCCGCTTGAACTGCAGCGCGATGCCCTTGCCCATGACACCGACGGTGTTCACGGTGTTGATCACCGCGTCCACGTCCGCCGTCAGCAGGTTGCCGCGCCCCTCTTCGATCACTGCCATCACCTCCGCCCGTATCCGTAGTACCAGCCGGGTCTGACAACTACCTGCCCGGCGAGGGCATGCCCGGCCAGCATGGCACCAATCTGGGCTGCGTACTCCGCGTCATAGGCCGCGACCAGCGTGATCAGGGCCAGCGGTACCGCCCGGTGCACCAGGAACTCCGCCATCCGGCGCCGTTGCCGATCCGGGTCCTCTGGGATGTTGTTCCAACGCTCGGCCGCCATCAGCGGCCAGTCGACCATCCCGTTCAGATCGGGCAGGGCCGAGCAGAAACGAGAGGTAGCCGCTGCGGCGTTGCCATCCGTCCCAACCCAGCCGAGGCCGGCGTCAGCGATCGAGCCCGCGGTCGTGACCAGGTACGCCAGCGGCCGATCGCCGCCCGGGTAGCGGCCCGGCATCTCGTCGCGGTGGTCGCAGGCGATCCGGAACATCATCGGCGACCGCGGCCCGAAGTAGAACGGAACGTAGTCTCCGACGAAGCCCCCCGGGCCGACCGGGACGGGCCGCAGGCGGCGGGCCTCCTTGATCTCGGTATCACCGACCTCGACCCTGGTCTGCCCCTGCCGAGCCACACTGTCACACGACAACGCGCCCTGCGCGATGATCGTGGTCAGGTTGTCGACGTGGGTGAAGTGGGCGATCTGCCGCTCTCGGGCCCGGGCCGCGGTCACGTGGGCGAGGGTAGGTGGCGGGGTGCGCCTGGGCGGGCGTGGTCGATGGGGATCCCGCGCTTCCAGACTGAGGTGATGTTGCGGGTGTCGCGAATGTCGCGGGTCGGGTCGCCGTCCACGAGTAGCAGGTCGGCCCGCATGCCCGGCCGGACGAAGCCCCGGTCGGAGAAGCGGAACGCCCTGGCGGGTGCCGAGGTCGCGGCCGTCAGGGCCTGGCTCGGGCTCAACCCGGCCTCGACGAGCAGCTCCAACTCGGCGTGCAGCGTCGCGCCGTAGCCGACGACACCCAGGACGGCGGTCTGTGGTGCGGTGTCGGTGCCGGCCAGGATGGGGACGCCGGCGGCCGACAGCTGGCGCAGCGCGGCCGTGGCGGCGGCATAGCGGTGCCGGCGGCGCGGGTCGGCGGGCCGGACCGGCATCGGCGGCCGGGCGCGGCTGACGACGCCGGCCAACCGCGGATCGGCCATCATGTCCTCGGATGGGCGGTAGCCGCACAGGCCCCGCAGCACGGTGAGGGTCGGCACGACGAAGATGCCGTGATCAGCGGCGAACCGACCGAAGCCCTCGCCGGCGTCGTCGCCGAGGAACAGGTGCGCCAGCCCGTCGACGCCGGCCGCGATCGCCTCCCGGGCCTGCGGCTCGGCGATGGTATGCGCGACCGCCAGCACGCCGCGACCGTGCGCGGCGGCGACCAGCGCGGCCACCGTGGCGAGGTCGAGCGGGCCGCCCTCGCGCTCGTCGTACACGATCTTGACGTAGTCGGCGCCCTCCCGCAGCCGGGCGTCCACCCACCCCTCCGCGGCGGCCGGGCCGGCCACGGTCGGCAGCGGCTGCCCGGTGAGTTTCTCCAGCATGCTTCCCGGCGCGGTGGCACCGGTGCCGGCGGTGCGCGGCGCGGCGACGTCCGCGGGATCTGCCTGCCGTAGCCGCACCAGGTCGGCCAGCGGCTCGCCGCCGCTGAACATGTCCAGCGCCGTGGTCACACCCATCTCGGCGAGCTGACGCAGGGCGCGCTCGGGGTGCGGGGCGAGGTGTACGTGCGCGTCGAAGAGGCCGGGCAGCACGGTGCGGCCAGGCCCGCCGCCACCGGCTGATGCCGCCACCGTCTCGGTCACCGCGATGATGACGCCGTCGCTGACGACGACATCGCGATGCGGGAGCACGTGCTCACCGTCGAACACCCGCACGTCGCTGATCTTCACCGGACCACCTGCGTGATGGCCTGCCGCACCAGGTCGGCCAGCGGGACGCTCGCGTCGACATCGAGCCAGTAGCCGATCGCCACCCGCTCGGCCCCGCAGGCGGCCGCCGCGAGCACCCGGGGGCGCAGCTCATGTTGGGCGTCGGCACCGATGCGGTCGGCGATCGCGTCGGCCAGCGATACCTCGATCGTGGCGAGGATCTTCAGGTACGCGCCCTGCACCTCGGGAGAGGACACGATCACCCGGATCTGCCTGACCCATTCCCGGCTCGGCGCGGCCTGCGCGTACTGCTCGACGAAGGCCGCGACGAGTGCCGTGCGAAGCGACTCACGGACCGGCCTACCACGCAGGCTCGCGGTGACACCGGCGGCGCGGTCGACCGCCAGCGAGACGATCGCCTCCTCCTTGCTGGAGAAGTAGTTGCTGAACGTTCGCGGCGACACGTTGGCCGCGGCGGCGATGTCCTCCCGCCGGACATCGGCCGGCCCGCGCTCGACCGCCAGCCGCAGCGCGGCCTGCCCGAGCGCCTGCCGCGTCGTCAGCCGTTTCCGCTCCCGCAGACCGGGCTCCGTCACCTCGTCCGTCCTCATGCCGGCAGCATAGATCATTCTGCCCAGCAGGCAAAATTGCCCATTAGGCAGATGCCTGCGGGCCCTGTCCGGCCGGATGAGGCATACGCCGTCCTTGGCGGAGATCAGCAGCCTCGCGTACCGGTTCGGCCCCTTGATATCGGCGGACCGGCGTGGGGGCGGTGACAGCTTCCGCGGCGTTGGTACCCGGCGCGTCTGGCACTCCTCCGGGAAAGACCTGTCGCCCGGACCGGGGGCCACACCTCCTACACCACCAGCCCCTGCCTGCGCGACGCGGTGGACCGGTACCTGGTCACCCGGGCACTGCCGGCGCGCGGCAGCACTGCCCGGCCGTCCCGCCAGCCGGGACCGGCTGACCGTCCACGTCGGCTGCGGTACCAGGTCCGGCGCCATTCGCCGCGGGCAGCCGGTGGCGAGGTCATGCCGGGGGTTCGGCCTGCCGGAGCGCGGCGTGGACGTGGGCGAGCTGGTCCGGGCGGTAACGGTCGGCGAGGTCGTTGAGCATGTAGCGGCAGGCCCAGGCCAGCGCGGGCGCGGGTAGCTCGCGCAGGTGCGCCGCCTCGCTCCAGCCGGTCACCAGTGCCACCCAGGACGCGTCGCCGGCCAACCGCCGCGCCTGCGGGTCCAGGCGCAGGATGGTGTCGGTGCGGGCGCGGTCCAACGCTGCCGGCCCCGCCGCGGTGTTGGCCCAGTCCAGGACGCCGCTGACCTCGTCGTCGTCGACGACGAGCACGTTGAGCGGATGCAGGTCCAGGTGCAGCAGCCGGTCACCGGCGAGGCCGGGCGCCGGCGGGACGCCCGGCGGGGCCGGTAGGGCGTTGATCGCCAACTGGGCCTGCCCGCACGCCCGGCCGCGGCGGGCCGCCCGCCGCCGATCCACCCCGGTCAACCGGCCGGCGGGCTGACCCGGCAACCGTCCCAGCAGGACAGCCGCGGTGCCCGGCAGATCGACGCGGGCCAGCACCGGCGGCACCGGCACCACCGACCCGGCCGCGGCCGTCGCGGCCATCTCAGCATCTATCCGGGCGGGATCCACCAGCCGCAGAACATGCTCGCCAGCCGCCCAGGTCCGGCCGGTCGCGCCGCTCAGCGGCTGCCACCGGCCGACCGGCAGCCCCAGCGCCGCGGCGGCCGCCGCGACCACAGCCGGCTCCACCACACCCACCTACCCACCTCCCGCGCCGCCACCGCCCGTGTCG
>JBBWZH010000302.1:0-10233 GCA_039648995.1 Mycobacteriales bacterium
AGCCGCGTGATCAGGTAGGCCACCACGACGATCTCTTCGATCACCGCGTTGCCCCCCGCGGACAGCACCAGCACCGGGATCCGCCACCAGACCGGCGGCAGCGCCTCGGGCACCACCGTGGCCGAGATGCCCACAGCGTGCGCGGCCAGGTAGAGCAGCAGCCCGGGGATGCCGATCACGGCGGCCAGGCCGGCGCCCCACGCCAGGTCGCGGGGTAGCCGGCGGTTGTCCAGCCCGATGCCGGCCAGGGTGCCGCCGGCGCGGTAGAGCAGGTGCAGCGCCAGCAGCGCCGGCACGACCTGGAAGGTGATCGAGGCGAGCTGCAGGGAGAGGTCCAGCAGCGGCCGGGTCGGCGCGTAGGAGCCGTTCAGCGTGGCCGTGCTCTGCTTGAGCGGGATCGGCGCGGTCAGCCGGCCGATCAGGTTGATCGCGGCGAACACCGCCGACGCGCCCAGCGACACGCCGAGCACCAGCCACACCTCGGCCCGCAGCACCGGCCCCGACGGCACCGCCCCGGGAGCCTCGGCAGAGCCGGCGGCGTCGCGGTCGGCCGGGAATCCGTCCGGGCGGTCGGCCGGGAATCCGTCCGCTGGGACGTCCGCGCCCGGCGGGGGCGGGACCGGCTGGTCCACGCCGTCGGCGTGTCGTGTCACGCCTCTACTGAACCGCATGACGGGCCGGAACGGCCGGCTGGGTCCGAAATCGAGGACGCCCGAACCTGAGCGCGAATGGTGCGGACATGGCACCGCCCCTGCACCCCCGGATCGCGAGGCCGGGAGTGCAGGGGCGGCGTCGTGCTACTTGAGCCTCCCCTCACGGCTCAAGGCGCACGGTGCGTCGACAAGGGCGGTTGGTTCCTCCGTGGCACCGAGATTGCCACGGTCGGTGACGGAACCAACCCCCCTCGCCGACGCCGCCCGACCCCGGTGGGTGGTCGCAGTTCCCGGGACCGAGCGGCAGTCCCCCTCAGGTCTGCCTTGCTTGCACGCATGGAAGACTACAAACAAGGGGATGCGCGCGCAAGCAAGAAGCGGCATCATCTTCACTGGGGACGGACAACAACGGGAACGAGCGCACACGGCGCCCGCCGACCAGCGGGCGCCCGGGGGAAGGATCGGGAACCGCCATCGTCCGGCACATCAGGAAGTCATCCGAGCGCGACTGGGCCGCCTACCTCGAGTCGGCGATCCGGAGCAGCGGGCTGACCCAGGCCGAGCTGGCCCGCCGCAGCGGGCTGGCCGAGTCCATGGTGTCCCGCTGGCTGCGCGGGCTGAACCAGCCGGATGTGCCGAACCTGCGGCGGGTACGGCCGGTGCTGGGCGTGCCGATGCTGGAGCTGCTGGTGGCCGCCGGCCACCTCACGCTCGAAGAGTCACAGCTGCGGGATACGCCCGAGCCGCCGGTGCCGGTCCGGGTCGGCATCGCCACCGACGGGCTGACCGCCGAACAGGTGCGGCAGGTGGAGGCGTACGTCGCTTTCCTGCGGGCACAGCGCGCGGCGGCCGTCCGGGCGGAGGCCCGGGCCGAGACAAAGCTGGAGGAATCCGGAATGGCGGAAGCTGCTCAGCCGCTCCGATACGCCGCCTACGGCGGCGCACGGCTGACCCCGGAACAGCAGGAACGAGTGCGCGAGCAGGCACGCAGAGCACGCGAAGAGGCCGAACGGACCGGCCAGCCTGTGGTCTATCTTGACGATCCGGACGAGCCAGAAGGCTGATCTCGCGGCAAGGGCTTGGATGGGAGCCCGTTGCCGTGATTTGGTACGCGTGACACGCGGCCCGGTCCGCGTCCCTTGACTGAGTGCGGGGTCACGTGGTCGATCGGTCCCTGGAGAGCTCACTGGAGAGCCTCGCCGCCGACCGGGGCATCACCATCTGCTTTGCCGACCTCGACGGCGCCGACGGCCTCTGGCTGCCCGAAGAACGCACGATCCTGCTCGCCCGCGGGCTGTCCGACAAGCAGGCCGCGGACGTCCTCGAACACGAGCTGAGCCACGTCGACATCGAGGACGGGCACGCCGCGCTGGACGCCGCCATGCACCGGCACGTGGGCAAGGCACGGTGGGCGGTGGCCGGCACCGCCGCGGCCAGCCTGGCGCTGATGCTCGGCATCCGGGTGCACCTGGACTCCAGACCCACCGCCGACTCGCACCCGATCACGCCGGTCGCG
The DNA here is from genome assembly GCA_039648995.1 of Mycobacteriales bacterium. Classification (GTDB taxonomy): domain Bacteria; phylum Actinomycetota; class Actinomycetes; order Mycobacteriales; family CADCTP01; genus JBBWZH01. Next base: position 2,170 of record JBBWZH010000302.1, read on the forward strand.
GTCGCCCCCAGCCACACCAGCGGCGGCGCGAAGCTGACCTCGACGGTCGCGCCGCCGACCAGGGTGATCATGATCGACGGGCGGGTGCGGACGCAGACCGTCACGGTCACCCCGCCGGCACCGAGCAGCACCGCGGCCGGCACGCCGGCCAGCACCCGGGCGGTCGTCGACCACACCCCGACGTCGACCCCGAAGTCCGGCGGTGTCGCGCCGGTCACGACGACCAGCCAGCCGTCCGGCGCGGGCGGTGGGGTGGTCGAGACCACGACGACGACGAGCCCCACCGCGCCGCCGATCGACACCGGCACTGCCACGCCGACCGGGTTGGGCCCGACCGGCGCCGCGATCTCGGCCGCGCACCAGCGCTGACGCGGGTCGGCGCAGCTAGTAGCCGGGCGACGACACGGCGGCAACCGACCATTCGGGTACTTGCCAGAAGCGCCCGAACCAAAGAAACTCCGGCGACGGTGCGCAACCACGGTGAACTACCTCGGGACAGGTGAATGGCGACGCGTTCGGCTCGGCAAATGTTGGCTCGGGGTAGGGCACGTCGGCTGCTGGCACTGTCCGCGATCGGCTGTGTCGCGGCGATGGTGGTGGGCATCAGCGTTGCCGGTGCCGGCCCGGCCAGGCACCACGCACCCACGATCTCCACCGAGCGGCAGAAGCAGTTCGCCGCCGCGGGCACCGAGTTCGGCGTCCCGGCCGACCTGCTGCTGGCGGTCTCGTACGCGCTGACCGGCTGGTCGGCGAACGGCAGCGGCGGCATCGGGCCGATGCACCTGACCGACGCCGACCCGGCCGGCTGGGCCGCCGAGCAGGCCGGCCGCGGTCGCGGCACCGGCCCGGCCAGCGCACCGGCCGCCGTGGCCACCGCGCCCGAACTGCACACGCTGGCCGCCGCGGCGACGCTGATCGGGGTGCCCGCCGCGCGGCTGCGCACCGACCCGGCGCAGAACATCCGCGCCGGCGCCGCGCTGCTGGCCCGCTACGCCAAGGAGGCGACCGGCGGCGCGCTGCCGACCAGCGTGGTCGGCTGGTACGGGGCGCTGGCCCGGTACGGCACGGGCGACGCGATGTCCGGCCGCGCGTTCGCCGACGACGTGCTGGCGCTGGTCCGCGCCGGCGTGCCCGGCACCGTGGTCGCCGGCCAGTCGTACCAGGTCGCCCGCCAGCCGAGCCTGGCCGTGCCCGGCGTCACCCGCGTCCCCCAGGGCTTCGCCGCCGCCGACGCCGCCGAGTGCCCGGTCGGGCTCGGCTGCCGGTTCGTGCCCGCCGCGTACGCCTCGAACGGCAGCCGGGTGGACGGCAGCCCGGCCGACCCGACCGCCTACGGCAACTACGACCCGGCCAACCGCCCGGCCGACGGCAACGAGGTCCGCTACCTGGTCATCGGTGACACCGGCAGCACCTACGACGCGGCCATCGCCACCGCGCAGCAGCCGACCTCCGGCCGCAGCGCGCACTACCTGGTGCGGTCCGCCGACGGGCAGGTCACCCAACTGGTGCGCACCCAGGACGTCGCCTGGGACGCCGGCAACTGGACGATGAACGCCGCCTCGATCGGCATCCAGGTCGAGAGCAGGGCCGGCGACGGCGCCCGCGGCTACTCCGACGCGTCGTACCGGTCGGCGGCCAGGCTGGCCAGCTGGCTGGCCACCCAGTACAAGATCCCGCTCGACCGGCAGCACGTGATCGGCGTGGACGAGGTGCCAGGCGCGCAGCCGGCCGGCCAGTCCACCCGGCACGGCAACCTCGGCACGGGGTGGGACTGGGCGAAGTTCATGACCCTGCTCGGCGCCCCGCTGCAGCCGCAGGCCTGGCGCGCCGACCGGGTGGTCACGATCGCCAAGGGCGGTGCCGCGGTCGCGCTGCGCACCGGGCCCAGCACGGACGCGCCGCCGATCACCGCCGCCGGCCAGCCGGCCGCCGACGACTGGACCGGCAAGATCGCCGCCGGCCAGTCGTACGCGGTCGCCGGCCGGCAGGGCGACTGGATCGCGATCTGGTTCGGCGGTCGCAAAGCCTGGTTCGCCGACCCTGGCGGCAAGCTCACGATCCCGGGCGACGGCGCGCTGGTGACCGCGGCGTCCGGCACCGGCAGCGTCCCGATCTACACCGAGATCCCGGCGGAGCCGGGCGCGTACCCGGCCGGCGTACCGGCCAGCCAGCCGACGCTGCTGCCCGGCGCCCGGCTGCCGGCCGGCCAGGCCTACCTGGTCACCGAGTCGGTCAACGGGCAGGACTACTTCGCCCGCTTCGACGGCGCCCCGGTGCGCGGCAACCACACCGTGGTGATCGGCGGCACGGAGTACGTGATGATCACGTACGACCACCGCCAGGCCTACGTGTCCGCCGCCGACGTCGCCCCGACCGGCCTGGAGTAGTCCCGGGCCGGATCGGGCCACGGCGGCCCGGATCGGCGGCAGATCTGGCGGTCGCCCGCGGTCCGTGCCAGGCTGTCGGCCGATCGTGCCTCAGCGGCGGGGTGCGCCCTCAACGCGGAGGTCGGCCGTGCGCGGTGCGGGTCGGGTTGGTCGGTTCGGTGCCTTCGGCGCGGTCGGGGCGCTGGTCGCCGCGCTGCTGAGCGCGTCGGGGGCCGGTGCGGCGCCGGGCGTTGTCAGCACGCTGCCGGGGCTGCAGGCGCCGGCCCGGATCGTCCGCACCACCGACGGCATCCCGCACATCACCGCGCTGAACAAGCACGACGTCTACTTCCTGCAGGGCTGGGTGCACGCGCAGGACCGGCTGTTCCAGATGGACTACCTGCGCCGGGTGCCGTCCGGCACGCTGGCCGAGTTGCTCGGCCCGGGCGCGCTGCCGAGCGACGTGCAGCTGCGCACGATCGGGCTGCGCCGGGCCGCCGAACGGTCCTGGGCGGCGGCGGACAGCCGGATGCGGGCGGCGATGACCGCGTACGCCCAGGGCGTGAACGCGTACGCGGGCAGCCACCCGCTGCCGCCGGAGTACCAGGCGCTGGAGCTGACCTCGTTCGCCCCGTGGACGCCGGTGGACAGCCTGGTGATCGGCCGGCTGGTCTCCTTCCAGCTCTCGTTCGACCTCGACATCGACCCCACCATGGAGCTGGCGGCGTACCAGGCGGCCGGCGCGGCGCACGGCTTCGACGGGGCCGCGCTGGCGCTCGGCGACCTGACCGCGTTCGCCCCGTTCAACCCGGCCGCCACCGTCCCGGACGCGACCGGCCGGCCGGCCCCGGCGGTCCCGGCGGCGACCGCGGGCACCGCGGCGGCCGCGGCGGCCCGGGCGGCCGCGCCGGCCCTCGCCACCGCGGCCAGGCTGGCCCGGCGCTACCGGACCCTGGCGATGCGGGTGCCGGTGCTCAAGGCCGCGCTGGACCGCAACCTGAACGGCGACCACGCGACCGGCTCGAACGAGTGGGTGATCAGCGGCCGGCACACCAGGGACGGCCGGCCGATCCTCGCCAACGACCCGCACCTGGGCCTGGACTCGCCCGCGATCTTCTACCCGATCCAGCTCACCGCCGGCGCGCTGAACGTGGCCGGCGAGGGGTTCGCCGGCGCGCCGGGCGTGATCCAGGGCCAGAACCAGTACATCGCCTGGGGTTCCACCACGAACCCGATGGACGTGACCGACACGTACCTGGAGGCGGTCCGGCCGGACCCGAGCTCGCCGAGCGGGCTGTCCACCGTCTACAAGGGACAGCTGGAGCACGTGCAGGCCATCCCCGAGACGTACCGCGCCAACGCGGTCGGCGACGGGCGGGCCGACGACCTCGCGATGGTGCCGCCGAGCGCGGACGTCCCGCCGGCCACGCTGATCGTGCCGCGGCGCAACCAGGGCCCGATCGTCGTGCTGGACGCGGCCGGCGGCGCCGCGCTGTCCGTGCAGTACGCCGGCTTCTCGGCCACCCAGGAGCTGGAGGCGTCGCTGATCTGGGACGAGTCGAAGAACCTGACCGACTTCCAGAACGGCCTGACCTACTTCGACGTCGGCTCGCAGAACTGGTCGTACGCCGACCGGGCCGGCAACATCGCCTACTTCACCAGCGGCGAGCTGCCGCTGCGCGAGGACCTGCAGGCCGGCCACGTGGCCGGGCTGCCGCCGTACTTCATCCGCAGCGGGCAGGGCGGCAACGAGTGGCTACCGCTGGGCTCGGTCGGGCCGCCCGGCAGCGGCCAGGTCACCCAGGCCAACCAGGCCCTGCCGTACGACCTGCTGCCACCCGGCGAGATGCCGCACCTGATCAACCCGCCGGCCGGCTGGTTCGTCAGCGCGAACAACGACCCGACCGGCGCCACGCTGGACAACGACCCGCTCAACCAGCTCCGGCCGGGCGGCGGCATCTACTACCTGAACGCCGGCTACGACGGCATCCGGGCCGGCCGGATCACCGAGATGCTGCGGTCCGCGCTGGCCGGCGGCCGGAAGATCGACGCGGCCGGCGTGGCCCGGATGCAGTCGGACACCGTGCTGCTGGACGCCGAGTTCTTCGCGCCCCGCATCGTGGCGGCCTACCGGCAGGCGCAGCACAGCATCGTCCGCGCCCTGCGTACGGCGGCCGCTGACCCGGGGGTGACCGAGGCGGTCGCCCGGCTCGCCGCCTGGGACCACACCACCCCGACCGGCCTGGCCCAGGGCTACGACGCCGCCGACGTGAACGGGCACCTGTCCGCGCCCGGCCCGGCCGAGGTCGCGGACAGCGTCGCCGCGACGATCTACGCGGAGTGGCGCAGCCGGTTCGTCGCCAGCACGGTGGACGCCGCGGTCGGCGCGTACGGGCTGCCGGTGCCCGGCGACCAGCGGGTGCTGACCGCGTTGAAACGGGCGCTCACCGGCGGCCGGTCGCTGTCCGGGGTGGACCTGTTCCCCGCGCCGGGCATCGCCCGCGAGACCGACCGGCAGGCCCTGCTGGTGCTCACCGCGCTGCGTACCGCGCTGGACCGGCTCGCCGGCCCGGACTTCGCCGTGGCCTTCGGCGGCTCCACCGACCAGGCCGACTACCGGTGGGGCAAGCTGCACCGGCTGGTGCTCGAGTCGCCGCTCGGCGGCCCGTTCTCCGCTCCCCCGGCGTTCGGGCGGTTCCCGGCCCCGCTGCCGGGGCTGGCCGGGGTGCCGGTGGACGGCGGGCTGAGCACGGTCGACGCGGCCACCCACGGTCTGCGCGGCGACTCGGCGACCGGGTTCATGTTCGGCTCGGGCCCGGCGCGCCGGTATGTCGGTGTGCTGACCGCGGCCGGCCCGGTCGGCCGCAGCGCGCTGCCCGGCGGCGCGTCGGCGGTGCCGACCGAGCGGCACTACGACGACCTGCTGCCTGCGTACCTGACCGACGACTCGTACCTGGTCCGGACCACTCCCGCGCAGATCGCCGCGGCGACCGAGTCCGTCCAGCTGCTGCGCCCGCGTACCGGGGCGTAGCGACGCGGCCAACCGCGGGCGACCGGCCGCGACGAGCCGCCCGCGACCGCCCCGCTCGCGACCAGTCGGCCGCGACCAGTCGGCGGCAGCCGGTTGGCCGCGGACGGGCCGCCAACCGGCCGCCGACTGGCGGCCAACCGGCCGTTGACCGGTCGATCTGTCGCTGAACGAGGTGACGCCAGGGCGTATTGACCCGCCGTAGGGTGGCCCGGGGCGACACGTCGGATTCGATGTATCCGCACTGCGGCATGCCACTCTGTAGATAGCGACCGTGCGTACGGCCCCAGCGTCGTACCGTTAGGTGCTGTCGCAGCGTTGTGCGGTGGGGGCATTTTTTTGGGGGGCGTCCGTGGCGGACGGCAGGTTGACTGCGCGCTTGCTCGGGGAAGCGCTCACACCTGGTGTGATCTTGCGCGCGCAGGTCACCGCGCCGCGCCCGCGTGGGCTGGTACGACCACGCCTGCTCGGCCGGCTGGACGGCATCTGGTCCCGCCAACTGGGCGTCGTGATCGCCCCGGCCGGCTCCGGCAAGACCACGCTGCTGGCGCAGTACGCGGCCGAGCGGCGGGTGCCGGCGGCGTGGTTCCGCGCCGACAGCGCCGACGGCGACGCCGGCCGGCTGGTCCGGCACCTGCAGGAGACGCTGGCCACCGCGCTCGGCCTCCGGCTGGACCGCAGCGGCTCCCTGGACGACCTGCTGGCCAGCCTGGACCAGTGGCCGGGCGACCGGGCCCTGGTCGTGCTGGACGACCTGCACCACCTCAACGGCACCCCCGCGGCCGGCATCATCGACCGGCTGGGCATGCTCGCCCCGCCCAAGATCCGGGTGCTCGCGGCCAGCCGCACCCCGCCGCCGCTGGACCTCTCCCGGCTGCGGCTGGCCGACGACCTCTGCGAGATCACCGCCGACGACCTCCGGTTCCGCTCCTGGGAGGTGGAGCGGCTGTTCCGGGAGGTCTACGAGGAGCCGCTGCCGGCCCGCGCGGTCGACGAGCTGACCACCCGCACCGGCGGCTGGGTGGCCGGGCTGCAGCTGGTGCACCTGTCCGCGCCGCACGGGATGGTGGCCCGCCAGCGCTCCGCGCTGACCGGGCAGTCCCGGCTGGTCGGCACGTACCTGGCCCGCAACGTGCTGGCCGAGCTGCCCGACCGGCTGCGTGACTTCGTCCGCCGCACCTGCCCGCTCGGCCTGCTCACCGGCCCGCTGTGCGACCGGCTGCTGGCGACCACCGGCAGCGCGGCGCTGCTGGACGAGCTGGAGCAGCGGCAGATCTGCCGGCCGGCCGGCACGGTCGGCCCCGGCGACGCTGCCGGCTTCGGCGACGCTGCCGGCTCCGGCGGTCCGGGCGCTCCCGGGTCCGGCCGGGCGGACCGGGCGTACCGGTGCCTGCCGCTGCTGCGCGGGCACCTGGAGCGCGAGCTGCACGAGCGGCTCGGCCCGGTCGAGGCGGCCGCGGCGCACCGGGCCGCCGGCGCGCTGCTGGAGCAGGCCGGCGCGTACGCCGACGCCGTGCACGCCTACGCGCACGGCGAGGACTGGGGCGCCGTCCGGCGGCTGCTGCACCGGCACGGCGAGCGGATCGTCGCCGGCCCCGCCGGCCGCTGGGAGGACGTGCTGCCCGCGCACCTGCTGGACGACGACCCGTGGCTGCTGCTCGCCGCGGCCCGCCGGCGGTCCGCCGCCGGCCAGCTCGACCTCGCCGTCGACCTGTACGAGCGGGCCGAGCGCGGCTTCGGCGCCGACGCCGCCGGTCAGCGCTGCCGGCACGAGCGCGCGGTCGTCGCGGTCTGGGACCCGTCCGCCCCGCGCACCGGCTCGGCCTGGTACGACCGGCTGCGCGCCGCCACCCGCGACCGCCCGCTCGCGCACGCCGAGCTCGCGCTGGCCGGCCTGCCGCTGGCCGGGGCGGGCGGGGCGGCGGAGGTGGCCGGGCCGCTGCTGGCGGCCGGGCTGGCCGGGCTGCTCGCCGGTCACCTGGACGTCGCCGGCCGGCGGCTGCACGCGGCGCTGGCGGCCGGCGACGGGGCCGACCCGACCGGCGCGCTGGCCGCGCGGGTGGGCCTGGCGCTGCTCCGGCTCTGCGCGCCGGCCGCCCCCGGCAGTGACCCCAGCATCGGCGACCCCGGCATCGACGCGCTGGCGCTGGACGCCGACCTCGCCGGCCGGCCGTGGCTGGCCCGGATCACCCGGTGCCTGGTCGCGCTCACCCCGCGGCCGGGCGCGCTGGCCGAGGCGGCGGCGGTCCGCGGCGAGTGCGAGCGGGACGGCGACTGGTGGGGCGCGCTGGTCGCCGCGCTGCTGGACGGCATCGGCCGGCTGGCCCGGCGGCAACCGGCCGGCGTGCCGCTGGAGGCCGCGGCCGGGCTGGCCCGGCGGCTGGACGCCGGCGTGCTGGAGGCCTGGGCGCGCAGCCTGCTCGCGGTGGGCCTGGCGCAGGCCGGCGACCCGGACGCCGAGGTGGGCGCCCGCGCGGCCGAGGCCTGCGCACGCGCCGCCGAGGCGCCGGCCCCGCACGCGCTGGCCCTGCTCGCGCTGGCCGGGGCGGCCGGCGCGGGTCAGCGCAGCCACGAGCTGGTGACGCTGGCCGGCACGCTGCTGGTCGACTGCGGCCTGTCCCCGGACCGCCTCGCCAGCTGGCTGCACCTGAGCGTCCGCCCGGTCGACGC
>JBBWZH010000303.1:0-4721 GCA_039648995.1 Mycobacteriales bacterium
CGCTCGCCGCCGACCTGCGACTTCAGCTCGCGGGAGGTGCCGCTCGCGATCACCTTGCCGATGTCGATCACGGCGATGGTGGACGCCAGCCGGTCGGCCTCGTCCAGGTACTGCGTGGTGAGCAGGATCGTGGTGCCGTCGCGGACCAGGCTCTCGATCAGCTCCCACATCCCGATCCGGCTGCGCGGGTCGAGGCCGGTGGTGGGCTCGTCCAGGAAGAGCACCCGGGGCCGGGCGATCAGCGCCGCGGCGATGTCGAGCCGGCGCCGCATGCCACCGGAGTACGTCTTCACCACCCGGCCGCCGGCGTCAGTCAGCTCGAACCGGTCGAGCAGTGCGGTGGCCCGGCCGCGCGCCTCCGCCGAACCCAGGTGGTAGAGCCGGCCGACCATCTCCAGGTTCTCCTGGCCGGTCAGGTAGTCATCGACGGCCGCGTACTGGCCGGTCAGCCCGATCCGGGCGCGGACCCGCTGCGGCTCGCGTACCACGTCCAGCCCGGTCACCCACGCCCGGCCAGCGTCCGGCCGGAGCAAGGTGGCGAGGATGCGGACGCAGGTGGTCTTGCCGGCACCGTTCGGCCCGAGCAGGCCGAGGACGGTGCCGGGCGGCACGGTCAGATCGATGCCGTCAAGCGCCTTGGTCGCCTTGAACGTCTTGACCAGGCCCTCGACGACGATGGCGTCGTCCATGGGACCGGACCCTATCGAGGGGGCACGACAGAAAGCGTCCGTATTTCGCCAGCAGCATCCACGGTCACGTGCGGAGTACCCGGCCTAACCGAAAGTGAGCGAGTGACCGGCCTGGCGCAGTGCCGTGACCAGATCGTCGGAGTGCCCGTCGCCGCGGGTCTCCATCGACAGCGCGACCTCGACCTCGCCCAGGTTGAGCTTGGCGCCGGTCCGCGAATGCTCCACGTCCAGCACGTTCGCCCCCTGCTCGGCCAGCAGGCGGAGCAGCCGGGCCAGCTCGCCAGGCCGGTCCGGGACGCGCACGCGCACGCGCAGGTACCGGCTCGCCGCGATCATGCCGTGCTGGATCACCCGCATCAGCAGCACCGGGTCGATGTTGCCGCCGGACAGCACCACCACCACCGGCGGCGGGAACCGGCGCGGCTCCTCCAGGATCGCGGCGACCGCGGCCACCCCGGCCGGCTCGACCACCAGCTTGGCCCGTTCCAGGCAGAGCAGCAGCGCGCGCGACAGCGCCTCCTCCGAGACGCACACCACATCGTCCACAACGGACTGGACGTGGTCGAAGGTGACCACGCCCGGGCAGCCGACCGCGATCCCGTCCGCCATCGTCGACATCGCGTCCAGCGCAAGCGGATGCCCCGCGGCCAGCGAGCCGGGGAATGCCGCCGCGCCCTCGGCCTGCACCGCGATCACCGCGACGTCCGGCCGGGCCGCCTTGATCGCGACACCGATACCGGAGACCAGCCCGCCGCCCCCGGCCGGCACCAGCACGGTGCGGGCGTCCGGGCACTGCTCGATGATCTCCAGCCCGACCGTGCCCTGGCCGGCGATCACGTCCGGGTGGTCGAACGGGTGGATGAACACGCTGCCGCTGTCGGCCGCGTGCGCGATCGCCGCGACCAGCGCCTCGTCCACAGTGGACCCGGACAGCCGCACCTCGGCGCCGTACGCCCGGGTCGCCGCGATCTTCGGCAGCGGCGCGTTCACCGGCATGTACACAGTGGACGCGGCGCCGAGCAGGCTGGCCGCCAGCGCCACACCTTGCGCGTGGTTGCCGGCGCTGGCGGCGACCACCCCGCGGGCCCGCTCGGCCGGGGTCATCCGGGCGATCCGGGTGTACCCGCCGCGGATCTTGAACGAGCCGGTCCGCTGCAGGTTCTCGCACTTCAGGTACGCCGGCCCGCCGACCCTGGCGCGGAGCACCCGGCTGTGCTCGATCGGGGTGGTGCGGATGACGCCGGCCAGCAGCTTCTGTGCGGCGAGGATGTCGTCGACGCTGACCAGGTCCACCCGGTCATCGTGCCATCGTCCGGCGCTTCCCGCGGGTTGACGCGGAACTTGGTAAGTTGTAACTTACCGTTCGTGGCCACTTACGGAGGCGAGGCGCTGGCGGCGCTGGGTGATCCCACCCGGCAAGCCATCGTCGAGCTTCTGGCCGACGGTCCGCGCGCGGTCGGCGACATCGCCGCGCACCTCCCGGTCTCCCGGCCGGCCGTCTCCCAGCACCTGCGCGTGCTCAAGGAGGCCGGCCTGGTCACCGACCGGCAGGACGGCACCCGCCGGCTGTACCAGCTGGATCCGGGCGGCGCCGACGCGGTGCGCGCGTTCGTCGACCGGTTCTGGTCCCGAGCACTGACCGCGTTCAAAAGCGCGGTCGAATCCGACGAGAACGACCCAGAGGAGAGCGAGACTCATGAGCCAGGCGACTGAGACTCCGGTCCGGCAGAGCATCACGGTCGAGGCGCCGATCGAGCGCGCGTTCACCGTGTTCACCGAGAAGATCGACTCGTGGTGGCCGCGCGACTACAAGATCGGCGCGACCGACATGAAGGCCGCCGTACTGGAGACCAGGCAGGGCGGCCGCTGGTACGAGCAGGACGAGGACGGCAGCGAGTGCACCTGGGGCCAGGTGCTCGCCTGGGAGCCGCCGACGCGGGTGGTGCTCTCCTGGCAGATCAGCGTGCAGTGGCAGTACGAGCCGGAGCTGGCGAAGTCCACCGAGGTCGAGATCCGGTTCACCGCCGAGTCCGACACCCGTACCCGGGTCGACCTGGAGCACCGCGGCTTCGACCGCCTCGGCGCCGGGGCCGAGGAGATGTACGGGGCCGTCTCCGGCGAGGGCGGCTGGTCCCGGATGTTGGTCGGCTTCGCGGCGGCCGTCACCGGCTGACATCGGCGCGGCGCCCGTGTCCACTGTGGACGCGGGCGCCGCACCGCCCCGTGGACCCCGGTGAGTGGCAGTCCGCGTGGCCGGGTGACCACTTCGGGCGCGAGTGGGCGGGTACCGGCGCTCGCTGACGACGCAACTGCTCTGCGCGAGGTCAACCGCTCTGCGGGCGTGGGCCGGCGCGCTGGCCGCGGCGGGTGGGCGGGCCTACGGTGAGGCATGGCGGTGGCGGCGAGACGTTCGGTGCGGCGGCCGCCCGGGCCGGAGCTGACCGCGGTCGAGGTCCTGCGGGTGATCCGGTCGCGGCGGCCGACCGACCTGCTGGAGCGGGTCGCGGCCGGCGGCGCCGACCTGGCGCACTTCCAGGTCGGCTGGGAGCACATGTACCTGCTCGGCACGCCCGAGCTGATCCGCGAGCTGATCATCGGGCACGGCCGGGACACCGCCAAGGGGCGTGGCCTGGAGCAGGCCCGGGTGGTGCTCGGGCAGAGCCTGCTGACCAGCGAGGGCGAACTGCACCGGCGGCAGCGGCGGCTGATCCAGCCGGCATTCCACGAGAACCGGATCAGCCGGTACGCCGAGCAGATGCGGTCGGCGGCCGAGGCGGCCGCGGCGGGCTGGCGGCCCGGCGAGGTCGACATGGCCGCCGAGATGGGCCGCCTCACGCTGCGCATCGTCGGACGCACGCTGTTCGACGCGGACCTGACCGGCGACTCGGCCGAGGTGGCCGGCGCGCTCACCACGTTCCTCGGCGGGGCGCAGCGCAGCATGCTGCCCGGCGGGCCGCTGCTGAACCGGCTGCCGCTGCCCAGCAGCCGCCGGCTGACGGCCGCCGGCGCCCGGCTGGACGCGGTGATCGACCGGCTGATCGCCGAGCACCGGTCGGCCGGCGACCGCGGCGACGTGCTGTCCATGCTGCTGTCCGCGCGTGACCCGGACGGCTCCGCGATGCCGGACCAGCAGATCCGCGACGAGGTCCGCACGCTGATGCTGGCCGGGCACGAGACCACCGCGAACGCGCTGGCCTGGTCCTGGCTGCTGCTCGACCAGCACCCGGCGGCGGCCGCCCGGCTGCACGCCGAGATCGACCCGCTGCCGGCCGCGCCCGGCCATGGCGACCTGCCGCTGCTGCCGTGGACCCGGGCCGTGGTCGCCGAGTCGATGCGGCTCTACCCGCCGGCCTGGGTGGTCGGCCGCCGGCTGCTGGCCGACGTCCCGCTGGCCGGCTGGACGCTGCCGGCGCGCTCGATCGCTGTCGCGTCGCAGTGGGTCACCCACCGCGACCCGCGCTGGTGGCCCGACCCACTCGCCTTCCGCCCCGCCCGCTGGCTGGACCCGGCCGGCCGGTACGACGACACCGCCCCTGGCCAGCCGCGCGGCGCCTATTTCCCGTTCGGCCTGGGCCGCCGCGTCTGCATCGGCGAGTCCTTCGCCTGGACCGAGGCCACGCTCGTCCTGGCCACCCTCGCCCGCCGCTGGACGGCCACGCTCCGCCCCGGACACCCCACCGACATCCGCCCCGCCGTCACCCTCCGCCCCGCCCACGGCCTCCCGATGACCCTCCGCCCCCGGTAGAACCCGCTCTGTCTAGACGGACTGCGGCGGCCGGATCGTCCCGGTCGACGGGCAGGTCGCCCGGCAGTGGGGCCAGCAGAGCACGGCCGAGCCGGTGGGCAGCGTGGACGCGCTGATCGCCGCCACGGCGACCGTGCACGGCTGGACGCTCGTGACACGCAATGCGAAGGACTTTGAGCGGCTCGGGCTGCCGGTGTTGAACCCGTTCCACGGTTGACGCGCTGCGGGCGGGCGTATTCCTGTCATGGTTGCGCCACGAGCCGAATGTAGGGGCGTGCACCGAGGCG
>JBBWZH010000326.1:0-6861 GCA_039648995.1 Mycobacteriales bacterium
GCCGGTCGATCGTGAGGCCGCCGTAGCCGAAGTAGTCGTCCGCGCTGGACGACGGGATCGGGCTGATCTGCGTCCACGCGCCGGTGGTGGCGTTGAACTTCCACACGTCACCCTTGCCGCCGTCGTAGGGGCCGCCGGTGTCGCTGGTGGCGATGTAGAGGGTGTGCGTGGTCGCGTCCAGCACGCCCTTGTGCGCGATGAAACCGGTCGGCTGGCCGGCGATCCGCTCCCAGCTCGTGCCGCCGTTGGTGCTGCGGTAGACGGTGTTCTGCTTGTCCGCGACGCCGACGTAGATGGTCTGGGTGGCGTTGCCGGCGGTCCCGGTGGTCTCGTCGAAGGTCACCCACACGACGCCCTGGTTGTCGCCCTGGTAGACGTCACCGGGCAGCGCGACGTAGTTGCCGGCGTTCGGGAAGTTGGTGACCTTGGCCCAGGTGACGCCCGAGTCGGTGCTGCGCCACAGGCCCTGCCCGCTCGGCGCCGCGAAGTACAGGACGCTGTTCTTGTTGGGATCGACGACCAACCGCTCGCCCATGCCGCGGCCGGGCATGTTCCCGCCGAGCTTGAACGGCAGCGGGGTGACCTGCCAGGTCTGCCCCTGGTTGGACGAGCGCAGGATCGCGCCGTTGTTGGGGTCCCAGGCGTTGGTGTACATGCCGACGGCGGCGTACACCTTGGTCGGGTCCACGGAGTCGGTGGCGATACTGACGACCCCGTTGTAGCCCCAGTTGTTCTGGCCGACGAAGTCGAGCATCGGCACCCATCTGCTGGTGCTGGCATTCCACCGGTAGGCCCCACCGATGTCGGTCCGCGCGTAGACCAGGTCTCGCTGCTTGCGGTTGAAGATGATGCCGGGGATGAAGCCACCGCCGGCGATCTCCACGTTCCGCCAGGAGTACGAGTCGGATGGCGCTGCAGCGGCCGGAGTCAGTTCGGTGGCGACCTGGGTCCCGACGGCGGCTGCTCCGATGAGCAGGGCAGCCGAGACCACGCTGGCGAACTTGATACGCATGCGGCTTCCTCTCGTGCAGATCGCAACACTGTTGCTGCAACTGCGGAGGCATCGCCGCATGAAGGCCTCGCGGCGAGGTTCACATGCCGGCATCCGTCCTGTCAACGGTCCAGATCAGGACATCGCCGGCGCCCAGCTTTAGCCCTGCAGCTATCGATCAATGCGTCACATCGAGCCAACTTTGCCCATTGACGGGACAATCTCTGGGTGCTTGGGTGACAAAGACCACGCTTCCGGTAGTGGAAGTGGCGTTCCGGTCATACACGTCAGATCGTCCCTCGGCGCGGAGGAGGACAGATGAGACGTCGAACGTCTCAGGCAGCCCGGTCCCGAGTTCGGCTCCGTCGTGTGGGAGTCGCGGTCACGGCCGCGGCCCTGACCCTGATCGGCTTACCAGCCGTCAGCGCGGTTGCGGCTCCCACCCCGGCTGCGGAGCCGGACGCGTCGGCTGCGGCGGTGCGGGTACTGGTGTTCTCCGGGGCCGGCGACGCGGCCGACCCCACCGTGCGCCCCGCGACCGCCGCGCTGCTCGACCTGGGCCGGCGCAACGGCTTCGCCGTGGACGCGACGACCGATGCGGCCGCGTTCAGCGCGGCGAACCTGGCCCGCTACCGGGCGGTGGTGTTCCTCGCCGCCACCGGGGACGTGCTGACCACCGACCAGGAGGCGGCGTTCCAGGCCTACCTGGCCGCGGGCGGCGGCTTCCTCGGCATCCACGGCGCGGCGCTGGCGCAGCCGTCCTCGGCCTGGTTCACCGGCCTGATCGGCAGCCGTCCCGCGGCGACCAGCCCGACGGCGCCGCAGCAGGCGGTCGTCGAGGTGCCCGACCGCGTGCACCCGGCGACGAAGGACCTGCCGCTGGCCTGGACCCGGTCCGACGTCTGGACCAACTGGAGCCCGAACCCGGTCGGCACCGTGCACACGGTCGCGTCGGTCCGGGAGACCAGCTACGCCGCCGGCGCGGGCGCGAACGGCCCGTACCACCCGATCTCCTGGTGCCGCGACTACACCGGCGGCCGGTCGTTCTACACCGGCATGGGCGGTACCGCGGCCAGCTACCAGGAGAAGGACTTCCGGGTGCACCTGCTCGGCGGCCTGGAGTGGGCGGCCGGCCTGGTCCGCGGTGACTGCCAGGCCACGATCACCGCGAACTACAAGGCGACCCGGCTCACCCAGCCCAACCAGACCGGCCAGCTCGACCAGATCGGCGAGCCGCACGGGCTGACCATCACCCACGACGGGCGCATCTTCTACATCGGCCGCGGCGGCCCGATGACCGGTGGGCCGGCCCCGATCACCGACTGGAACGACCCGAACATCGGCCTCGGCCACGGCACCATCCATCTCTGGGACCCGAAGACCGGCGCCGTGAAGCTCGTCGGCGACCTCGCCGTGTTCGGCAACAAGGGCGGCGGCCCGGAGCTGAACAAGACCGAGGAGGGCCTGGTCGGCATCACGCTGGACCCGAAGTTCGACGACAACAACTGGATCTACGTCTACTGGATGCCGCACCGCTCGATCGACCGGGTCAACCACGTCGGCAAGCGGACGATCTCGCGGTTCACCTTCGACCCGGCGACCAGCACGATCGACCCGGCCAGCGAGAAGGTACTGCTGGACTGGGACACCCAGATCGACCGCTGCTGCCATGTCGGCGGCGGCATGGTGTTCGACCCGCAGGGCAACCTGTACGTGTCGACCGGTGACAACAACTCGTCCCAGTGCGACGGCTGCGGCGCGGCGGCGAACTCCGGCTACAGCGGCAACAACCCGGTGCCCGAGTTCGGCGGCTTCTCGCAGCAGGACGCCCGGCGCACCGCCGGCAACACCGACAACCTGAACGGCAAGATCCTGCGCATCCACCCGCAGCCGGACGGCACGTACACCCTGCCGCGCGGCAACCTGTTCACCGGCAGGGAGGAAGGCGGCGGCAAGACCCGCCCGGAGATCTACGCGATGGGCGTGCGCAACCCCACCCGCCTGGCCTACGACGCCAAGAACCAGTGGCTGCTGGCCGGCTGGGTCGGCCCGGACGCCGGCACGCCGAGCCTCACCTGGGGGCCGGCGAAGTACGAGACCGCGGTCGTCATCACCGCGCCGGGCAACTTCGGCTGGCCCTACTGCATGGGTAACAAGCAGCCGTTCCGGGACCGGAACCTGCCCGACATCACCCAGCCGCTGGGCTGGTACGACTGCGACCACCCGCGCAACGACTCGCCGCGCAACACCGGGCTGGTGAACCTGCCGCCGGTGCACAGCAACAACATCTGGTACTCCCCGCAGGGCGGCGGGCCGGTGTTCGAGCGCGGCGCGGACGGTATCCCGATCTACGACACCGCGCACCAGACGCTGACCGAGCCGTACCTGCCGAGCGGCGGCGGCCAGGCGATCATGCCCGGCCCGATGTACCGGTACGACGCGAAGAACCCGAGCACGACGAAGTTCCCGGCGTACTGGGACGGCAAGTGGTTCATCGGTGACGAGTCGCGGCCGCAGACCCGCGTCTCGGTGCTGATGGACCCGAAGACCGCCGGCGACGGCACCCCGCCGGTGCATGCCGACGACCTGCGGCCGATCGTGCCGATCAGCGCGGTCGGCGCGCTGATGGACTGGAAGTTCGGCCCGGACGGCGCGCTGTACGTGCTCGACTACGGCACCGGGTTCTTCAACGCGACCGCCCGCTCCGCGCTCTGGCGGATCGACTACACCGGCGGCCCGGCCACCCCGGCGCCGACCGCGACGGCCACCCCGGCGACCGGGGAGCTGCCGCTGACGGTGGCGTTCACCGGCGCCCGCTCCGGTGGCGTGTCGTACCGGTGGAACTTCGGTGACGGCACCGCGGGGTCCACGCAGGCCGACCCGACGCACACGTACACCCGGGGCGGGGACTTCACCGCGACGCTGACCGTGCGCTACGCCGACGGATCTACCGGCACGGCGACCACCGCCGTGTCGGTGACCTGCTCGGCGCCGGACGCCCGGCCGACCGTGCGGTTCCTGGATCTGGACACCGGCGTGCCGAACAAGGCCAGCGCCGGCGGCTGCACGATCAACGACCTGATCTTCGACGAGCGGGCGTGGCCGTCGTCGATCGCGTTCGTGGCGCATGTCACCGACGTGGCCAGGCACCTGGTCGACGACCACACCATCACCGCGGGCCAGTTCCTCCAGTTGCTGGCCGGCGCGGTGCGGTCCCGGATCGGGACGCCGGGCGGGCCGCGGCCGTACGCGTCGATCTTCGACGGCACGGCCACCTCGCTGAGCCAGTGGGCGCAGGCGCCGAGCGGCTCGTTCTCGCTGCAACCGGGCGGGACGATCCGTAGCACCGGTGGGCTGGGCATGCTCTGGTACACCGGCGCGCAGTTCGGCGACTTCTCCGTCCGGTTGCAGTTCAAGGACGACCGGACCGACGGCGGGTCGGCGAACAGCGGGGTGTTCGTGCGGTTCCCGGACCCGCGGACGCCGCTGGCCGACCGTCCGGCCGGCAGCTGCGGCACGGTCGGCGCCGCCCAGACCCAGCAGGCGTGGGTGGCCATCTACTGCGGGCAGGAGGTGCAGATCTACGACGGCGCGACCGGTGAACCGCAGAAGACCGGGTCGATCTACAACTTCGCGCCGACCGACCTGGCGCACTCCGGGGCGACTCCGGCCGGGGTGTGGAACGACTACGAGATCCGCGTCGTCGGGCAGCACTACACGATCATCCGCAACGGCGTGGTGATCAACGAGTTCGACAACACGCCCGGCAAGACCTCGTCCCGGGCCGGCGACCCGCCCACCGACCTGCGCCAGTTCGCCAGCGGGTTCCTGGGGCTGCAGAACCACAGCAACGCCGACGTGATCGAGTTCCGCAACATCCGGGTACGGCCGCTGACGACATAGCCGGATGGCGTAACTCGGCGGGGCTGGAACCCGTCCGGGCGAACCGGGGATGAATCCGCTCGGGGCGCCCGGCACAGGGAGAGCCGCTGCTCCGCATCGCGTACGACTGCCGTGCCCGGGCCGGGAACGCTTCCGGCCCGGGCACGCGGGCGTTCGCGGCCGCGGGCAGCGGCCCGGTATGGGGCCCACCTGGTCAGCGACGCGATCACGGCCGCCCGCTGCCGCCGGAGCGGCGCTGCCTGGAGCGACCCGGCGCGAAAGGACGGGCTCAGCGAGGCTTTACAGCGGTGTTACCCCCGCCGTAACCTGTCGTGAGAGCGCTCTCACAGGTGTTACGCACCGATGACAGCGGCTTGCTTGGAGCACAGCCTGCGGCGGCGGCAGGTATCGCGACGAACCGTTCCGGTGTCGTTGATCCGCCCGTGCGGGGTGCGGGTCCGGCGCCGGTTCTCCGACGATCAGCGCCGACGAGGAGATAGCTCAGTGATCCGAGTCAGATCGGCCGCGCCAAGTCCGCTCCGCTCCATTGTGCTCGTGGCCCGTGCGGTGGTGGCGGCCGCGCTGGCGACCGTGGGGCTCGCCGCCGTGTCCCAGCCGGCGCACGCGGCGACCACGTTCGTTTCCCGCAACGGCGCCGGCTTCGACCTGAACGGCAGCCAGTTCCGGTACGGCGGCACCAACACGTACTACCTGCACTACAGCTCGCAGCTGATGGTCGACGACGCGCTCGGCGACGCGCAGTCCATGGGCCTGACCGTGGTGCGCGCGTGGACATCGCTGGAGTGCGGCGGCGACAAGCCGAACTCGGCCAGCGCCTGCGGCTTCGGCACCGCGCACTGGATGGAGCGCTGGAGCAACGCGGCGAACGGAGGCGCCGGCGGGGTGATCTACAACGACACCGCGCCCGGCGGCCTGGTGCAGCTGGACCAGATGATCGCCTCGGCGTCCGCGCACGGGATCAAGCTGATCCTGCCGTTCGTCAACAACTGGCGCGACTTCGGCGGCATGGACCAGTACGTGACCTGGTACGGCCTGCAGTTCCACGACCAGTTCTACACCGACGCGCGGGTCAAGCAGGACTACAAGAACTGGATCACGCACCTGCTCAACCGGACCAACACGATCACCGGCGTCGTCTACAAGAACGACCCGACGATCTTCGCCTGGGAGCTGGCGAACGAGCCGCGCTGCATCAACGCGTCGCTGCCCACGTCCGGCACCTGCACGGCGGACACGCTGACCGGCTGGGCCGGCGAGATGTCCACGTTCATCAAGAGCATCGACGCGAACCACATGGTGTCCGTCGGCGACGAGGGCTTCCACCCGGGCCAGGCCGGGCCGACGAACAGCTTCCCGTACAACATCACCGATGGCGTGGACCACACCCGGCTGACCGCGCTGCCGAACATCGATTTCGGCACCTATCACATGTACCCGCAGGCCTGGGGCCAGTCGCCGGTCGACACCTGGGGCACCGGCTGGATCAACGACCACAACTCGGTCGGCACGACGCTGAACAAGCCCGAGATCCTCGAGGAGTTCGGCAGCACCGACCAGGGCACCCGGGACGCCGTCTACCAGAACTGGGTCAACGCGGTACGCACCGGCGGCGGCGACGGCTGGATGTTCTGGCTGCTCACCGGTATCCAGGACGACGGCACGCTCTACCCGGACTTCGACGGCTACCGGATCACCACCCCGTCGTCGACCGCGACCATGCTGGCCGCCGCCGCCGCGCAGATGGGCGGCAACACCGGGCCGGTGGACAACACCGCGCCGACCACGCCGGGGACACCGACCGCGTCCGCGGTGACCGCGACCGGCGCGACCCTGTCCTGGGCGGCGTCCACCGACAACGTGGGCGTGTCCGGCTACCAGGTGGTCAACGTGAACGGCACCACCGAGACCACGATGGCCTCGCCGGCGACCAACACGGCCACCGTCGGCGGGCTCACCCCGTCGACCAC
>JBBWZH010000334.1:0-2511 GCA_039648995.1 Mycobacteriales bacterium
GCCTGGGACTCGGCGGACAGGCAGTGTTCGGTGACCACCGCGAGAGCGTGTTCGCAGTCGCGTGGAGCCTGCTCGAGGCGGGCGCGGAAGTAGGCGAGGCCGCCGGGATCGATCCACGGGTACCACCGCTCGAACGCGGCCAGCCGCTCGGCCATCAGGTCGGGCGCGAACAGCTCGGTGAGGGAGGACGCCACCGCCTCGACCCAGGGGCGGGTCCGGGCGAAGTTGACGTACGCGTCGACCGCGAACCGCACCCCGGGAACGAGGTGCCGGTCGTCCTGGATCTCGTCGCGGGTCAGCCCGGCGGCCTCGCCGAGGCGCAACCACGCCTCGATGCCGCCCTCGCCGGCCGCGGTGCCGTCGTGGTCGACGATCCGGCGCATCCAGCGGCGGCGCACCTCGACATCGGGGCAGTTGGCGAGGATCGCCGCGTCCTTGCGGGGAATGTTCGCCTGGTAGTAGAAGCGGTTGGCCACCCAGCCCTGGAGCTGCCGGCGGCTCAGCCGGCCGGCGTTCATCCGGACGTGGAACGGGTGCTGGTCGTGGTAGCGCCGCGAGTACGCCCGCAGCGTCTCGACGAAGTCGTCGGCTATCCCGGTTGTCGCCGTCACGGCACTACACCTCAACCTCGAGGCCGTCCATCGCCACCTCCATGCCGCTGTCCGCCACGACGCGCCGCTCGGGCGCGTCCGCCAGCAGGATCGGGTTGGTGTTGTTCATGTGCACGAAGATCGTCCGGCCGATGCCCAGCGACGGGAGCTGCGCCAGGCTGCCGTCCGGGCCGTCGATCGGCAGGTGGCCCATCTCCCGGGACGTCTTGCCGGCCAGTCCCAGCCGTACCAGCTCGTCGTCGCACCAGCAGGTCCCGTCGATCAGCAGGCAGTCGCAGCCGGAGACCTCCGCGCGTAGCGCCGGCGTCAGCGCCTGCACCCCGGGCAGGTACACCAGCACCCGCCCGCCGCGCCCGTCGGTCAGCCGGTAGCCCACCACCCGGCCGTGGTCCAGCCCGGAACCGAACCGGTCCCGCTTGGTGGTCGGCACGTCGAACGCCCGGCAGCACAGCCCGTCGGCCAGGGGCACGTCGACGCCGGGGACCACCGCCCGCCACTCGACCGGGCAGTAGCGCCCGAGCGTGCGCAGGATGCCCGAGCCGTCGTCCAGCGTCTTGTGCACCGCGGGTGTGGCGTACAGCCGCAGGGCGCCGGCCTCGCGCAGCAGCAGCAGGCCCAGCGTGTGGTCCAGCTCGGCGTCGGTGAGCAGCACCGCCTCCAGCGGCGTCGCCCGGTCGCCGTGCGGGTGCAGGCCGGGGAACGCCTCGATCTGGCTGCGGACGTCGGGCGACGCGTTGATCAGGAACCAGCGCCGGTAGTCGGCGCTGACCGCGACCGAGGACTGGGTGCGCGTCGGGCCGGCCCCGGAGCGGACGGCCGCGCAGACCGGGCAGCCGCAGTTCCACTGCGGCGAGCCGCCGCCGGCCGCCGAGCCCAGCACCCGCAGCCACACCGTGGCACTCCGTCCGTCGCCGGAGGGGCGCCGGAGCCGAACTCCGGCGCCGCTCCAGGGCTTGCTAGTCCTCGAGTTGAGCGACGTACATGGTGATCTCAGCCGCGACCTCGACCTCGTCGAACTCGGGCGTCTCCCACGCAGCGAGCTGGGTGTCCATGGATTCCACCTCCTCTCCGCCGACCTTCGACATGCTCGCTCAGGGCATTACGACTCTTCCGGGAGAGCGAAGACGATCAGCGCGCTTCCGTGGCCGGCCCCGAGCATGCCGGGCAGGAACCCCTCGGCCCAGCCGCCCCAGCCGACCGGCACGGCGATGTACTGCCTACCGTCGACCAGGTAGGTCGTCGGGCTGCTGTGGTGGCCGCTGCCGCACTGGAACTGCCAGAGCAGTTCGCCGGTCCGGGCGTCCAGCGCGTTGAATTCCCCGGACGGCTCACCGGCGAACACCAGGTCGCCGCCCGTCGCCAGTACCGAGGCGCACATCGGGAGCTCGTTGCGCCAGCGCCACTTCTCCTCGCCGTTGGCGTCGAACGCGCTGACGGATCCGACCGCTTCCTCGATGTCGACCTGAACGCCGGCGCCCCAGTACGGGATGCTCTCTTTGAATTCCCGGCGCCGGCGGGTGGCCGTCGCGCCGACGTCCTGCACCGGCACGTAGAACAGCCCGGTCTTCGGGCTGTACGCGGCGTGTGTCCATTCCTTGGCGCCGGCGGGGCCGGGGTAGAAGTGGACCGGCACGCCTTCCTCGTCGGGGTAGACCTTGGCCGTCACCTGGCCGTCCCGGGTGATCGCCCCCCAGGTGATCCGGTCCACGAACGGCGTGATCGAGACACGTTCGCCGTTGGTGCGGTCGAGGACGAAGAAGTAGCCGTTCTTGTCGAAGTGCACGAGCAGTTTGCGCCCGTCCGACTCGAACAGGATGCACTCGGCGATGCTGTCGTAGTCCCATACGTCGTGCGGGGTGCACTGGTAGTGCCAGCGAATCTGGCCGGCGTCGACGTCCAC
>JBBWZH010000345.1:0-4739 GCA_039648995.1 Mycobacteriales bacterium
TCGGGCTGCTGGTCGCCGGTCGGCCAGTGGGAACTCATCGCCTCCCACAGCTTGCGCCCGTACATCAACAGCCCGATCGCCAACTCCTGGTCGAGCCACCACTGAAACAGCTCGTCGCTCGGCCCGCCCCAGCCGAGGTCGTCGCCGGGCGCGGCGATGTAGCCGTCCAGGGTCACGTTCATGCCGAAGATCAGTTTCCGCATCGTGCCAGCCTCCCCTGAGTCGATCTCACACGTACAGACGGGCGCGGCGCGGAAACCTGATCGGTGCGCTGGCCCCGTACTCCTTCAAAGCCGCGGCCAGCGCGTTCTGCCTGCCCGACGCCGACAGCTTGCCGACCAGCAGGGACGCGGTCGCGTGCCCGAACTTCAGCGACGGCACTCCTGGCACCGCACAGCTACCCTCGAACGCCTCGCCTCAGATCTGCGACGAATTCGCGGCGCAGAACACTAGTCGTCTTGCCGGCGGTTCTTGCCGGCGTGTGGATTGGTCGTCGGGTCACCCACGCGTTTCGGCACCGGCGGGGGCGTGAGTTGGTAGGAGCTCAGGTAGCCGCCGTGTGGCTGGCTGGCTGGGTTCCCGGCCCGCTTGTCGGTGTATCCGGCGTCGTCATCCGCCCAGCCAAGGGCGTACGCGAGCTGCGCGGCGTTGTTGGGCAGCTGGTTGTGCCCGGCCGTGGCACCGCTGTGGTAGGCGGCAAAGCCGAGCGCGGACAGCCGGCCCGCCGGCGCCGGGCCGGTGAAGTTCGCCAGGCTTGCGCGTGCGTGGGCGACGCCGGCCCAGAAGTCGGCATGCGCTGCCCGGCCGGCGGCCGTCAGCGCCATCGGTGCTGGATGCTGCGTCGGCGCGACCGCCTCGCCTGCCCAGTAGTCGGCGGCACCCTCGGCCTCGCCACTGTGCACCGGCGCGGCGCCGGCCGCCTGACCCACCGCGTGCTGGACTCCGGCGTTGTAGTCGGTCACGCCCTGCGCCTGGGCGGCATTGCCGCCGGCGTAGCCGACTCCCGGGTTCGCGCGGGCGATGTCGACCCCCTGCCAGTACTCGGTCCAGGCCGCGGTCGTTGCCTCCCGACCCGCTGCCGGCGCGGTGGCACGTGGATTGGTGCGGGCATGCACGACGCCGGCGAGGAACTCGGCGTGCGCCCGGCCCTCGATCACCCGCTGTGGCGCCGGCGCGGCCAGGTTGCCGCGGGCCGTGGCCATTCCGGCGAGATAGGCGGCGTGGCCGGCACCGGCGACCGCGTCGTTCAGGCCTCCAGGGCCGGGCGCCCCAAGCCCGACGCGTGCCCGGGCACCGCCGTGGGCGTGCCAGTAGCCACTCTCGTAGCCACCGTCGGTCCGCGCCGGCGGGCCCGGCACACCGAGTGTGGCGTCGCCCGCGGTCATCCCGTCCGCGCAGTCCTGCCAACCCTTCGCGTGCGCGGTGCGGTCGCCGGCCGCCGGGTTGCCCGCCTTGCAGTCCTCGACGCCGTCGCGGAAGTGTTCGAAGCCTTCCCGCTCGCCGCCGGCCGCCGGTGCCGCGCCATTGAGTGCCACCAGGCTGGCGGCGGCGGCGTTCGCGCCCGCGGCATAGTCAGCGGCGCCGGCCCGCTCGGCCGAGTTGACGCCCGCGTACGCGGTCCCCCACGGCTGCGCCTTCGCGAGGTCCACGCCGCGCCAGTATTCGGTCCATCCCGCCGTTGTCGCCTCGCTGCCGGCCGCCGGTGCGGCACCGCGTGCGTTCGCCCGGCCGTGCGCCACCCCCAGGGAGTACTCCTGGTGGGCTCGAGCGGCGACGAGTCCCGGCGGCGGCGCGGCGGTGAAGTCGGTCCGCGCCGACGCGAGCCCGGACCCGTACGCCGCGTGGCCGCCCGCGATCACCGCATCGCCGGGGCCGGGGGTAGGCGCCGGCTGGCCGGCCCTGGCGTGCACCGCGCCGTGCGCGTGGAGATACCCGCTGTGGAAGCCCGCGTCGGTGCGGGGCGGGGCCAGGCCACCGAGCGACGCGGCGCCGCTCGCGAGTCCGTCCGCGCACGCCGTCCAGCCACGCGCATAGCCGGCCCGGGTCGCGTCGTCGGCCTGTCCGTCCTGGTGGCCCTGCACGCCGTCGCGGTAGTCGGCGAAGCCCTCGGCGGCACCGCCACCCGCCGGTGCCGCGCCGAGCATCGCGGCGAGACCCGACGCGGCTCGGTCGGCGCCGTCGCGGTAGTCGGTGTCTCCCGCCTTCGCCGCGGCGCTCTCCTTGCCGTACACGGTCGCCGCGTTGAGCTTGGCGAAGTCGACGCCCTGCCAGTACTCGGTGGCGGCCTGGGTCGTCGCCACGCTGCCCGCCGCGGGCGGAGTGGTCCGGATCGAAGCCTTGGCGTGGGTCACCCCGGCCAGGAACTCCTTGTGTCCCGCCGCCTCGGTCCGTTTCTGCGGCTCCGCGGAGCCGAGGTCCTTCCGCGCCGCGGCCAGGCCGGCCAGGTAACCCGCGTGGCCCATCCCGGCGACCAGCGCCTGCGGGCTACCGGTGGCGTCCGCCGGCTTGCCGGCCCGCGCCGTGGCCGCGCCTGCCGCGTGCAGGTAGCCGTAGGCGAACCCGCCGTCGGTCCGGGTCGGCGGCGTACCGGCCGTGCCCTCGATCACGCCGGCGGCGGCGTCGGCCCAGCCGCGGGCGTTGGCGGACCTGGCCGGATCGGCGACGGCGCCACCCACGTGGGCGTCCGCACCGGCGTGGTAATCCTGGAAGCCCTCGACGGCGCCGCCGCCTACCGGCGCCGCGCCGCCGAACGACGGGAGGTCCTTCGCCGCGAGGTCCGCCCCCTCGCGATAGTCGGTAACACCGTGGCGCTCCAGTGCGCTCGGTCCGGCGTACGGCGTCGCCGCCGGGTTGGCCTTGGCGAAGTCGACCCCGGCCCAGTACTCGACCAGAACCGCCTTCTGTGCCACGGTCTCGTTCGCGAGCGCCGTGCCGCGGACGTTCGCACGGGCGTGCTTGACCGCGTCCACGACGTCCGTATGGCCCTTGGCCTTGCCCAACTCGGGCGGTGCGGCGCTGGTCGGATCGGCGCGGGCCAGCGCCACGCCGTCCCAGTGGTCCTTGTGCCCCTCGTCCTTCGCGAGGCTGGCGCCCGGCGGCGCGGCGGCGGCGTTCTTGTACGCGTGCTCGACCCCGGCCCAGTAGTCGTTGTGACTCTCAGCCTGGGCCAGATTCGCCGGCACCGTCGCCTTCGGGTTCGCCCGACCGTGCTTCACGCCTTCCCAGAAGTCGGCGTGGCCGGCGATCTCCGCCCGGTTGCCGACCGGCGGCACGGCGAGCGGCTGGATCTTGCCCTTGGCGACCCCGGCCCAGAACATGCCGTGTCCATCGATCTTGGCCTGCGGGCTGGCCGGCGGTGCGGCGAGCAGGTTCGTGCGACCGTGATCGATGCCCTCGTCGAAGTCCTTGTAGCCGAGCTTGTAGCCGCGGCCGAACCGGGCAGCGTCCGCCGGGCCGATCTTCGACTCGGCCACGCCCTGGCCGTAGTGCGTATGACCGGCCACGAAAGCGGCGTTCCCAGCGCCGACCGGCAGGCCGGCGCGCGCGGCGTCGATGCCCAGCCACCGCTGCGGCAAGACGTGGGCCCGGGTCATCCCCGGCGGAGCGTTGCCGCCGGTCGGTGGCAGCACGCCGGCACGGTTCGACGTCTGCGACCTCTTGAAGGCCGGCAGGTGGGACCAGGTCGGGCCTTTGCCACCGGGATACTCGTCAGCCTGCTTCGCCGGGGCCACGAAGCTCAACGGGCTCGGAATGTCGAGAGACAGCGAGCCGCTCACCCCGAGGGGCTTGACCAGCGGCGCGGCATTCGTCGCCGCGAGGCTCTGGACCAGCTCGGTCCAGGTCGCCGTGAGCGACGACGCATAGCCGAAGGTCGCGTTGGCCGGCGCGATCCCGGCCGCTGCGGCGGGCGCCGGATTCCCCCCGAGGCGGTGGAACAGCCGGGGAGCCGAGTCGGTGCTGTAGCCGATGCTCACCGTGTACTTGAACCAGGCCGTCTTCGCTGCCGCCTTCATCTGCTTCTCGATGAGGTTCTTGTGGTCGCCGTTGGTCGGCTGCTGCGGGAACGCGGTGAGATTCGTGACCGCCTTCGGGTGCGACGAATCGCCGGGGCCGCCGAGGTTGTCGTTGAGCAGGTGGCCCTGGCAGTAGGCGGCGCCGACCGTCGCGGCGCTGAACAGCGCGGTGTAGTCGTACGGTTTGAAGCCGGGCGACGTCGTGGGTTTGGAGCCGTACTGGTAGCCGGGGCCGACTATCGCGACCACACCGGTGCCCTGGCCGGTCGTCGGGTCGACCGCGTTCCAGTCGGCGTCATTCGTCAGCGTCCGCTGGATCGTCACGGGCTGTGCCGTGCCGGGCTGGCCGGTCGTGACCGCCTCGCTCGACCCGGGCGCCGCGCTCGCGCTCGGCGTCGGGTCGACCTGCGCCGGTCGCCGCGCGGGCGCGGTGGCGGCGGCCACGAACGCGCCGACGGCCCGGTTTCCGGCCGCGCGCTGCAGGCCGAGCAGAGCCCGCGGCGCCCGTACGGCCGCCGGCGCCTCCGCCGCGACCGGTGGACGCTTGAACCGCGCGCCGGGAGCGACGGCTCGCTGGGGTGAACCGTTCACGGGTTCACGCCGCGGAGCGCCGTGGCCAGGGAAGACCATGTGCCAAGTGTTGTCCGGCGACGACGGCGCCGAGCAGTACCTTCCGCGTAGATCCCGGTGCCCTTTCGGGCAGCCCGGTTCACCAACGCTGGGCGC
>JBBWZH010000355.1:0-4053 GCA_039648995.1 Mycobacteriales bacterium
ATCGCGATGCCGCCCGCCTCGACGGCATACCGGATGTCGGTGAACTGGGCCGGCTCGGTGACCATCAGGCGCGCAACGCGATCGCCATGCCCTGGCCGACGCCGATGCAGGCGGCCGCGACGCCGACCCCGCCGCCGCGGCGGCGCAGCTGCCGGGCGCAGTCGACGACCACCCGCGGCATCGACGCGCCGAGCGGGTGGCCGATCGCGATCGCGCCGCCGTGCGGGTTGACCTTCTCGACGTCGATCTCGGGCAGCTCGTGCAGGTTGGACAGCACCATCGCGGCGAACGCCTCGTTGATCTCCCAGACCGCGATGTCCGAAAAGGACAGCCCGGTTCGGTCGAGCAGCCGCCGGATCGCGTCGACCGGGCCGATCGAGAACCGCTCCGGGCTGACCGCGGCCACCGTCGAGCCGACGATCTCGGCCAGCGGCTCGGCGCCCAGCTCGGCCGCGGCCGCCCGGGTGCCCATCAGGATCGCGATCGCCCCGTCGTTCAGCGGCGACGCGTTGCCGGCCGTGACCGTCCCCTGTGGAGTGAACGCCGGCCGCAGTTTCGCCAGCGCGGCGGCGGACGCGTCCGGCCGGATCGACTCGTCCCGGTGCACGCCGTCGAGGGTCAGCACGTAGTCGTCGTGCAGGCCCTTCTCCCACGCCTCGGCGGCGCGCCGGTGCGAGCGCAGCGCCCACTCATCCTGCGCCGCCCGCCCGATGCCGAACCCGGCGGCCACGTTCTCGGAGCAGGCACCGAGCGGCGCGGTCCACTCCGGCGGGAACTTCGGGTTGACCATCCGCCAGCCCAGCGCGGTCGGCCACAGCTGCATCGACCTGGGCAGCGCCTCGTCCGGCGACGGCAGCACGTACGGCGCCCGGGACATGCCCTCCACGCCGCCGGCCACCAGCAGCCGGGCGTCGCCGACCGCGAGCGCGCGGGCGGCCTGGACGATCGCCTCGCCGCCGGAGCCGCAGAGCCGGTTCACCGTGCTGCCGGGGACGCTGACCGGCAGGCCGGCCAGCAGCGCCGCCATCCGGGCCACGTTCCGGTTGTCCTCACCGGCGCCGTTCGCGTCGCCGTAGACGACGTCCTCGATCGTGGCCGGGTCGACCTCGGGGTGCCGGCGGATCAGCTCAGCCAACGGCAGCGTGGCGAGATCGTCTGTGCGGATGCCGGACAGGCCGCCCCGGTACCGGCCGAACGGCGTGCGCACCGCGTCGAGCAACAGCGCGTCCATCTCAGCATCTTGACCCGCATCGCCACCGTTGCCAAGGTGACCTGGGTGACCCACTCTCTGGTGAATCCCGCCGACCTGGCCCGCCCGTCCGGGTTCTCGCACGCGGTCGTTGCCGCCGGGTCGCGGGTCGTCTTCCTGGCCGGGCAGACCGCGCTCGACGCGGCCGGGCGCGTCGTCGGGGCGGGCGTGGTCGCGCAGTTCGAGCGGGCGCTGGGCAACCTGCTGACCGCGCTGGCCGCCGCCGGCGGCCGCCCGGAGCACCTGACCAGCCTCACGGTGTACATAGTGGACATGGATGACTACCGCGCCCACGCCGCGGAGCTGGGCGAGGTCTGGCGGCGGTTGATCGGTCGGGTATATCCGGCGATGGCCGCGATCGGCGTGTCCCGGTTGTGGGACGCCGAGGCACTGGTCGAGGTGCAGGGCCACGCGGTGCTGCCGTAGTCCGGCGGCCGGTGCCGGCCGGGTGCCGCGATCCGCTGGCCGGGCGGGCCGGCCGGGCGAATACTGGCCAGACCGCGTGCCGGCCGGACGCACAGAGGGGTGCCGTCATGGAACTGCTGCCCACGGCCCACGTCGACACGTTCTGCCGCGACTGGCTGCCGCCCGCCGACCAGTGGCCTGACCTGCGCTTCGACCTGCCCGAACTGGCCTACCCCGACCGGCTGAACTGCGCCGAGGTGCTGCTCGACGCGACCATCGCCCGCTACGGCGCGCACCGGCGCTGCCTGGTGTCGCCGTCCGGGCAGTGGACGTACGCCGAGGTGCTGCGCCGGGCCGGCGCGATCGCCCAGGTGCTGGTCGAGGACTTCGGCCTGGTGCCGGGCAACCGGGTGCTGCTGCGCGGGCCCAACAACCCGTGGCTGGCGGCCTGCTGGCTCGGCGTGATCCGGGCCGGCGGGGTGGCGGTGCCGACCATGCCGCTGCTGCGCGCTGGCGAGCTGGCGACGGTATGCGATATCGCCCGCATCGACCTGGCCTGCTGCGACGCCCGGTTCACCGCCGACCTGGCCGCGGCCGGCGTGCCCGGGCTGCGGCTGATCGCGTACGGCGGCGACCGCCCCGACGATCTCGTGCAGCGGTGCGCGGCGAAGAGCGGCGAGTTCACGCCGGTGCGGACGGCCGCCGACGACGTGGCCATGCTGGCGTTCACGTCCGGCACCACCGGCCGTCCAAAGGCGACAATGCAGCTGCACCGGGAGATCGTCGCGGTCGCCGACACCTTCGGCCGGTACCTGCTGGAGTCCACTTCGGACGACCTGTTCACCGGCAGCCCGCCGCTGGCGTTCACGTACGGGCTGGGCAGCCTGCTGATCTTCCCGCTCCGGGTCGGCGCCGCCAGCCTGCTGCTGGAGCGGGCCACGCCGGACGTGCTGCCCGGCGCGATCGCCGAGCACGGCGCGACCGTGCTGTCCACCTCGCCCACCGGCTACCGGATGATGCTCGCTGCCGGGCAGGCACCGCAGCTGGCCAGCCTGCGCTGCTGCGTCTCGGCCGGCGAGCCGCTGCCGCGCTCGGTCTGGGAGGCGTTCCACCGGGCCACCGGGCTGCGCATCATCGACGGCATCGGGTCCACCGAGATGCTGCACATCTTCATCTCCGCGGCCGGCGACGACATCCGGCCCGGCTCCACCGGCCGGCCGGTGCCCGGCTACCAGGCCGCGGTGCTGGACGACGCCGGCCAGCCGGTGCCGGACGGCACGATCGGCCGGCTGGCGGTCAAGGGCCCGACCGGCTGCTGCTACCTGGCCGACGAGCGGCAGCGGACGTACGTGCGGGACGGCTGGAACCTCACCGGCGACACCTACCTGCGCGACGCGGACGGCTACTACTGGTACCAGGCGCGCAGCGACGACATGATCATCTCGGCCGGGTACAACATCGCCGGGCCGGAGGTGGAGGAGGCGCTGCTGGCGCACCCGGACGTCGCCGACTGCGGCGTGGTCGGCGCCCCCGACCCGAACCGCGGCATGATCGTCGCCGCGTACGTGGTGCTGCGCGGCGGGGTGCCGGCCGACCCGGCCGCCCGAGCCGCCGCGTTGCAGGATTTCGTCAAGCAGCGGATCGCACCGTACAAGTACCCGCGGTCGGTGACGTTCGTCGAGGCGCTGCCCCGGACGAACACGGGCAAGCTGCAACGCTACCGGCTGCGCGACCAGGCCCGGGCCGCGTCCGCTCCGTCCGCTCCGGCGGCGTCGGCCGTCCCGATGGAACCGGCGGATTCCGCTCCGGCCGCGGCGGGGTCGGCCGCACCGGCGCAGCCCGACGCGCCGGCGCCCTCGGCGCCGCACTGAGCCGGGGCGGGTGCGACGGCGTGCGGATCGCGGTTGTCGGGGGTGGCCCGGGCGGGCTCTACTTCGCCGCGCTGGCCAAGCAACTCGGCCCCGGCCACGAGATCACCGTCTGGGAGCGCAACGCGGCCGACGACACGTTCGGTTTCGGCGTGGTGTTCTCGGACGAGACGCTGGGCGGTATCGAGCACGCCGACCCGGTGGTGTACGCGCAGATGCAGCGGGAGTTCGCCCGCTGGGACGACATCGACGTGCATCACGAACTGGGGCCGGAACCGGTCGTGATCACCTCCGGCGGGCACGGGTTCGCCGCGATGAGCCGGCGCCGGCTGCTGCGGGTGCTGCAGGCCCGGTGCGCCGCGCTCGGCGTCGTGCTGCACTTCCATGCCGAGGCGCCGGACCCGGACCGGCTGGCCGCCGAGCACGACCTGGTGGTGGCCAGCGACGGGGTGAACTCCAGCATCCGGGCCAAGTACGCCGACGCGCTGCGGCCCGAGCTGGACGTCCGCCGGTGCGAGTACATGTGGCTCG
>JBBWZH010000363.1:0-5285 GCA_039648995.1 Mycobacteriales bacterium
TTCCCGCACCTGTTCTTCCCCGGCGGGTCGGCGTACTCCGGCGTGCTGGCCTCGTTCGCCACCCAGTTCGTCGGCTTCGGCGCCCGGCCCATCGGCGCCGCGATCTTCGGCCACTTCGGCGACCGGATCGGCCGCAAGGCCACGCTGATCTGGACGCTGCTGCTGATGGGCATCGCGACGTTCCTGATGGGCCTGCTGCCCAGCCGCGCCTCGATCGGCGTGGCCGCGCCCATCCTGCTGGTGCTGCTGCGGATCGTGCAGGGCGTCGGCGTCGGTGGCGAGTGGGGCGGCTCGGTGCTGCTGTCGATGGAATGGGGCCCGCAGCGCCGCCGCGGCCTGATGGCCAGTTTCCCGCAGCTCGGTGTGCCGCTGGGGCTGCTCGCCTCCACCGGCATGGTGCGGCTGATGGAGAGCGTCGCCGGGGACGGCTTCGACACCTGGGGCTGGCGGGTGCCGTTCCTGCTCAGCATTGTGCTGGTCGGCATCGGCCTGTACGTGCGGCTCCGGGTGCTGGAGAGCCCGGCATTCACCGAGGTGAAGAAGCGGCAGGCGGTCGTGCGGCTGCCTGTCTGGGACGTCATCCGCAGCCAACCGCGGGAGATCCTCACGTCGGCCCTGGTCAGGATGTCGGAGCAGGCGCCGTTCTACCTGTTCATCACGTTCGTGTTGACCTACGGCACCACGAAGCTCGGCCTGGCCCGCACCGACCTGCTGGACGACACCCTGGTGGCCGGCGCGGTCGGCGTCATCACCGTCCCGCTGTTCGGCCACCTCTCCGACCGGTTCGGACGCCGGCGGATCTACGGGGTCGGCATCGCCGCCGTCGCCGCGTTCGCGTTCCCGTATTTCGGCCTGCTCAACACGAAGACCAGTGGGCTGGTGCTGCTCGGGATCGTGCTGTCGCTGGTCTTCCACGACATGCAGTACGGGCCGCAGGCGGCGCTGATCGCCGAGAGCTTCGGCACCAACCTGCGCTACAGCGGCGCCGGCCTCGGCTACCAGCTCGCCTCGGTGGTGGCCGGCGGACCGGCCCCGCTGATCGCCACCGCGATCCTGAAGCACACCGGCTCCAGCACCTGGATCAGTGCCTACGTGGTCGGCTGCTGCGCTGTCGCGTTCGTCGCGCTGCTGCTGCTCCCGCACCGGCCGGTGTCGGCGCCGGTCACCGACTTCGACGCCGCCGTCGACCAGCCGGCCCTGACCGGGTAGCCGCCCGCCACCGACGAACCGCGCGGACGCGGGACGACCACGGAGTGTAGTCGGGATCGCGCCGCGATCAGGCACGAACGCAACGGGTCAGGCTGAGTGGACGCGCGTGGGCACGAGCTGTGCCTTTACAAAGGCCGATGCCCGGTCGAGCGCCGCTCCGGCCTCATCGAGGAGTCCGGCATAGCCTTGGAACACGTGCGGGGCGCCCGGTGTGACATCGAGCGTGACCGCAACATCGGTCGTGGCTGCCCGCGCCGCGAGCCGGAGCGCGTCGCTGAGCAGGATCTCGTGCGTACCCACCTGGATCAGGAGCGGTGGCAGTCCGCTGAGGTCGCCGAAGATCGGGCTGATCAGTGGGTCGGCGGCGTCGGCCCCGGCGACGTACTCCGGAGCCCGGACGCGCAGGCCCTCCGGGGTCAGGATCGGGTCGAGCGACTGTCTTTCGGTCAATGTCTCGCCGGACAGGGTCAGATCGGCATAGGGCGACATCAGGAATGCGCACGACGGCATGGGCAGTCCGGCCGCCTTCGCGGCGAGGAGTGTGGCCACCGCCAGCCCGGCTCCCGCCGAGTCGCCGGCGAGGACGATCTGACCAGGGTCCATGCCTTGCGCGAGTAGTCCCGCATAGGCGGCGCGAGCGTCTTCGACCGCGGCCGGATATGGGTATTCAGGGGCGAGTCGATAGTCGAGCGTGATGGCATTGACACCCATTCGCCGGACGAGGTCGCCGACCAGTGGGACCGAGGTCGCCGCCGAGCCGATGACGTAGACGCCGCCGTGCAAGTAGAGGATCACGCGCTCCGACTCGGTGCCCGGGATCGTGACCTCGATGCCACCGACGCCGCCGATCTCTATCGGCTTCTGCAGGACGTCCGCGGGCACCGGGACCTGTGCCATCAACGCGTTGAACCCGGCTCGCACCGAGGCGACGTCGGCAGCGGTGTCGAACCCGCCCTGACGCAAGATCGCGTCCAGCTGGATCTGCTGCTCTTTGCTCATCGGCAGTCCTCTCCTCGGGCGTCGCGGCGACCCAGGATCGCGGTGATCGAGGTGAGCTGTCCTCGCCGGAAGGTGGTGATTCCCCGCCCGGCGTCGGCCGCAGCGAGCGCGGGGCCGCGTCGTGGGGCCGTCATGCCCTGTCAGGTCCGCGGTGGTCTGGGGCGACCTGGCGCAGTTCGAGAAGCTCAAGGCCAAGGGCCTCGATCTGGGCAAGGACACCGAAGATGGCGGATTGATCTTCAAGCACGCCGGTGAGCACGGTCTCACTGCCGTTCAGCTCGGCCACCATCATGGGGAAGGCGGACAGGGCAGTCGCTCCGAGGCCGACCGGCGGGCCGGCTGTCAGGCCGAACTTCGCGAGCGATTCCCGTCTGCCCAGTTGAGGCTGCCGCACAGGAAGCGGTGGGTTTCCGAGATCCGCCATCGGCTTTCTGGCCGGGCTCCTGGGATGGCGGCAGGGTGTGGTCGGCGTTACCAGGTTTCGATCCAGGCCAGCAGGTCTGGATCGGCCAGCGAGTCGATGACGAGGTCGGCCGGCAGGTCTTGCGGTAGCGAGGGGACCGCTACGGTGCGGAGACCGGCCGCCTGGGCGGCGCGTAGGCCGGTGATCGAATCCTCGAACGCCAGGCAGGCTTGCGGTTCGGCGGCCAGCGCCGCGCATGCGGCCAGGTAGAGGTCGGGCGCCGGCTTTGCCGTGACCACCTCGTCGCCGGCCACGCTGACCGGGAACATGTCGGTGAACCCGCTGCGGTCCAGCGTGATGGTCAGCAGGTGTCGCGGCGAGTTGCTGGCCACCGCGACCGGCACCCGGCGGGAGACCAGTTCGACCACCTTGACCGCGCCGTGCGTCGGCAGTGCCTGCTTCGAGATCACCTCCACGGCCAGGGCGAGCAGGTCGGCACTGAGCGCCGGACCCTGCCCGGGCAGGCCGAACAGGCCGGCCATGATCTCGCCCGCCTCGGCGGTCGAGGTGCCGATCAGCAGCGCCTTCTGCTCAGGTCCGAACGGCAGCCCGTGGCGGGCGAACAACCGCGTCTCGGCCACTGTCCAGCGCGGCTCGGTGTCGACCAGCAGCCCGTCGCAGTCGAACACGACCGCGGCCGGCCGCCACCCGCTCAACCGGGGGCCGGTCACCTGCTGCCGCCCGACCACCTGACGCCGCCGACCGCGGCCTGGGGGCGCGGACCGGCACGCGCCCTCGCTGGCGCGTCGAGCGCGGCATACCTGCCGCTGAGCCGGTGCCGGAGATGGCGGATCTCGCCACGCCTGCCAGGCCCGGTGGGTTCGGTGTCCGTCATCGCCGCCAGCATGGCACGCCGCGGCCGCTCGGCCGGTCGCACCGCGGTGGGCGTGGCTCAGGGTTCGGGTGGGCGGGCCCGCACGCCGGGGGTGACCGGGGTGAGTTCGAGGAGGCGGTTGCGGCGGGCGTCGACACGGAGGCGTACCTGGTCGCCGATGTGGAAGCGGGCGCGGACGGCCGGGGTGACCTGCAGCGACCAGGCCGGGTCGGTGTGGCCGTCGTCGATCGCCAGGCAGTGCCGGTCCGGGGAGTCGCTGTCGCCGGTGACCAGCCAGCTGTCGACGACCTGGCCGTCGACGGTCAGCGAGGTGGGGCGACGCAGGTTCCGCAGCAGGGCGCGGGTGGTGAGCAGGACGCCGCCGGCGGCGACCGCGACCGCCCCCAGGACGATCAGCGGGGCATACACGGTACGGCTGAACTGCGCGAACGCCACCATCCCGGCGACGAACAGCACGGCCCACACGCCGACGAGCACGACCAGCGCCGGGTTGGTGACCACCCGCTCGGTCGCGTCGCCGCGGCGTACCAGTCGCCAGCGCCCGCCGTACGACGACCAGACCGTGCCCGGCTCCGGCGGGGCGAACACGGCGGCCAGACCCGGGGCGGCACCGAGCGCGACGGCGTAGGCCACCCGCCGGTCCGCTGGGCGCCCGCCGCCGGGCGCGGTGAGCAGGGTCGCCGGGCTGCCGCCGGACAGCAGCGGGTCCTGGCGCAGCGTCGCCGCGAGCCCGCGCCACTGCGCGCCGGCGGCGGCTCCGGCCCGGGTCGGGCGCACCCCACGGAGCACGCCGAGTACGGGGAAGCCCAGCGCGCCGAACGTGACGTAGCCGAAGAACAGCCCGGCGGCCACGCCGGCACCGCCGGGCCGAGCGGCGTGGATGGCCAGGAAGACCAGCACTCCCGGCACGGCGGCGGCGGTCCGCAGCAGCCAGGTCGTGGTGCGGCCGACCCGGCGGCGGACCAACCCGAGCCGGCCGGCCTCCGCGATCACCCCCGCGCGGAACCGCGCCCAGCCGTCATCGGCCCCGGTGGACTGGCCGGCGGCGAGCGCCGACGGCGGTGCGTCGCCGGTCGCGGCGAGCCGGACGTGCACGTGCGCCAGCTCGACCTGCTCGTACGCGGGCAGCAGCCCGGACGGCACACCGGTCGGTGCCGCGGCCGCGACACAGCGCAGGCCACCATCCCCCGGCACGATCCGGTACCACCCGCGGGCGGCGAGGTCCAGCAGCGTTCCGGCCAACGCCGGCCGGCCGAGCCGGCAACCGCCGGCCAGCAACGCGGCCACCGCGGGCGGTTCGGTCCGAGCTGGCGCCGGGCCACCCGCCGGCGCCGGACGGGGTCGACGCGGCCGGGTCGCCACCGCGAGCACCACAACGATGACCAGCCAGGCCGCCGCGGCGATCCCGCCGGCCACCGCACGCCCGTCGCCCACTCCGCCACCCCCGATCCGACCGGGACCGCCACATCGTCCACCACCGGCCCGGCCGTGCCGGAGGTTCCGACCGATCCGACTGCACGCGGCCCTGGTTGCTGTGCTGTGCGGCGATGGTCAGGCCGCGTCGTGGAAGACGAGCGCGAGCGTGTGACGCTGCCCGGAGCGGATCACCGAGACCCCGTGGCGGACGGGTGCGGTGGACCAGCCGCGCTTGGACGCCACGGGGCGGTCGCGGGTGGTGAAGACGAGGCCGTGGCCGTGTGGGATGAGCGTCGCGGTGGCTCGGGACTGCGCCCGCGGCCGCTGCTCGTAGAGCAGGAACTCCCCGCCGGTGTGGTCGAC
>JBBWZH010000381.1:0-4321 GCA_039648995.1 Mycobacteriales bacterium
GCGAACGAGACGATCTTCTTGCGCTTGTCGGTGATCGAGTAGGACGCGACCACCATGTCCACCTGGCCGGTCTGGATGAACGGCTCCCGGTTCTTGGACACGGTCTCGCCGAACTCGATCTTGTCCGGGGCGATGCCGAGCTGGGCCGCGACGATCTTGGCGATCTCGATGTCGAAGCCCTCGTACTGGCCGGTCGCCGGGTTCTTGTTGCCGATCCCGGGCTGGTCGGCCTTGACCCCGATCTTGATCTTGCCGGCCTTGGACAGCCGGTCCATCGTCGAACCGGCCGCGAAGGACGGGTTCTGCGCGACCTGGTAGGCGGGCGCGTCGGCCTTGTTGCCGCCGCCACTGTCCAGGCCGCTCTTGCTCTCCCCACACCCGGCCGCGGCCAGGGCGAGCGCGGCGAGCGCCACGGAGAGGGTACGGAACTTCATGAATTTCCCTTCGAATCGGGTACGAGCCGGCTCAGTGCGGGCCGCACCGCTCAGTGAGTGAGGATCTTGCCGAGGAAGTCCTTGGCCCGGTCGCTGGACGGGCTGCGGAAGAACCCGTCCGGGGTGCCCGTCTCGACGATCTGCCCGTCGGCCATGAACACCACGGCGTTGGCCGCCCGGCGGGCGAAGCCCATCTCGTGCGTGACCACGACCATGGTCATGCCGTCCCGGGCGAGCCCGATCATGACGTCGAGCACCTCGTTGATCATTTCCGGGTCGAGTGCCGAGGTCGGCTCGTCGAACAGCATCAGCTTCGGCTCCATCGCCAGCGCCCGGGCGATCGCGGCGCGCTGCTGCTGCCCACCGGACAGTTGCGCCGGGAGCTTGCCGGCCTGGTTGGCGATGCCGACCCGGTCGAGCAGTTCCATCGCCCGCCGCTCGGCCGCGGCCCGGCCGACGCCGCGCACCTTGATCGGCCCGAGCGTGACGTTGGCCAGGATCGTCTTGTGCGCGAACAGGTTGAACGACTGGAACACCATGCCGACGTCGGCACGCAGTGTGGCCAGCCCTTTGCCCTCGGCCGGCAGCGGCCGGCCGTCGATGGTGATCGTGCCCGAGTCGATCGGCTCCAGCCGGTTGATCGTCCGGCAGAGCGTCGACTTCCCGCCGCCGGACGGCCCGATCACGACGACCACTTCGCCCCGGTTGACGGTAAGGTCGACGTCGCGCAGGACGTGCAGTGGCCCGAAGTGCTTGTTGACCCGCTCCAGCACGACGAGCGGCCCGCCGGCCCGGGGTGGCTGGTTCGCCCCGTCCTCCGCGATCGCGGCGTCGTCGGCTGGTTTGGTCATAACCGCACCATAGCGTTCTAAGGCGCCCATGACTTTGCACGTTCGTGCTGGAACGTTCCGGCACGTCGGTGCGTCGCCGGCCGTCGCGGCCGGGACCGGCGCGTCAGGATGGGCACCGGTACGGGACACTGGTCGCATGGACCCGCGCACCTATGAGGTCCGCACCTACGGGTGCCAGATGAACGTCCACGACTCCGAGCGGCTGTCCGGGCTGCTGGAGGACGCGGGCTACGTCCGTGCCGGCGCCGGTGCGTCGGCCGATCTCGTCGTGTTCAACACCTGTGCGGTCCGGGAGAACGCGGACAACCGGCTGTACGGCAACCTCGGCCACCTGCGGCCGGTCAAGGACGCGCATCCGGGCATGCAGATCGCGGTCGGCGGCTGCCTGGCGCAGAAAGACCGGGGCGAGGTGGTCCGGCGCGCGCCCTGGGTCGACGTGGTGTTCGGCACGCACAACATCGGCGCGCTGCCCGTGCTGCTGGAGCGGGCCCGGGTGCAGCGTGCGGCGCAGGTGGAGATCGCCGAGGCGCTGGAGGTGTTCCCGTCCACGCTGCCGGCCCGGCGCGAGTCGGCGTACGCGGCCTGGGTGTCGATCTCGGTCGGCTGCGACAACACCTGCACGTTCTGCATCGTCCCGTCGCTGCGCGGCGGCGAGCGGGACCGCCGGCCCGGTGACGTGCTGGCCGAGGTGCGGGCGCTGGTCTGCGGGGGAGTCCTGGAGGTGACGCTGCTCGGCCAGAACGTGAACTCGTACGGCCGCGAGTTCGGCGACCGGGACGCGTTCGGCAAGCTGCTGCGGGCCGCCGGCGCCGTCGACGGGCTGGACCGGCTGCGCTTCACCTCACCGCACCCGCGCGACTTCACCGACGACGTGATCGAGGCGATGGCGGCCACCCCGGCGGTGTGCCACCAACTGCACATGCCGCTGCAGTCCGGCTCCGACGCGGTGCTGCGGGCGATGCGCCGCTCATACCGGCAGGAGCGGTACCTGTCGATCCTGGCGCGGGTCCGCGCGGCCATGCCGGACGCGGCCATCAGCACCGACATCATCGTCGGCTTCCCGGGTGAGACCGAGGCCGACTTCGCCGCCACCCTGGACGTGGTGCGGGCGGCCCGGTTCGCCGGCGCGTTCACGTTCCAGTACTCGCCGCGGCCCGGCACCCCCGCCGCCGAACTGCCCGACCAGGTGCCGCGCGAGGTCGTGCAGGAGCGGTACGAGCGGCTGGTCGCGGTGCAGGACGAGATCTCGCTGGCGGAGAACCGGCGGCTGGTCGGGGCCACCGTCGAGGTGCTGGTGGCCGAGGGGGAGGGGCGCAAGGACGGCTCCACCGGACGGCGCTCCGGCCGGGCCCGGGACGGCCGGCTGGTGCACCTCGCCGCCGGCCCCGAGGTACGCCCCGGCGACCTGGTCACCACCGTGATCAGCTATGGCGCCCCGCACCACCTGGTCGCCGACGGCCCGCCGCTCGCCCACCGCCGCACGACAGCCGGCGACCTGGCCGAGGCGGCCACCCCCGCGGTCCTCCTCGGCCTCCCCACGCTCGGCCCACCCCGCGGCTGACGCGCCGATGCGCCGATACGCCGGCCGTCGGCCCGGCGTCCGGTCCCAGCCGTGACAGCCCGCACCGTGGGGCGCCCGGGGGCTCGGCCCCCGGGCCAGCACGCGCGGCGACCCGGTAAGCGCGCCGCGGGAGCCCCGGCGCCTCAGCCGCCGACGGAGCGCTCGGCCTCGGCGAGCCACTCGCGGCGGGCGGCGAGGTTGGCCTCGGCATCGGCCAGCTTGCGGGCGTTGCCGGCGGCCTGCGCCTTGACCAGCTGCGTCTCGGCCTTCTGCACCGCGTCCCGGAGCTGGGCCAGCAGCGGGTTGGACGAGCCGGAGCCGCGTCGCCACTCGGTGTCGACCGCGTCGCGCACCTTCTGCTCGGCGGCGCGCATCCGGGTGTCCAGCGGCCGGACGGCTTCGCGCGGCACGTGCCCGATCGAGTCGTACCGGTCCTGGATCTCGCGCAGCCTCGACTGCGCCGCCTTCAGGTCACCCCGCGGGTCGAGCGTCTCAGCCTCCGCGATCAGGGCCTCCTTGGCCCGCTTGTTCGCGGCCTGCTCGGCGTCCCGCTCGCTGAACACCTCGGACCGGCGGGAGAAGAACTTGTCCTGCGCCGCCCGGAACCGGGCCCAGAGCTGGTCCTCCACGTCCTTGGACGCCCGGCCGGCCGCCTTCCAGTCGACCATCAGCGCCTTCAGCCGGGTGGCCGTGGTGCCCCAGTCGCTCGACTCGGCCAGGCCCTCGGCCTCGGCCAGCAGCGCCTCTTTGCGGATGCGCACCAGCGACCGCTGCTGGTCGAGCGTGGCGAAGTGCGCGCCGCGGCGCTGCGCGAAGGTGTCCCGGGCGGCGGCGAACCGCTTCCACAGCGTCTCGTCGGTCTTCCGGTCGACGCCCCGGATGGCCTTCCACTCGTCCACGATCGCGCGGAACCGGTCGCCGGCGGCCTTCCACTGCGAACTCTGCGCGAGCTCCTCGGCCTCGATGACCAGCTTCTCCTTGGCGGCGACCGACGCGGCCTTCGCGGCCGCCCGGGCCACCGACGCCTCTTCGATCTTGCCGCTGGCCGCGACCTCCAGCTCGGACAGCCGTTGGTCCAGCGCGTCCACGTCGCCGATCACCGCGGCCGTGGGCAGCGTCTCGCGCAGCGCCCGGGCCTGGCCGAGAGTCGCCCGCGGATCGCCGGCCCCGGACTTCAGCCGGGTCTCCAGCAGCCCCACCTCGGTGGCCAGGTCTTCGTACCGCCGGAAGTAGTGGGCGAGACCGGCCTCGGGCGTCCCGGCTTGCCACGAGCCGACGGTCCGCTCGCCGTCGCCGGTGCGGACCCACACCGTGCCGTCGGCGTCGACCCGCCCCCACTCGTTGCTGGCAGTCATTGCCTCGCTCCTCCTCGCGCCCCGCGCTCTCTGCGCATTCTCACAGCACGACGCCGCACTCCGGCACCCCGGTCCGCCTTGTCCTACTCTCCTGCCGTGTCGGCCGCAGCCAGTTTCTGG
>JBBWZH010000405.1:0-5109 GCA_039648995.1 Mycobacteriales bacterium
GTGCCCGACCAGGGCAAACACCGATCTTGCTAGCGGGCTTCGAGGAAGGTGACCACCG
The DNA here is from genome assembly GCA_039648995.1 of Mycobacteriales bacterium. Lineage (GTDB taxonomy): Bacteria > Actinomycetota > Actinomycetes > Mycobacteriales > CADCTP01 > JBBWZH01. The sequence continues at coordinate 59 of JBBWZH010000405.1, forward strand.
CCAGTACCCGGCGGTGGTCGTTGTCCTCCCGCAGCAACACATCGTCCTCGGCCAGGAGCACCCGCAGCCCGGTCACGGTGTCCGCTCCGGTGTGGCGCCGGCCGCGGCTGCTGGGCCCTGGTGAGCCACCGTCGTCACGGGTCGAACCTAGCGGCTGGCGGATCGCTCCGGCGAGCGCTGCGACCAGCCCGGAGTGCGTGCGGCCGGTTACTGGCTTGGCCGCCCCGGTCGTCCTCGCGGCGCTGAGCGGCAACCCGGTCATCGCCGCGTACCGGTACCCGCTGATCGTCGTCCTGGCCGTCTCGATGGGGATCCAGAACGCCGCCGCCGGCACGCCCGCGGTACCCGACCTGACCACCACCGTGCTCACGATGACGATCACCGGCATCGCCGCGGACGGCGCCGTCGCCGGCGGCAAGGCAGCCAAGCCGGGCCGGCGGCTGGTCGCGGTCGCCGCCATGTTCGCCGGCGCCGTGCTCGTCATCCATGCCCAAACCTACTATCCCCTCCTGGTCGCCACGATCATCACGGCGACCGTCGCCGCCGCAACCGCGATACTCGGCAAGCCGGAACCCGCCTGGGTCTACCCCGGCAGCTAGCAGTCCCGGCCCGGGTCCCCGCTCACGATCACCACGTCCCGCACCCTCCGGCAGGCCGGACGGCGCGCCGGGGCGCGACGGGCCGGCCGGCGGCGCCACGGCTCCGTGAGCGGCTGAATCCAGGCTGCCCCGGATTTGCGCGCCCGCCGGCCGGTAGCGCCCAGCAATGGACTCCAGCCAGCCGGCAGACAAGTTGGCCGCTGGCCGTGAGGACCCGCGAGCGCTCGGACGCCAATCTGGTGGAAACGGCTCACGCCGCTTCCGGCGAGCCGGCCAGCCGCCACCGAAGGTTAGGGATAACCATGAATCGTGGCACGAGGACTGCGGGCGTCTCGCCGGTCCGGGAGGAACGGAAAGGCGCACTCCGGCAGCGACCGATGGCGCTTGTCACGCTGACCATCGCCATCGTCATCGATCAGGTGACGAAATGGTGGGCCTGGCGGCATGTCTCCGATACGATCATTAATTACGGCGGCGATGTCCTCGTCGGGCGGAGGGTCGGTGGATGGTACGCCGATCCGGTCGGAGGTGCCCTGCTCGACCTGCTGGGCTTCGGGTTGCTGAGCACCGCCGTAGCGGTCCTGCTGCGCCGTCGAAGGCCGGCCATGGTGCTTGTTCCCGGAGCCCTGGTGATCGGTGGATGGGGCAGCAACCTGCTCGATCGTCTGGGACTGCATTACTGGACCGCCCCAGGCAGCATGCGCGGAGCGATGGATTTCATTCACCTGGGTCGGGACTATTACAACTTCGCCGATTTCTTCATCATCGGCGGGACGCTCCTGTTCGTGCTGGGCATCGGTCGCCTCGCCAGGCGGGCTGAGAACAGGCCAGCCACAATCGGTTCGGCGGCATCGCCGTACCGTCTGATCCGGCCGCGGACACGGAGGTTGGTGCTTGCCGCTGCGGTGGGCCTCGTCGCTGTCGTCGGGATGGGCGCCGCGAACCACAGCGGGTTGACGTCCCCGCTCGCACCGGCCAGCCCGGCAGGCCGGTGAACGTCCCGAACAGGGGCCGTCGCACAACTGACGGCCGGTCAGCCGGGCTGAACCGCAAGCCGGATCGCGACGAGCGTCCCTTCGCCCGAGGGCCGAGGAAGCGCTCCTCCCCGGTGATCACCTACCCGCGGACGCCGGTCTCCAGGTCGATGACCAACGGATGCCTCTTCCGGTTACCCGGTACCCGGGCTTCGGGCCAGCAGGGGCGGGGGTCTGAAGGTAGCCGCGAAGGCATGGCAGCGCGCCGCGGTGATGCTGAAGCAGTGACACACAACTGCTGGCCGGGTCACGGCCGGACGGCCACGGAGGTGTACCGCGGCGCTCCGGAACACGAAGGAGTTCTGATGACGGTCTGGGACGGCGTGCAGCGCGGCTACATTCCCGGCGCGGCGTTGCGCATTCACGAATCGCTGAGGCTGCGCGACGTCGAGATCGGTGCCGGTCATGCGTACCGCTAGGCCTCCGACATCCCGCGGGGTGGTCCGCAGCCTGGTGCCGGCGCGGGTGGACCGGCTTCCATGGACCCCGTTTCACACCAGGCTGGTCGCGGCGCTCGGGGTGGCGTGGGTGCTCGACGGCCTGGAGATCACGGTTGCCAGCTCCGTGGCTGGCGCCCTGACCCAATCGGACACGCTGCACCTGAGCTCGACCGCGGTCGGTGCCATCGCCACCGTCTACCTCGCCGGCGAGGTCGTCGGCGCATTGGTCTTCGGGCGGCTGTCCGATCGGCTGGGTCGGCGGAACCTCTTCATGGTGACGCTGGCGGTGTACCTGGTCGGGAGCGGCCTGACCGCGTTGACGCTGGGCAGCGGCGCCGGCTGGGTCAGCTACCTGTATGCCACCCGCTTCATCGCGGGGATGGGCATCGGCGGAGAGTACGCGGCGATCAACTCGGCGATCGACGAGATGATCCCGGCCCGCTACCGGGGACGAGTCGACATCGCCGTAAACGGAACCTACTGGGCCGGCGCCATCATCGGCACCCTCGGCTCGCTGCTGTTCCTGCACGTGGTGGCGCCGTCGCTGGGCTGGCGGCTCGGCTTCCTGATCGGGCCGGCCCTCGCGGTGGTCATCGTGTTCGTCCGGCGCAACCTGCCGGAGAGTCCCCGATGGCTACTGATGCACGGCCGGGCGGCGGAGGCGGACCGCACCCTCGCCGCCATCGAGGACCAGGCCCGGTCGTCCAGCCACCCGCTCCCCCCGGTGGACGAGAACAGGGCCATGCAGATCAGGCCGGCGTCGCGCACCGGCTACCTCACGCTGGTCCGGCTGATCTTCACCGGCTACTGGCGACGCGGGGTGCTCGGCGCCACGCTGATGATCACGCAGTCGTTCCTGTACAACGCGATCTTCTTCACCTACACGCTGGTGCTGATCAAGTTCTACGGTGTCAGCTCGTCCGACGCGCCGATGTACCTGATCGCGTTCGCGGTGGGGAATCTGGCCGGCCCGCTCACCATCGGCCGGCTGTTCGACACGATCGGCCGCAAGCAGATGATCGCCGGGACGTACATCCTGTCCGGCGTCCTGCTCGCGGTCACCGCATACCTGTTCGACCAGGGTGCACTCACCGCACTGACGCAGACGATCGCGTGGTGTGTCGTGTTCTTCTTCGCCTCGTCGGGAGCCAGCGCCGCCTACCTCACGGTGAGCGAGATCTTCCCGCTCGAGGTGCGGGCCCAGGCCATCGCCGTGTTCTTCGCCATCGCGCAGTGCTTCGGCGCCATCGGCCCGATCTTCTACGGCCACCTCATCGGCACCGGCGCCGACACGTCGAAGCTCTTCGTGGGCTACCTCATCGGCGCCGGCGTCATGGTCCTCGGCGGCGTCGTCGAACTCGCCCTCGGGGTGCCGGCGGAGCGTACGCCGCTGGAAGCCGTGGCCCAGCCGCTGTCCCTGGTCCCCGCGGCCGCGGTGCCCAGGGCGGCGGGGGCCACGACGGCGTTCTCCCCGACCGGCGCGGAACGGCGCACATGACGACGATGACCGAACAACGGAAGGAAGGCTGACCATGGCGACGCCCAGCCGCCCGGACAACCACGTGATCGTGCTCTTCGGCGCCACCGGGGATCTGGCCAAGCGGAAGCTGCTGCCCGGGCTGTTCCACCTGGCCACGGCCGGCCTGCTGCCCGAGAGCTATCGCATCGTGGGCACCGGGCGCTCGCACAGCGCGCTCTCGGCGGCCGACTTCAGGCAGCACGTCCACGACGCCGTCGCCGAGTTCGGCACCACCAAGCCGACCGGTACGGCCTGGCGGACGTTCGCCGCTGCCCTGTCGTTCGCCGCCGCCGACCCGGACGACCCTGCCCCGCTGGTCGCGGCCGTGCAGGCGGCCGAGAAGGAGATCGGCGGCCGGCCGCAGCGGCTGTTCCACCTGGCCATCCCCCCGGCGGCCTTCGGGTCGGTCATCGAGATGCTCAGCGCCGCCGGCCTGGCCGACGGCGCGCGCGTCATCATCGAGAAGCCGTTCGGCACCGACCTGGCTTCGGCCCGGGCACTGAACGAGTCGATCCACCGCGTGTTCGGCGAGTCACAGATCTTCCGCATCGACCACTTCCTGGGGAAGGAGTCGGTCGACAACATCCTCGCTTTCCGATTCGCCAACGGCCTGTTCGAGCCGATCTGGAACCGGGAGAACATCGAGTACGTGCAGATCGACGTCCCCGAGACGCTGTCCATCGAAGGCCGGGCCGCCTTCTACGAGGGCACCGGGGCCTTCCGCGACATGGTCGTCACCCACCTCCTCCAGGTCCTCGGCTTCGTCGCCATGGAGCCGCCGACCAACCTCTCGGCTGAGGCGCTGCGGGACGAGCGGCAGAAGGTGTTCGACTCCCTGCTGCCGCTCGACCCGGAGCACGTCGTCCGGGGGCAGTACGAGGGCTACCGGGCCGAGCCCGGGGTTGCCGCCGACTCGGGCACCGAGACGTTCGTGGCCCTGCGGGCCGACATCGACAACTGGCGCTGGGCCGGCGTCCCGTTCTTCCTGCGCACCGGCAAGGCCCTGAAGGCCAGCCGGCAGGTGGTGACCATCGGCTTCCGGGAACCGACCCCGCACATGTTCCCGGTCGACTTCCGCTCCACGTCATCGGCTCCGCACAACGAGATCACCATCGACTTCGGTGAACCGGGGTCGATCTCCGCGCGGTTCCTGGCCAAGGAGCCCGGTCGGGAGATGCGGGTGGGCGAAGTGGAGATGACCTTCCGGTACGCGGACGCCTTTCCGACCGGCAACGAGCTCGAGGGCTACGAGCACCTGATCCTCGACGCCATGCTGGGCGACCAGTCGCTGTTCACCAGCGCCGCCGGGGTGGAACGGTTGTGGGAGGTCGCCACTCCGCTGCTGGAGCACCCGCCACCGATCGAGCCGTATGCGCCCGGATCGTGGGGGCCGTCCTCCATCGACCAGACCACCGCGCCCTACCGCTGGCACCTGCCCGAGCGGGACTCCAGGAGCGCG
>JBBWZH010000458.1:0-4678 GCA_039648995.1 Mycobacteriales bacterium
GCGCCTGCAGCAGGTCCTCGTCCCGGTCCTCCTCGACCTCGATATCGGCGTTGCGGGTGACCCGGAACAGGTTGTGCTCGACCACCTCCATGCCCGGGAACAGCATCTCCAGGTGCGCCGCGATCAGGTCCTCCAGCGGCAGGAACGTGGCGGTCCGGACGTCCGGGTGGGCATCGGTATCGCTGGTCACGACGAACCGCGGCACGTTGTTCGGCACCTTCACCCGGGCGAACTGCTCCGGCCCGCCGCCGGGGTCGCGGACGAACACGGCCAGGTTCAGCGACAGCCCGCTGATGTACGGGAACGGGTGCGCCGTGTCGACCGCCAGCGGGGTCAGCACCGGGAACACCTGGTCACGGAAGTAGTCGCCGAGGCGGCGCCGCTCGCCGGCGTCCAGCGCGTCCCAGTGCACGATCCGGATGCCCTGTTCGGCCAGGGCCGGCTCGACGTCGTCGAGGAAGCAGCGGGCGTGCTGCTGCACCAGCTGCTGGGTGCGCGTCGATATGCGGCTGAGCGTGTCCCGCGGGGAGAGCCCGTCCGCTGCCGCCAGCGCCAGGCCCATCTCCTGCCGGCGCTGCAGCCCGGCCACCCGGACCATGTAGAACTCGTCCAGGTTGCTGGCGAAGATGGCGAGGAACTTGACCCGCTCCAGCAGCGGGATGCGCCGGTCCTCGGCCTGCGCGAGCACCCTGGCGTTGAAGTCCAGCCAGGACATCTCACGGCTGTAGAAGCGGTCCTCGGGCAGCTCCGCGCGCGGCTCCACCGGCTCGACGGTCAGATCGTCCGGAACGATGTCATCCCGCTCGGTCACCTGGCCGAGCGCCGCGATCGCATCGGTCATGCGTGCTCCTCCCGCCCTCCACCCCAGTCGTCGGCGGGTCAGCCCGGCACCGCCCGCCCCCTCGCTGTTGTGTTCCCGTCCCGCCCGCCGCGTACTGCCCACCGTGCCGGCGGATATCGCCGGGCGCCAGCGCAGCCATCGTCCCGCACTCAGGTGAACAGCGCGCGGCGCCGGTATCCGCTGGTCAGGGCAGCGTGTGGATGGTCACGCGGGCTACCCGGCCGCCGGCGTACTCGAGCCGGACGCGCTGACCGAACCGGAGCAGCCGCAGCCCGCCGGCGGCGAACGCGGCCCCGTCGAACTCGACCGGCCGGCCGTCGTCCAGCAGCACGGTGCCGGCGCCCGACCCGGGATCGAACGTCCCCACCGTCGCCTGCACCACCCTGCTGCCCCGCTCCGCCGCGACCTGTGGCCCGGCCGGGCCGGCCGGGCGGTCGGCTTCCGCCGCCGCTTCCGGGGCGGCCGGGCCGTCCGGCGCTGCCGGGCCGTCCGGCTCCGCTGGCTCGGCCCGGGTGGCCGGGCTGTCCGCCGCCGCCGGGCCGGTCGGGGTGGCTTGGTCGGTCGGGGTGGCCGGGTCGGGAGTTGCTTCCGCCGCGAAGGCCGCGGCCGCTGGCCGGGGACCGGGCTCGGCGGGGGTCATGTCCGGATCGTACGACCTGTGCCCGGATCCTCGGCCGGATGGCTGGCCAGCCAGCCGCGGGTCGCCGGGCCGAGGCCGAGCGCGGCGGCTTCGGCCAGGTCGGCGGCGGTGTCCACGTCCCGCCGCAGCGAGGGCCAGTCGCCGGCGAGCTCGACCGCACCGGACGCGCGGTGGTCGTCCCGCGAGCCCGGGCCGTAGCGGGGGTCGAGCGGGGTGCCGGGGGCGGCGGCGAGCAGGGTGGTGCCGGTGCCGGCGGCGTCCGGGACGAAGGCACGGCCGGTGACCGCCGCCGCGGTCAGTACCGCCGTCAGGGCCGCGGTCAGCTCGGCCGGCCGCAACGCCGGCAGGTCCGCCGACAGCACCGCGATCCCGTCCTCCGGTGCGATCAGCCGGGCCGCGCTGGCCCCGTGCGTCAGCGCCGGGTTGAGCCCCGCGTCCGGCTCGTCCCGGACGACGACCGCGTCCAGGGCGCGAACTGCCCGGCCGGCGTCGGCGTCGTCGGTGACCACGACCACCCGGGCCACCGCCGGGCTGCCTGCCGCCGCCCGCACCGTGTCCAGCGCGAAGGCGAGCGCGAGCGCGGCGTGGTCGGCCGGGGCTCGGCGCGGGTCCTGTAGCCGGGTCTTGGCGACCTGCAGCCGCTTCACCGGCACGACCACGGACCATCGCATGACACCGTCGATCTTCGCATCGCCGTCCGGGCGGGCCGACTCCGGGCATGGCTCCGGCCGCGGCCCGGCGCGCGGCGGCGGGCGCGGGTGTCGGCGGCGGTGCCCGCGTGGACGGCGGTGCCGGCGCCGGTGCGAGCGGCGGCGGCGGTGCCCGCGTGGACAGCGGCGGCAGGGAACGACAGACTGCCGACACCGGCGGCCGTCCCCCGGCGTCCGGGCTGGTCGGCGGCCGGTCGGCGGTTTCGGTGGTGCCTGACGAGGGGAGTGCGGCGTGGCGCGGGGCAAGGTCGGGTTCTGGTTGCGGATCGCCTGGGGCGTGATCTACCCGCTGGACACGCTGCTGTTCAAGCTCCAGTGGCGCGGTCTGGAGCACATCCCGGACACCGGGGGAGTGCTCGTGGTCTCCAACCACGTCTCGCATGCCGACCCGCTGACGTTCGCCCGGTACGTCTGGGATGCCGGCCGGATCCCCCGGTTCCTGGCCAAGGACGAGCTGTTCCGGATCTTCTTCGTCGGCCGGGTGCTGCGCGGCTCGGGGCAGATCCCGGTGCACCGCGGCACCAGCGACGCGCAGGCCTCGCTGCGGGACGCGATCGTCGCGCTGTCCGACGGCGAGGCGGTGTGCATCTACCCGGAAGGCACCGTCACCCGTGACCCGGACATGTGGCCGATGGTCAGCCGCACCGGGATCGCCCGGCTGGCGATGAGCACCGACGCGCCGGTGATCCCGGTCGCGCAGTGGGGCCCGCAGGACGCGGTGGACGTGTACCGCAAGCGGTACCGGCTGCTGCCGCGCAAGAAGGCGGTCTGCATGGCCGGCCCGCCGGTCGACCTCACCGCGTTCCGCGGCCGGCCGCAGACCGCCGAGCTGCTCCGCGAGGTCACCGACGTGATCATGTCCCGGGTCCGCGAGATGGTGGGCGAGCTGCGCGGCGAGACCCCACCCAGCCGCTTCTGGCGCCGCTCCGCCGACCCCGCGGCCAGTCCGGCCGGGGCCGCTCCGGCGGCGGCCGCACCGGCGGCGCCTCCAACGGCGGATGTGCCTGGCGTGGCGGACGCGCTGTCCGGGGACGCCGCCGCGGCGGGCCCTCCGGCCGTGGACGTCCCGGCGACTGACGTCCCGGCGACTGACGTCCCGGTGACGGACGTGGCGGTGACGGACGTGGCGGCGGCGGAGGCCGGGACCACCACCGAACCCGCGGCGGTAGCCGAGCCGGCGGCGGAGGCGTCCGGCCGGGAGGCGGCGTCGTGACGGTCCCGCCGTGACCCGGGCGGCCGTGCTCAGCGCGGGGTCGTGGGGCACCGCGTTCGCCAAGGTGCTCGCCGACGCGGGCGGTGAGGTCCTGCTCTGGGCCCGCCGGCCGGAGCTGGCGGCCGCGATCAACGCCGACCGGGAGAACGCGGACTACCTGCCCGGGATCGGCCTGCCGCGCGCGCTGCGCGCGGTCAGCGACGCCGCCGAGGTGCTGGCCGGCAGCGAGATCGTGGTGCTGTCGGTGCCGTCGCAGACGCTGCGGGCGAACCTGGCCGACTTCGCGCTGGCGATCCCGGCCGACGCCACCGTGGTCAGCCTGATGAAGGGCGTCGAGCTCGGCACGGCGAAGCGGATGAGCGAGGTGATCGGCGAGGTGGCCGGTGTGCCGGCGGCCCGCATCGCGGTGGTGTCGGGGCCGAACCTGGCCCGCGAGATCGCCGAGGAGCAGCCGGCCGCGACCGTCGTGGCCTGCGTCGATCACGACCGCGCCGCCGCCGTCCAGCACGCCTGCAACACGCCGTACTTCCGGCCGTACACGAACGTGGACGTGGTCGGCTGCGAGCTCGGCGGGGCGGTGAAGAACGTGATCGCGTTGGCCTGCGGGATGGCCGAGGGGATGGGCTTCGGCGACAACACCCGGGCCTCGCTGATCACCCGCGGGCTGGCCGAGACCGCCCGGCTGGGCGCGGCGCTGGGCGCCGACCCGATGACGTTCGCCGGCCTGGCCGGCCTCGGCGACCTGGTGGCCACGTGCAGCTCGCCGCTGTCCCGCAACCGGACGTTCGGCGAGCGGCTGGGCCGCGGCGAGACGCTGGCCGCCGCGCAGGCGGCCACCCGGCAGACCGCGGAGGGGGTCAAGTCCTGCCGGTCGGTGCTCGATCTGGCCCGCCGGCACGGGGTGGACGTGCCGATCACCGAGCACGTCGCCAAGGTCTGCCACGAGGGCATGACGCCGGCCGACATGCTGCGCGGCCTGATGGACCGCGGCATGAAACCCGAGCGTTCGCGGGACCGGTGAGGCGGTGACGGCCTACGGGGACGGCACGCGCACCGTCCACGCGGGGCTGCCGCCGGCCGAGCGCGGCACCCCGTTCCTGCCCGGCCCGACCTTCGCGTCGGCCTATCACCTGTCCGGCCCGGGCGGCGGCGCCGACTCCTACGGCCGCGGCGACAACCCGACCTGGCGCCGGTACGAGGCGGCGCTGGGCGAGTTGGAAGGCGGCAGCGCGGTCGCGTTCAGCTCCGGGATGGCCGCGGTCAGCGCGGTCCTG
>JBBWZH010000467.1:0-17497 GCA_039648995.1 Mycobacteriales bacterium
GAGGTGCACCCGCTGTTCGCGCCGAACATCCTGGTCGGCTTCGGCCGGGTGGAGGGCCGGCCGGTCGGGGTCGTCGCGAACCAGCCGCTGCACCTGGCCGGCACGCTGGACATCGACGCGTCCGAGAAGGCGGCCCGGTTCGTGCGGACCTGCGACGCGTTCAACGTCCCGGTGCTGACGTTCGTGGACGTCCCCGGCTTCCTGCCCGGCGCCTCCCAGGAATGGGGCGGGATCATCCGCCGCGGCGCCAAGCTGATCTACGCGTACGCCGAGGCCACTGTGCCAAAGGTCACAGTGATCACCCGCAAGGCGTACGGCGGCGCGTACGACGTGATGGGGTCGAAGCACCTGCGCGCGGACATCAACGTGGCCTGGCCGACCGCGCAGATCGCGGTGATGGGCGAGCAGGCCGCGGTGAACATCCTCTACCGGCGCGAGCTGGCGGCCGCCGAGAACCCGGACGAGCTGCGCGAGAAGCTGGCCAGCCGGCTGGCCGACCGGCTGGCCAACCCGTACGTCGCCGCCGAGCGCGGCTACCTCGACTCCGTCATCCCGCCGTCAACGACCCGCCGGTACGTGGTCCAGGCGCTCCGGCTGCTGCGCACCAAGCGAGCCACGCTGCCACCGAAGAAGCACGGAAACATCCCGCTGTGAGGCACAGCGAGCGCGGAGGCGAGCAGTGAGCACAGCCAGCCGACAGCGAGTGAGCATCGCAGGTGCCGTCTGGGGCGCCGCGGAGCGGAGCGAGCGCGGAGGCGAGCCATGAGCACAGCCAGCCGACAGCACTTGCGGATCGTCCGGGGCGAACCCACCGAGGTGGAACTGGCCGCGCTGGTCGCGGTCGTCGCGGCCCGCGCGGCGGCGGCGCCGGCCGGCGGGCCGCGGCGGTCGAGCTGGGCCGACCCCGCCCGCCGGCTGCGCATCACCGGCCGGCCCGGCCCGGACGCCTGGCGCAGGTCCGCCCTCCCGTCCTGACGGACGCCGCCGGCCGGTGCCGGCGCGAGCCGGGCAGCGGCCGGCGGTCCGCCCTAGACTGCGGAGATCCGGAGCGTCCCGGGCCGGCCCCGCAGCCAGGGCTCCGTGTCGAGAGGAGCCGCGAGTGCGCACGGTCCTGATCGCGAACCGCGGCGAGATCGCCGTCCGCGTCGCCCGGGCCTGCCGGGACGCGGGGCTGACCAGCGTCGCCGTCTACGCCGAGCCGGACCGGGACGCGCTGCACGTGCGGTTGGCCGACCACGCCTTCGCCCTCGGCGGCGCCACGCCGGGCGACTCGTACCTGCGCATCGACAAGATCCTGGCCGCCTGCGCCGGCGCCGACGCGGACGCGGTGCATCCCGGCTACGGCTTCCTGTCCGAGAACGCCGACTTCGCACAGGCGGTGCTGGACGCCGGCCTGACCTGGATCGGCCCGCCGCCGGACGCGATCCGGGTGCTCGGCGACAAGGTCGCCGCCCGGCACCTGGCGATGCGGGTGGGCGCGCCGCTGGTCCCGGGCACCGCGGACCCGGTCGGCGGCCCGGACGAGGTGGTCGCCTTCGCCCGCGAGCACGGGCTGCCGGTGGCGATCAAGGCGGCGTTCGGCGGCGGCGGGCGCGGGCTGAAGGTGGCCCGCACGCTGGCGGAGATCCCGGAGCTGTACGCGTCGGCGGTACGCGAGGCGACGGCCGCGTTCGGGCGCGGCGAGTGCTTCGTCGAGCGGTACCTGGACCGGCCGCGGCACGTCGAGGCGCAGGTGCTGGCCGACTCGCACGGCGCGGTGATCGTGGTGGGCACCCGGGACTGCTCCCTGCAGCGCCGGCACCAGAAGCTGGTCGAGGAGGCGCCGGCCCCGTTCCTCACCGCCGGGCAGCGTGAGCAGATCCACACGGCGGCCCGGGCGATCTGCCAGGAGGCCGGCTACCTGGGCGCGGGCACGGTCGAGTTCCTGGTCGGCACCGACGGCGTGATCTCGTTCCTGGAGGTCAACACCCGGCTGCAGGTGGAGCACCCGGTGACCGAGGAGACCGCGGGGCTGGACCTGGTCCGCGAGCAGTTCCGGATCGCCGCGGGCGAGCCGGTGAGCGTCTCCGCGGACCCCGCCCCGCGCGGCCACTCGATCGAGTTCCGGATCAACGGCGAGGACCCGGGCCGGTCTTTCCTGCCGGCGCCCGGCACGCTGACCCGGTACGTCGAGCCGGCCGGGCCGGGCGTCCGGGTCGACTCCGGGGTCACGCAGGGTGACACCGTCGGCGGCGCGTTCGACTCGCTGCTGGGCAAGCTGATCGTCACCGGGTCCAGCCGTGCGGAGGCGCTGGAGCGGGCCCGCCGGGCGCTGGACGAGATGGCCGTGGACGGCATCGCCACCGTGCTGCCGTTCCACCGGGCCGTGGTGCGGGACCCGGCGTTCACCGGCGAGCCGTTCAGCGTGCACACCCGCTGGATCGAGACCGAGTGGGCCGGCGGGGTGCCGCCGTACCAGGGCGTGGCCGGCGAGCCCGACGAAGCGGCGGCCCGGGAGACCGTCGTGGTCGAGGTCGGCGGGCGGCGGCTGGAGGTCGTGCTACCGGCCGCGCTCCGGATGGGGGCGGGAGCCGGGGCGGGGCCGGTTGGCGGTGCCGGTCCCCGCCGCGGCAGCCGGAGGAAGGCTGGTCCAGCGGTCAGCGGTGACGCGCTGGCCAGCCCGATGCAGGGCACGATCGTCCGTATCGCGGTGGCCGACGGCGATCACGTCGACGCCGGCGAGCTGGTCGTCGTGCTGGAGGCGATGAAGATGGAGCAGCCGCTGGTCGCGCACAAGGCCGGCACGATCAAGGGCCTGGCCGCCGAAGTAGGCCATGTCGTGCCGGCCGGTGCGGTGCTCTGCGAGATCGTCGGGTAGCTGGGGTGGGGACGGGTGGTGCCGGTGAGCTGTTGGCGGCAGCCGGTACCGGTCAGCTGTCGGCCGCGACCGCGACCGCGGTCATGGTGTCGACCATGGAGTTACGCCGGTACGCGGCCGCGACGATGCCGCGGACCAGCCACAGGCTGAGCACCGACAGCAGCACGTACACCGGCAGGCCGCCGCGGAACTGCTGCGCCATGAGCTCCGGCCCGGAGTAGTGGATCGACGACTTCGGCACGGCGTCCGAGTTGCCGATGAGGTGGGTGACCTGGTTCGCGACCCAGGTGCCGCGACCGACCAGGAAGTTGTGCATCAGCGGGCCGGGGATCGTGATCAGCCCGAACGCGACGCCGGAGATGCCGGCGTACAGCCAGCGCATCCGGCGGTCGTCGCTGGCCAGGGACTGCGCCACCCAGCTGGCCAGCGGCAGGATCACGATGACCGCCGGGGTCAGCGCGACGAAGCCAACGGTCGAGTCGAGGAACCAGTGCGCCTCCCAGCTGATCGCCGGGCCGCCCTCGCCGAGGTGGATGGCGTGGTACCAGAACATCGCCGCGCCGCCCACGTAGCACATGATGAACGAGGTCACGCCGACCACCAGCCAGGACAACGGGTCCCGGTAATAGTCGACGAGGCTCGCCACAATCTCGCGTGGCCGGAAGGGGCTGGGGAGGCGCCGGCGGTCCGCGGTCGCGGGTTCCGGTGGGGCGCCGGCAAACGTTGCCGCAGGTGTGAGCGGCGACGTCGCGGGGTCGTACATGAGGCGTGGACTGAGCTGCTCATCGCCAGTTAACCCAGGCATAACAAGGCGGGCGCCGATGTACCTGGGACTCAGTCGGGAGGTGTATCTGGGCATGCCGTCAGCATTGATGACGCTCCTTGTCCAGAACCTGTCCGTGACTTGATGCCGCACCCGAGGATGCGTTGTCCGCCGGTACCCCCAGGGGTTTTTCACAGTGTTTTGACTGCCTTAAGACAGGGATAATAGGAACAGGGGTCAGGATCGGAGCTGATGTGTACTTCGGGATACTCGGTCCCTTGGAGGTAGCGAACGGCTCCGGAGCAATCCGGTTGCGCGGGCCTCGACAACGGATACTCCTCACCGCGTTGCTGTCGGCGGTGAACGACGTGGTATCTGTCGACATGCTGGCGCACTGGCTCTGGCCGGCCCGCGTCCCGCCGTCAGCCGCCGCGACAATCCAGGAACATGTCTCACGGCTTCGCCGCGCGATGGAACCGGACCGTGCCCCCTGGTCCGACTCCCGGCTGCTGATCCGCCGCCCGCCCGGCTACCTGCTCCGAGCCGAGCCCGAGCAGGTGGACGCGCTGCGGTTCGAGGAGTTGGTCGCACAGGGCCAGACCGCGCTGGAACGCGGCCAGCCCGCGGAGGCCGCCCAGCTGCTGCGTTGGGCGCTGCAGCTGTGGCGTGGCCGGGCGTTGGCCGACGTCGCGCTGGTCGAGGCGGCTCAGGTGACGATCGCCCGGCTGGAGTCGCTGCGGCTGTCGGCGACCGTGCTGCGGGTCGACGCCGACCTGGCGCTGGGCCGGCACGTCCCGCTGGTGCCCGAGCTGGAAGGCCTGGTCCGGGCCTACCCGCTGGACGAGCGGCTCTGTGGGCAGCTCATGCTGGCGCTCTACCGGTGCGGCCGGCAGGCCCAGGCACTCGCCGTCTACCAGTGCATTCGCGAGGTGCTCGGGGAGGAACTGGGGATCGAGCCGGCACCGGCGACCCAGCGGCTGTGGGGCGCGATCCTGGCCCACGAGCCGGACCTCGACCGGCTCGGCATCGCGTCGGGCACGTACCTCCGCTCCCCATCCTGAGCCGCGCCGGCCGGCGGGCCGCTCGAGAGGTTGCGACACGCTTGGCATGCCAGGGGCCGGCATGCCAGCGCCGGCTCTCCCGAGCCGGCGCGCCTGGGCCGGCGACGCCGCGGGTCGCCGGCCCGGGCCACCTGCCCCGCCCAGCCGCCCAGCCCGGCCGCCCAGGCCAACCCGGCCGGCCGGCCAGCCAGCTCAGCCCGGCCGGCCGGCCGGCTCAGCCCGGCCAACCAGCTCAGCCCGGCCAACCAGCTCAGCCCAGCCGGCCAGGTCAGCCCAGCCGGCCAGGTCAGCGCGTGGGTGGGCCGGGCCGGGAGCCGATTGGGGATCGGGTGAGTCGTCCGGTCCGATCGGGGGCAGGATGGCCGGGTGCATACCCGACCGACCGCCGGGCAGTGGCTCCGCTACGCCTTCGGCGGGCGGCTGCCGGCGTCGCTGCACGAGTGGGTCCGGCACGACCTGACCGACGCCGATTGGCGCTGGCGCGAGGTCCTGCGGGTGCTGGTGCAGTGCGCGGTGCCGGTCGTGGTGATCCTGCTGCTGCCCGTTGACCTGGAGCTACGCGTGCTGATGGTGGCGCTGGTCGTGTTCGGCGCGCTGTTCGTGGCCGGCGCGTACGGGGATGAGCTACGCGACCGCCGGCTGCGCCAGCACGGCCTGCCGCCGGCCAACCCGCCCGACTGAACCGGCGGGCTCAGTCCAGGTCGTCGTGCACCATCAGCCGGCGGGCGGCCTCGGTCAGCGAACCGGAGATCGACGGGTACACCGAGAACGAGCTCGCCACCTGGGCCACGGTCAGCCGGTTCTGCACCGCGATCGTGACCGGCAGGATCAGCTCGGACGCGTACGGCGCGACCACCACCCCGCCGATCACCACCCCGGTCGCCGGTCGGCAGAACAGCTTCACGAAGCCCTCGCGCAGGCCCTGCATCTTCGCCCGCGGGTTCGTGGCCAGCGGCAACGTGACCGTGCGGGCCGGCACCTCGTGCGCCTCGATGGCCCGCTGCTGGATGCCGACGGTGGCGATCTCCGGGTGCGTGAACACGTTCGCCGACACGGTCTTGAGCCGCAGCGGCGCGACCGCCTCGCCGAGCGCGTGCCACATCGCGATCCGGCCCTGCATCGCGGCCACCGAGGCCAGCATGTTCACGCCGGTGCAGTCGCCGGCCGCGTAGATGCCGGGCACCCCGGTGCGCGAGACCCGGTCGACGGTGACGAACCCGGCGCCCTCCCGGGTGCGCACGCCGACATGCTCCAGGCCGAGGCCGGCTGTGTTCGGCACGGAGCCGACCGTCATCAGCGCGTGGCTGCCCTCGATCGTGCGGCCGTCCTCCATCTCCACCAGCACGCCCTTGTCGACCCGGCGGACCGCGGCCGCCCGGGCCCGCTTCACGATCGCGGTGCCGCGCTCGGCGAACACCCGCTCCAGCACCTCGGCGGCGTCCGCGTCCTCGCCGGGCAGCACCCGGTCGCGGCTGGAGACCAGGGTGACCCGGCCGCCCATCTCGGTGTACGCGCTGGCGAACTCGGCGCCGGTCACCCCGGAACCCACCACGATCAGGTGTTCGGGCAGCTCAGCGAGGTCGTACACCTGGCGCCAGGTGAGGATGCGCTGGCCGTCGGGCTGCGCGCCGGACAGGATCCGCGGGGTCGCCCCGGTCGCGATCAGCACCACGTCCGCGTCGAACTGCTCGGTGCCGCCGGCGCCGGCCACCTCGATCCGGTGCGAGGCGCGGCCGAGCTGCTCGGCCGCGAACCGGCCCTGCCCGGCGATCAGGCGGACGCCCTCGGCCGCCAACCGGCGGCGCACGTCCTCCGACTGCGCCAGCGCCAGGTCTTTCACCCGGCGGTGCACCAGCGGCACGTCGACCATGATGTCGCGGGACTCGGTGGTGCGAACGCCCAGCGCACCGGCCGAGCGCAGGGTGGTCATTGTCTCACTTGTGGCGATGAAGGTCTTGGACGGAACGCAGTCCGACAGCACGCACGCGCCGCCGAGCCCGTCCCGTTCCACGACCGTCACGTCGGCCCGAAGTTGGGCCGCGACCAGAGCGGCCTCGTAGCCAGCCGGGCCGCCGCCGAGGATGACGATGTGGGTCACGCCGCCATTCTCTCCCGCCGCGCGGGCCGGCCGGCCCGCGCGGTGCGTACCATCCGACACCGGACACTGTTGATCCGCAGCCACAAGGTCACCGCTGATCTGCGCCGGGGGTGGGCTCGCAGGTCAGGGGGACAGAGGGAGACCTGGCGTGACGCTGTACGCGGCCTACGGCTCCAACCTGGACCCGGCCCAGATGCTTGAGCGTTGCCCGCACTCGCCCGTCGCGGGCACCGGTTGGATCACCGGCTGGCGGCTCACGTTCGGCGGCGAGGACCTCGGCTGGGAAGGCGCCCTCGCGACGGTCGTCGAGGACACCGAGCCGGACAGCCACGTGTTCGTCGCGCTCTACGACGTCACCCCCGTCGATGAGGCCACGCTGGACTCCTGGGAGGGCGCCGACATGGGCCTCTACCGCAAGATCCGGCTCCGTGTGCACACTCTCGACGGCGAGCCGCTGGCCTGGGTCTACACGCTGGACGCGTTCGAGGGCGGCCTGCCGTCGGCCCGCTACCTGGGCGTTCTCGCCGACGCGGCGGAGAAGGCCGGCGCACCGGACGAGTACGTGGCCGAGCTGCGCCGGCGCCCCTGCCGCTCGATCGGCCCCTGACGTCGCTGACCCCGCGGCCGGCGGTGGGCCGGCCGCGACCGGGGTCAGCCGGCTGACGTGCCCGTCAGCGCGGCGGGGCCGGGCCCGGTCCGGGCGGCGGCGCCGGGCCTGGGCCGGACCTCACGGGCCGACGCGAGCTCGTGCCCGGAGGCGCAGCGCAGCGCCAGGCTGACCGGCTCGCCGCAGCCGCGGTGGGTCAGCTCGACGGCTGGCCCCTCGGGGTTCGGCCGGTACCGATCGCCCCAGCTCAGCAGCGCGACCAGGATCGGGTAGAGGTCCAACCCGGCCTCGGTCAGCCGGTACTCGTACCGGGTGCGTTGGCCCGGCTCGCGGTACGGCACCCGGCGCAGCAGGCCGACATCGACCAGGCGGCCGAGCCGCTGGGACAGCACCTGACGCGGTGCCCCGATGCGTCTGTGCAGGTCATCGAACCGGCGGACCCCGTTGAACGCGTCGCGCAGCACCAGCAGCGTCCACTTCTCGCCGACCAACTCCAGCGTGCGGGCGATCGAGCAGTGCGCCAGCTCGATGTCAAGCACACCCGGCCTCGGATCCATACCGCCAGGCTAAGTTCGCTTGACAGACCGAGCAACCTCCAGGGACGCTGCGTTCATTGACCGGACCCAGCAGGGAGGCGACATGCCGGCCGCGACCACGCCGGGACAACTCCCCGGCCCTGCCTTTCCGGCCGACCCGGCGACGACCGCGGGTACTGCAAAGCCAGCCTCAACGCTCAATCAAGTCGGGTTCGAGAATCCGGTCCGGGCATTCTCGGGCGCCGCGGCATCGGCCGCGCACGCGCCGACCGCGCCGAAATTGGAATCAATCCAGAAAATGGCGCCCCGTAATGGACTGGAGTCGATCCAGAAAAGCGTAGCAGGCGCCGACCATCTCCGTAGCGGTTCCGATGACAACGCTTACATAATTGACCCGGCAGAAATCCGGATACTGATCCGACCAACCTGTCCTGCAGACATCGAGAGTGTGCGCAGATTTCTCACGGAGCTGTCCGCCGAGTCGTCCTACCGACGGTTCTTTACCGGCCTGGGCCGGATCCCGGATCGGTTCGTCCGGCAATTGGTGGACGTCGACCACGAGCGGCGGGAGTCCCTTGTCGCGCTGGCCGGAGAAGACGTGATCGCGGTGGCCGACTACGCATTGGTCGCCGGTAGCCCCCGGACCGCCGAATTGGGCGTGGTGGTGGCCGACGCCTGGCAGCGCCGCGGCCTTGGCCAGCACCTCCTCGACCGGCTGCTGGCCGTGGCCCACGCCCGCGGCGTACGCCAGCTGCGCGCGCACACGCTGGCCGAGAACGCCCGGGTCGCCCGGCTGCTGCGCCGGCGCTGGCCCGCCGCCCGGCCGGCCCGGGAGGAGACCCTCCTGGTCTGGCACCTGCCGATCGACCCGCTGCCTGAGCCGCACCGGGCGGGCGCCTCGTGGGCGCCCGCCCGGCGTGACCTCCCCTGAGCTCAGCTCGTGGGGCCGATCAGTGCGCGGCGCCGAAGACCCAGGGGCTCCACCAGCCAGTGGTGAAGTCCTGGTAGCGGCGGTGCCAGATGTTGTCCGGGCCGATCGCGTCGACGTAGAACGCCCCGTTGCTCAGCAGGCCGACCCACGGCGGCCCGACGAGCGTGCCGCCCAGGCCGTTCCAGGTGCTCCAGGCACCACCGGCCGAGAGCTGCCACACGTGGAACAGCTCGTTGTTCGTGCCGATGGCCATGATCTCCAGGCGGTCGCCGTTCAGGAAGCCGGCGATGTCGTGCGGGGACAGCAGGAAGTGCAGCAGGCAGCCGCCCAGCGGGTAGCTGTTCGAGATCGTTCCGTTGGTCTGGACCCAGTTGTGCCAGAGCTGGCAGTCGCTGCCCCGCCAGAACAGCTCGGGCCGGCCGTCCTTGTTGGTGAGCCCGACGTAGTGGTCGTCGACCGGCAGTGACGACGACGCCGCGGCGGCCCGCTCCAGGCTGGCCATCGCGGCCGCAGGCACCGCGGCCGCAGGCACCGCGGCAGGGGCGGCCTTGGTGGGCGCGGCCGGAGCCGCGTTCGCTGGTTGGCCGGTGCCGACCAGGGTGCCGAACAGCGCGGCGGCGAGCACCGCACCGCCGACCGGGTGGCGCCAGAACCGCCGGCCCGCGGTCACATCGAGTAGTCGCATGTTCCTCTCCTTCGAGTGGCGAACGAACAGCCGGAGCGTCGACGGGTTGGCCATACGGCCGCCTATACACCTGTGTATGGCGAAACGGCATGGCGCCCGTGCGGGCCGGTGCCGGTGCGGCGACGTACGTTCTGTCCGTGCGGTTCGAGGTTCTGGGTCCACTCACGACTCGCGGCGACGACGGCCGGCTGCTGATCCCGGGGCGGCGCAAGCAGCGGTCGCTGCTGGGCCTGCTGCTGCTGCGGGCCGGCACCACGGTCTCGACCGAGTCGATCGTGGACGTGCTGTGGGGCGAGCGGCCGCCGCCGTCAGCGGTGGCCAACCTCCAGTCGTACGTGGCGGACCTGCGCCGCCTGCTGGCGTCCGGCGAGCCGGACAAGCCGCCGCGGCTGGCTTCCCGGCAGCGCGGCTACCGGCTCCTCGTCGACCCGGACGAGCTGGACGCGGGCGTCTTCGCGCGGCTGGCCGGCGCCGGCCGGGAGGCGCTCGAACAGGGCGACGCGGCGACCGCGGCCGACCAGCTGGCCCGCGCGCTGGGGCAGTGGCGCGGCCGGGTGCTGGAGGATCTCGAGCTGCCGGCGCTGGAGCCGGAGCGGGCGCGGCTGGAGGAGCAGCGGTTGGCCGCGGTGGAGGACAGCTGCGAGGCGCGGCTCGCTCTCGGCGGCCACCGCGAGCTCGCGGCCGAGCTGGCGGAGCTGGTGAGCCAGCACCCGCTGCGGGAGCGGATGTGGGCGCTGCTCATGCTCGCGCTGCACCGGTCCGACCGGCCGGGTGACGCGCTGGCCGCGTACCGGCGGGTGGCCGGGCTGCTGGACCGCGAGCTGGGCATGCCGCCCGGTGCGCCGCTGCGCCGGCTGCACGAGCGGATCCTCGCCGCGGACCCCCGGCTCGACCCACCGGTCACGATGTCGCCGCCGGCGCCCCGGGTGGTGCCGGCGCAGCTGCCGTCGGACGTCCGCTACTTCACCGGCCGGGCCGCCGAACTCGCCACCCTCGACGCGCTGCTCGACGGTGGCGACCGCGCGCCGACCGAGCCCGCGGTCGCCGCGGTCTCCGGCACCGCCGGCGTGGGCAAGACCGCGCTCGTGCTGCACTGGGCGCACCGGGTGGCCGGCGCGTTCCCGGACGGGCAGCTGTTCGTGAACCTGCGCGGGCTCGGGCCGAGCGGCACGGCGATGAGCGCGGCCGAGGCGGTCCGCGCGTTCCTCGACACGCTCGGTGTGCCTCCCGACCAGATCCCGCCGACCCTCGACGCCCGGGCCGGGCTCTACCGCAGCCTGGTCGCCGGCAAGCGGATGCTGGTCGTCCTGGACAACGCCGGCGACGCCGAACCGGTCCGCTGGCTGCTGCCCGGCACACCGACCACCGTCACGGTCGTCACCAGCCGCAACCAGCTGGCCGACCTGATCGCCGCCGAGGGCGCCCGGCCGGTCACGCTCGACCTGCTCAGCAGCGCGGAGGCGGAGGAGTTGCTGGTCGGCCGGCTCGGCCCGGCCCGGGTCGCCGCCGAGCCGGCCGCGGTCGCCGCGATCATCAGCCGGTGCGCCCGGTTGCCGCTGGCGCTGACCGTCGTCGCGGCCCGCGCCGCCACCCACCCGGCGTTCCCGCTGGACGCGCTCGCCGCCGAGCTGGCCGACGCGGCCGGCCCGCTGGACGCGCTCACCGCCGGCGACGAGGCCAGCGACGTACGGGCGGTGCTGTCCTGGTCGTACGCGGCACTGCCGGCGGCCGCGGCCCGGCTGTTCCGGCTGCTCGCGGAGCACCCGGGCCCGGACGTCACCGCCGCCGCGGCGGCCAGCCTGACCGGCGACCCGCTGCCCGAGGTGCGGCGGCTGCTGGCCGAGCTGGCCCGGGTCAGCCTGCTGACCGAGCACGCGCCCGGCCGGTACGCCAGCCACGACCTGCTCCGCGCGTACGCGGCCGACCTGGGCCGCACCCTGGACGGCGCGGACGCCCGGCGGGCGGCCACCGGCCGGGTGCTCGATCACTACCTGCACAGCGCGTACGCGGCCGACCGGCTGCTCGACCGGCACCGCGACCCGATCGAACTGGTCCCGCCGGCGGCCGGGGTGAGCCCGCACCGGCTGACCGACCAGGCACAGGCGCTGTCCTGGCTGGCCGCCGAGCAGGCCAACCTGCGGGCCGCCGCCGCGGCTGCCACCGGCACCGGGCACGACACGCACGCGTGGCAGCTGGCCTGGGTGACCACCACGTACCTGCGCCGGCGTGGCGATCTGGACGACCTGGCTGGCGGCTGGCTGGCCGGCCTGGCCGCGGCGCAACGGCTCGACGACCCGCACGCGCAGGCGCTGGCCCACCGCGGGCTGGGCGGGGCGTACGTCCTGCAGGACCGGTTCGCCGACGCACACTCGCAGTTCCGTCGGGCGCTCGCGCTGTCGGTCGCCGAGGGAGATCTGGCCGGGCAGGCGCACACCCACCGGGTCGACGGCTGGGCCTGGGAGCGGGAGGGCCGGCCCGACCAGGCGCTGCGGGTGGCGCAGCGGGCGCTCGCCGCCTACCGCGCCGCCGGCCACCGGCACGGGCAGGCCGCCGCGCTGAACAACACCGGCTGGTGCCACGGTCTGCTCGGCGCGCACCGCGACGCCCTCGACCAGTGCCGGCAGGCGCTGGACCTGTTCGAGGAGCTCGACGACCGGCAGGGGCGGGCGATCACCTGGGACAGCATCGGCTTCGCCCACCACCAGCTCGGGGAGCACGACCAGGCGGTCAGCTGCTACCAGCAGGCGATCGCGGGGTTCCAGGAGCTGGGCGAGCGTTACCACGCGGCCACCGCGCTGATCGGGCTCGGCGACGCCCAGCGCGCCGCCGGCGACGCCATGGCGGCGCGCCGCTCCTGGCGGGAGGCGCTGGTCATCCTCACCGACCTGCGGCTTCCGGAGGCCGGCCCGGTCGCCGAACGGCTGAACGACCTCGCCCCGGTCACCCGCTAGCGCCGCTCCCGACAGCGGGCGTGAGGCCCGCCGGCGGTGCCGGCGGGCCCCACGGTGGTGCGGTGCGTGGCTAGAAGACCGACAGCCCGAAGCGGCTGAGCGGCTCGGTCACCGGCTGGAAGAAGATGGTGCCGCCGGAGGTGCAGTTGCCGCTGCCGCCGGACGTGATGCCCAGCGCGGTCGAGCCGGAGAACAGCGAGCCGCCGCTGTCGCCGGGCTCGGCACAGATGTTGGTACGGATGAGGCCGGTCACGGTGCCCTCGGCGTACTGCACGGTCGCGTTGACCGCGGTGACCGTGCCGCAGTGCGTGCCGGTGGTGCTGCCGCTGCGGCAGGCCGACTGGCCGACGGTGGCGTTGGCCGACCGGGTGATGTCCTGCACGCCGCTGCCGTTGTTGACGTCACCGGTGTGCGCCAGGGTGGTGTTCGTGTACTGGATCACGCCGTAGTCGTTGCCCGGGAAGCTGGTCGCGAACCGGGTGCCGATGGTGGTGGCGTGGCTGCTGCTGGTCCACCAGGTAGCGCCGATGTTCGTGCAGTGCCCGGCGGTGATCACGTAGAACGTGGTGCCGGCGCTGTTGCGGGCGTTGAAGCCGAGCGAGCAGCGGGCGCTGCTGGTGAAGATGGCGTCACCGCCGTTGATCAGCGGCCGCAGCGCGCCGGCGACCCGCTCCACCCGGACCGCGCTGCCCAGCTTGGCGGCGGCGGTGCGGATCTTGACCTGGTCGGCCGCGGAGACCGAGTCGGTGAGCGAGACGACGACCTGGTTCGTGGCCGGGTCGGCCGCGACGACCGTGCCGACCGCGCGGGCGGCGTCCAGCGTGCGCTGTGCGGCGGCCAACTGCGCGGCGCTGTGGCTCACCAGCCGCGGGGTGGCGCCGGCGGCCTTCACCGCGGCCGCACCGGCGGCGTCGGTGACGTTGACCACGACCGCGCCGCTGCCGTCCAGGTAGGAGCCGGCGGCACCGGCGCCGAGGCGCTTGACCAGCGACTCGCCGAGCGCGCCCCGCGCCACCTGGCGGTCGGAGACCGCGTTCACGGCGGCGACGGCCGCCGTGCTGCCGGACAGGGCCGCCGGGCTGGCGGCGCCGGTCGGCGCGGCTCCGGCGGTGGGTGCGGCCAGCGCTGCGGCGAGGGTCAAACCCGCCGCGGCGCCCAGCAGCGCGATCGTTCTGGACGTGGACCCAGTGATCCTCACTGTGCCTCCCGGGAAAGGCCGGCACGCCCCGGTGGCGCGCCGAGCTGCATCCAGACAGCGGCCACGGACTGAACCGATCAGGTGTGTCCGGCCATGTCAGACGCCAGGAGTGTCGAGGGTAAAGCTCGCTTGCCACAAGAGGAACTCACCCATTCGGTGTACTGATCGGCATACAAAAGGGGCAGTCTTGTGTCACCGAAAGATCCAAACGGGCTAGCGCGCCAAGCAGATGGCGGCCACCGAGCGCAACCGGCTGGCTCAGCTCAGCGCGCGGAGCGCGGCGTACACCAGGACGCGGACGCCGACCGGCAGTGCCCGCTCGTCGATGTCGAAGGTGGGCTGGTGCAGGTCCTGGTAGGCCTGGTCGCCGGCCGGGGCGTGGACACCGAGGCGGGCCAGCGCGCCCGGGATGTGGTCCAGGTACCAGGCGAAGTCTTCGCCGCCGAGGCTCTGCTCGGTGTCGCCGACCGCGTCCGCGCCGAGCGCGGCGGCGGCCGCCTGCCCCAGGATGGCCACCGAACCAGCCTCGTTCACCACTGGGGGTACGCCACGGCGGTACTGGACCTCCACCGCTGCCCCGGTCGGCCGGACCACCTCGCCGACCAGTTCCTGGACCAACGCCTCGGCGCCGTCCCAGGCCTGCCGGCGCAGCGTGCGCAGGGTGCCGCGGATGCTGCCGTGCTGCGGGATCGCGTTCGCCGCGACGCCGGCCTCCACCGCGCCCCAGACCAGCGAGACGCCGTCGCGCGGGTCCACCCGGCGGGACAGCAGCCCGGGCACCTCGGTGATCACCTTGCCCAGCGCGTACACCAGGTCGGCGGTCAGGTGCGGCCGGGCGGTGTGGCCACCGGGCCCGGTGAGCTGCACCTCGACCGCGTCGCAGGCGGCGGTGATCGGGCCGACCCGCAGCCCGACCCGGCCGGCGTCCAGCCGCGGGTCGCAGTGCAGCGCGAAGATCCGCTCCACCCCGTCCAGGCCGCCGGCGGCGATCATCCCGGGCGCCCCGCCGGGCACGGTCTCTTCGGCGGGCTGGAACAGCAGCCGCACCCGCCCGGGCAGCGCCGGCGCGGTGGCCAGCGCCAGCGCGGCACCGAGCAGCATCGCGGTGTGCGCGTCATGCCCGCAGGCGTGGCAGACGCCGTCCACCGTGGACCGGTACGGCACCGGCTTCAGGTCGGTCAGCGGCAGCGCGTCGATGTCGGCGCGCAGCGCGACCGCCCGCGGGCCGGTGCCGACGTCGCAGATCAGGCCGGTGCCGCCGGGCAGCACGGCCGGCGCCAGCCCGGCCGCCGTCAGCCGCTCCACCAGGTACCCGGTCGTCGCGTACTCGGCGTGGGCCAGCTCGGGATGCGCGTGCAGCCGGCGCCGGATCGCGACCACCTCGGCGGTGTTGCCGGCCACCCAGGACTCCAGCCAGGGCAGCCCGGCCGGCACCCCCGGCTCCGGCGCGCCCGGCCCCGGCGCCACCGGCAGCGGCGCGACGTGCGAGGTCACCGTGCCTCCCGGTGAGCGGGGGCCGGTCGCAACCTTCCCGCCGCGCCGCGCGGCGACTCCGTGGGCGCGTCGCGCCGGTCCGCGCCCTGCCAGGGTCGCCCACCGCTCACAGCGGCAACCCCAGCCGCATCTCGGTGAGCAGGCTGTCGACCACGGCCACCAGGTCGCCGCCGTGCTCGGCGGCCACGGCGCGCTGCCGCTGGTAGCTGGCGCCCAGATCGAGCAGGGGCGGCACCAGTTCGAGCTCGGCCAGGCAGCCGAGCCGGCGGGCCACCGGGGTCAGGTCCTCCACCAGGTCGACGATCGCCTTCCGGATCGGCTGCACGGTGCCCTTGGCGTCCACCACGATCTCGGCCTCCAGGCCGTACCGGGCGGCCCGCCACTTGTTCTCCCGCACCACCCAGGCCCGCGGCTGCGGCAGCGAGTAGCCCCGGTCCAGCTGCTGGTCGAACTGCTCGACCAGGCACTGCGAGATCGCCGCCACCGCGGAGATCTCGTCCAGCGTGGGCAGGCCGTCGCAGATGCGCAGCTCGACCGTGCCGAACACGGGGTGCGGACGGATGTCCCACCAGACCTCGCGGATCGACTCGATCGCCCGGGTGTTGATCAGCACTTCCATGTACCGCTCGAAGTCGTCCCAGCCGGACAGCTGGTACGGCAGGCCGGCGGTGGGCAGCGCCTCGAAGACCTTGCTCCGGTACGAGGCCAGCCCGGTGTCGCAGCCGATCCAGTAGGGGCTGGAGGCGGACAGCGCGAGGAAGTGCGGCAGGTAGGACAGCAGCGCGTTCACGATCGGGATGGCCTTCTCCGGCGCGCGCACCCCGACATGCACGTGCACACCGAAGATCTGCAGCTGCCGGGCGACCCACTGGTTGCGCTCGACCAGCTCGTGGTAGCGCTCCTTGTCCGAGATCAACTGGGTGGCCCAGTCGGTCGTCGGGTGGCTGCCGGAGCACATGACGCCCAGCCCGCGCCGGCCGGCCGCGGCCTGCACCTGCGCGACCGTCTCGGCCAGATCGGCCCGGGCCTCGGCCACGGTGCCGCAGATCCCGGTGATCACCTCGACACACGACTGCAGCAGCTCGTGCTTGGCCTTCGGATGCTCGCCGCCGGGGTTGCCGGCCTCCTCCGCCAGCTCGGTCAGGATCTCGTTGGACGCGGAGCTGAGCTGCCTGGTCTCCAGGTCGACCAGCTCGAGCTCCCACTCCACCCCGAGACTGGACCGCGAGGACGGGTTGAAATCGATCTGCACGGGCCCGAGGGTAATAGCTGGCGGTGCGGGTTCGGGCGGCTCCGCGCCAGCTCGCGCCCGGTGGCACCGGCTCGGGCCGGCCGGGCGCCTCTGGGTCGGGGCCGCGCCGACCGGCCCGGAGCGGGTTCGGTTGCCCCGATCAGGGGGTAACTGCTCTCGCGGAGGTGACCGATCTATGCAACCAACACCCATGTATGACCGGGTCCTGCTCACGTCATACCCCCGATACAGCGATGCCCAGGCAGCGGTCGACCGGCTCTCCGACGCGCACTTCCCCGTCGAGGAGGTGTCGATCGTCGGGCGCGACCTGAGGCTCGTCGAGGACGTCACCGGCCGGCTCTCGTACGGCCGGGCGGCGCTGTCCGGCGCGGCCGCCGGCGCCTGGATCGGCATCCTGTTCGGCCTGTTCATCGGCCTGTTCGCGGCCGACGGCGGGTCCGCGCTGGCGCTGCTGTTCTGGGGCCTGGTGTTCGGCGCGCTCGGCGGGGCGCTGCTGTCCGTCGCCAGCTACGCGCTCACCGGCGGCCGGCGCGACTTCGTCTCGGTCAGCCAACTGGTGGCCGACCGGTACGACGTGACCGTCGACGCCCGGACCGCCGACGACGCGCGCCAGATCCTGTCCGGCGGGCGCCCGACCGCCGCGCGGCGGGTAGACGGGACGCGGGCGGACGAGACGCGCACGGACGGGACGCGGGCCGACGGGACGCGAGCCGACGCGCCCCCGGTGGACGGAGCCCCGGCCGACGAGCCGGAGCCGGCCGGGCGGGGCGGCTGGCGGGCCCGCGTCGGGCTCCGGTAGGCGACCGCGCGACGGCCCCGGGTGCTGTGCCCGGCCCGGGGCGGTCGCGACTGTCAGTAGCTCGGCTACCTTCGGCCGCATCCCAAATGGGGGCAAGCCGGGCGGCTTACGGATCAGAACAGGTCTGGTGGGCGGTACGTACCCCAGGTGTCGCGCAGCGCGGTGCAGACCTCACCGACGGTGGCCCGCGCGGCCAGCGCCGCCTTCATCGGGTAGAGCACGTTCGCGGTGCCCTCGGCGGCCCGCTTGAGCTCGTCCAGCCCGC
>JBBWZH010000478.1:0-7833 GCA_039648995.1 Mycobacteriales bacterium
CTGGTGCCGGTGGCGCTGGCGCAGTTGGTGCTGACCGGCGTGGTGGCGGTGGTGATCGCGTGAACGTCCCCGGAAGCGGGCTGGCGCGTGGGCTGGCCGTCACGCTGCGCACGATGACCCGGCGGTCGGCCACCCGGCAGTACCCGGACGTGCCACCGGACCTGCCCCCGCGCAGCCGCGGCGTGATCGCGCTGTTCGAGGAGAACTGCACGGTCTGCATGCTCTGCGCGCGTGAATGCCCGGACTGGTGCATCTACATCGACTCGCACAAGGAGACGATGCCGGCCCGGGAGGAGGGCGCCCGCGCCCGGCAGCGCAACGTGCTGGACCGGTTCGCGATCGACTTCGCGCTCTGCATGTACTGCGGCATCTGCATCGAGGCCTGCCCGTTCGACGCGCTGTTCTGGTCGCCGGAGTTCGAGTACGCCGAGTACGACATCCGCGAGCTGACCCACGAGATGGACCGCCTGCGCGAGTGGATGTGGACCGTGCCGCCGCCGCCCGCGCACGATCCGCTCGGCGACCCGGCCAAGGAGGTGCTGGCCGCCGAGAAGGCAGCCGCCGGCCCGGCCGACCGGCCCGCCCGGGGCGACCGCCCGGCCCACCCGGACCGTCCGGCCCGGGCAGAGCGCCCCACCCGCGCCGCCGGCGCCGAGCGGTCA
The DNA here is from genome assembly GCA_039648995.1 of Mycobacteriales bacterium. Taxonomy (GTDB): domain Bacteria; phylum Actinomycetota; class Actinomycetes; order Mycobacteriales; family CADCTP01; genus JBBWZH01. The sequence continues at coordinate 663 of JBBWZH010000478.1, forward strand.
GCCCGATCGGACCGTCCCGTTCGGACCGATCGTCCGGCACGTCCCACGGCAGAGCCGGATGGAGCGGCGGAGCCGGGTGGCGTGGCGGAGCCGGGTGGCGTGGCGGGCGGGGGAGACGCGTCGTGACCGGGTACGAGGTGGTGTTCACGCTGCTGGGCGTGATCGCGGTCGGGTCGGCCGTGCTGGTGGTGAGCACGACGAACGTGGTGCGGGCCGCGCTCTGGTTGGTGGTGACGCTCGGCGCTATCGCCGGCTGCTACCTGGTGCTCACCGCCGAGTTCGTCGCGGTGGTGCAACTGCTGATCTACGTCGGCGCGGTCGTCGTGCTGCTGCTGTTCGCGGTGATGTTCACCCGCGCGCCGATCGGACCGGGCACCGACCTTGATACGCGCAACCGGCCGATCGCCGCGCTGGTCGCGCTGGCCACGGCCGGCCTGCTGATCACGCTGCTGGTGGACGCGTTCCGGCACGCCTACGTCGATCTCAACGCAGGCCAGCCGGGTAGCGCCGCCGCGCTGGGCAGCGCGGTGTTCCGGACCTACGTGTTGCCGTTCGAGGTCGTCTCGGTGCTGCTGCTGGCCGCACTGATCGGCGCGATCGTGCTCTCCCGGCCGGACGTCGGCACGCCCGGGAGCCGCTGACGTGCACCCACCGGAGGCACCCTGAATGCACCTGCTGTTTCCGCTGGTGCTGTCCGCGCTGCTGTTCGCGGTCGGCGTGTACGGCCTGCTGGCGCGCCGCAACGCCGTGCTGTTGCTGATGTCGGTCGAGCTGATGCTGAACGCGGTCAACCTGGACCTGGTCGCGTTCGACGCGTGGCTGCATGACGCGCTCCACAATGGACAGACACTGGCCCTGTTCGTGATCACGGTAGCGGCCGCCGAGGTCGGCCTGGGGCTGGCGATCGTCCTGCAGGTCTTCCGGCAGCGCGCCACCATCGCCATCGACGACCTGGTCGAGCTGGCCGAGCCCGACACAGTGCCGGAGCCGCCGACCCCGGTGCCGCCGGCCACCCCGGCGATCGGGCCGGCCGACCTGGTCGGCGTCGGGCCGGCCGGGGCCGCCCCGTCCGGCGCCGAGCCGGTGGGTACGCAGCCACCTGACGGGCCGGCATCGTGATCCGCGCTGCCTGGCTGCTGCCGGCATTGCCGTTCCTGGCCGCGCTGATCGGCGGCTTCCTGCCCCGCCGGGCCGGTAGCCGGCTGCCCGCGGTGATCGCGGTCGCCGGTACCGGAGCCAGCCTCGTGCTGGCGGTACCGCTGGTCGTGCAGGCCGCTGGCCGCGGTGAGCACGCGGAGACCGCGCACCTCATCGCGCCGAACGCGGGCATCGGCGTCACCGCCGGCACGCTGGCCAACGGCCTCGCCGGGCTGCTGGCGCTGGTGGTCTGCGTGGTGGCGCTGCTGGTGCAGGTCTACTCGGTGGAATACCTGCACGACGACACGCGGTACCCGGCGTACGCGGCCGAGGTCTCCCTCTTCACCGCGGCGATGCTGGCGGTGGTGTTGGCCGCCGACCTGATGGTGCTGCTGATCGGCTGGGAGGTGATGGGCCTCTGCTCGTACCTCCTCATTGGACACTACCGGGACCTGCCCGAGGCCCCCGGCGCCGCGCTCAAGGCGTTCCTGGTGACCCGGGTCGGCGACGTCGGCTTTCTGCTCGGCATCCTGCTGCTCGGTACGCACGCCGGAACGTTCCGCATCTCCGGTGTGCTGGCCGCGGTGCCGGCGATGTCGCCGGCCGTGCTGACCACCGGCACGCTGCTCCTGCTGCTCGGCGTGGCCGGCAAGAGCGCGCAGTTCCCGCTGCATACCTGGCTGCCGGACGCCATGGCCGGCCCGACGCCGATCAGCGCGCTCATCCACGCGGCCACCATGGTCGCCGCCGGGGTGTACGTGGTGCTCCGGCTCTACCCGGCGTTCGCGGCCGCGCCGGCCACGCTCGCGGTGCTCGGCGGCATGGCCGCGATCACGATGCTGCTCGGCGCGCTCGCCGCCCTCGGCCAGGACGACGTGAAGCGGGTGCTGGCCTGGTCGACGGTCAGCCAGCTCGCGTACATGCTCGGCGCGCTCGCGGTCGGTGGGGTCGGCGCCGGCGCGTTCCACCTGATCACGCATGCCGCGTTCAAGGCGCTGCTGTTCCTCTGTGCCGGGGTGCTGCTGCACGAGACCGGTACCGTCCTGATGAGCCGGCTGGGCGGGCTGCGCCGGCAGCTGCCGGTCACGTACGTCGCGACCGTTCTCGGCGGGCTCGCGCTGATCGGGTTGCCGCCGCTGTCCGGCGGGCTGTCCAAGGACGCGGTGCTGGACGCGGCGTGGGCGGCGGCTCGCGGCCGCGCGCCGGTCGGGGTGGACCGCTGGGTCGGCGTGCTGGTGTTGGTTTCGGCGCTGGCCACCGTCGTCGTCACCGCCGCGTACCTGACCCGGCTGATCCTGCGCGCGTTCCACGGCGAGCCGCGTTCCGACTTCGCCGCGCACGAACCGGGTGGGCTGATGCGCTGGCCGATCCAGCTGCTCGCCTTGGCCGCGGTCGTGGTCGGCGTCGTCGGGCTGCGGTCGTCCTGGCTGCCGTCCTGGCTGGGCGTGCCGGACGAACGGCTCACCCCGCAGCCGGGGATGACCGCCGTGGCGCTCGGCCTGGCCGCGGTCGGCGTGCTCGCCGTGGGCCTGAGCTGGCGGCAGGCACCCGCCGACGACCCGGCTCGGTTCCTGGGCGTCCGCGTGCTGGCCGCGCTGCGAGCCGGCCTCTACCTTGACACCGCACAGGACCGGCTGGTCGTTCGGCCGGTGCTCCGCGTCGCCCGGGCCGTGTCCACAGTGGACCACGTGCTGGTGGACGGGGCGGTCGAGTCGACCGGGCCCGGGTCGCAGTGGCTGGGCCGGCTGCTCGCCCGGCTGGAGGCCGGCAACGTGCAGCTCTACCTGACCGGGATGGCGGCCGCCGCGGTCATCGTGGCGGCGACCGTGGCGGTGGTCTCATGATCGTCGCGCTGCTCCTGCTGCCGCTGCTCGGCAGTGCCCTGCTCGGCCTGCTCGCGTTGCGACAGTCCACATCGGATGCGGCAGATCGGCTGGGCCGGTGGCTGCCGGTGCTGGTCGCCGCCGCCACGTTCGGCGTCGCGGTCGCGCTGCTGCCGGGCATCAGCGCGCCGGCCGGCGGCCGGGTGGTCGACCCGAAACACGAGATCGACGTCTCCTGGGTGGCCTCGCTCGACGTCCGGTTCCACGTCGGCGTCGACGGGGTGAGCGTCCCGCTGGTCGTGCTGACCGCGCTGCTTACCCTGCTGTGCACTGTCTACACGGTGCGGTCGCTGCCCGCGCCCGGCCGCGCGGCGACGTTCGGCGCACTGGTGCTGCTGCTGGAGGCGGGCCTGCTCGGCACGTTCGTCGCGCTGGACCTGGTGCTGTTCTTCGTCGCGTTCGAGGTCGTGCTGGCGCCGATGTACTTCCTCATCGCGGTGTGGGGCGGCAGCGCGAAGGCCCGGCACGCGGCCGGCAAGTTCATCCTCTACACGCTCCTCGGCTCGGTGCTGGTGCTGATCGGCATCGCCACGATCTACGCCACCGCCGGCACGTTCGACCTGGTCGAGCTGTCCCAGCGCGGCGGCTCCGGCATCGCCCGCGGTACCCAGGTCGCCGCGTTCCTCGCGCTGTTCGTGGGTTTCGCGGTGAAGAGTCCACTGTGGCCACTGCACACCTGGCTGCCGGACGCGCACACCGAGGCGCCCACCGTCGGCTCGGTGCTGCTGGCCGGTGTGCTGCTGAAGATGGGCACCTACGGCCTGGTCCGGGTGGCGCTGCCGGTGCTGCCGGCCGGCGCCCGCGCGCTGGCCCCGGCGCTGGGTGTGCTCGCGGTCGCCGGCATCATCGTCGGCTCGCTGTGCTGCCTGGTGCAGACGGACGTGAAGCGGCTGATCGCGTACTCGTCGGTGGGGCACATGGGGTTCGTGCTGCTCGGCATCGCCACGCTCACCCCGGTCGGCGTGAACGCCGCGCTGCTCGGCAACATCGCGCACGGGCTGATCACCGGGCTGCTGTTCTTCCTCGTCGGCGGCGTCAAGGACCGTTACCACACGGCGGATCTGACCGCGCTCGGCGGCGGGCTGGCCGGGCGGCAGCCACGGCTGGGCGCGCTGCTCGCGTTCGGCTGCGTGGCCAGCCTCGGCCTGCCCGGGCTGGCCGGCTTCTGGGGCGAGGCGTTCGCGCTGCTGGCCGCGTACCGGCCGGCGGTCGCGCTGTCCCGGCCGCTGTTCGCCGTGCTGCTGGCGGTCGCCGCGGTCGGCACCGCGATCACTACGGCCTATTTCCTGCGGCTGCTGCGCCGGCTGGTGCTCGGCCCGGCCGTCGGCGCGGGCACCGGCGCGATGGCCGACGCGCACCGGCTCGAACTGGTGGCGTGGGCGCCGCTGGTGCTACTCACCGTCCTCATCGGACTGTATCCGCGGCTGGTACTCGGGCTGACCGAGGCTCCGGTCCGCGCGCTGCTGCAGGTGTACGGCCGGTGACCGCGGCCAGGCGGGAGGTTCCGGCGTGAGCGCGGGCTGGCCGCGGTGGCGCCTGGGCGGTCGTGACGCGCCGACGGAGTCGCGGCGTGGCGCTGCGGGATGGCGCCGGCCGGCGCGGCCGACCGGAGCGAACCAGGAGGCATGGTGAGCAACCTCCAGGCGATCGACTACGTGCCGCTGGCGCCGGCGCTGGTCGCCGCGATCGGGGCCCTGGCCGTGCTGGTGGCTGACCTCGTGCTGCCGCTGCGGGTGCGGCCGGCGGTGCTCTGGCTCGCGGCCGCCGGCGCGGCCGGGACGCTGATCGCGTCGCTGGCGCTGATCGGCCGGCGCCGCGGCACCTTCTGCACGCCACCGACCACACTGCCTGGAAACGTCCACGTCGGACAGTCGTGTTCGTACGTGCTCGACGGCTTCACGCTGTTCTTCCTGATCCTGCTGTCGGCGGCCGCGGTCGGCACGCTGCTGGTGACCGCCGCGTTCGCCCGGGACGCCACGCTGCCGCCGGGGGAGTACGGGTTCCTGCTGCTCGCCTCGCTCACCGGCGCGCTGGTCCTCGTGGGCGCCCGGGACCTGATCACGCTCCTCATCGGGCTGGAGACGCTGACCCTGCCCACGTACGCGCTGGTCGGGTTGCGCCGCGGCAGTGGCCGGGGCGCCGAGGCCGCGCTGAAGTACCTGTTGGTGTCGGTGGTCGCGAGCACCGTGACGCTGCTTGGCGTGGCGTTCATCTACGGCCTGACCGGCACTGTCCACTTGAGCCGGATAAGTGCCGCGCTGGCGGCCCGGCCGGACATCCGCGGGCTGCCGCTGACCGCGGTCGCGGCCGTGCTGGTGCTGTTCGGGTTCGCGTTCAAGCTTGCCGCGGTGCCGTTCCACTGGTGGGCGCCGGACGTCTACCAGGGCGCGCCGACCCCGGTCGCCACGTACCTGGCGACGGTCTCCAAGGCCGGTGGCGCGGCCGGGCTGCTGCTCGTCGCGGTCGTCGCGTTCCCGACGTACTGGCGGGTCTGGGGCTGGGTGCTGGCGCTGATCGCGGTCGCGTCGATGACGCTGGGCAACCTGGTGGCGCTCAGACAGCGGCACGCCGTTCGGCTGCTCGCCTGGTCGTCGGTGGCGCATTCGGGCTACCTGCTGGTGCCACTCGGCGCAGTCGGTATGTCCGGCACGGACCAGATCGGCGACGCGGTCACCGCGACGCTGGGCTACCTCGGCTTCTACGTCGCGGTCAACCTCGGCGCGTTCGCCTGCGTCACCGCGGTGGGCCGCCGGCTGGCCACCACGACGGACCCGGGCGCGAACGCGATCGACGGCTACCGGGGGCTGGCGGCGCGGTCACCGGCGCTGGCCGCGGCGCTGGCGTTCTTCCTGCTCGGCCTGGCCGGGCTGCCGCCGACGCTGGCCGGCCTGGTCGCGAAGGTGGTCGTGGTCCGGGCCGCGTTGTTGGGCGGCGCCGGCTGGCTGGCGGTTGCGGTCGCGATCAATACGGTGATCGGTCTGGCGTACTACCTGCGGTTGGCCGCGCTGCCGTTCCGGTCGGCCGATCCCGTGGTGCCAGCCGAGCTGGTGGGTGCGCCCGAGCCGGTGGTGGCCGGTGGAGCGGTCGCGGCGCGCGTGCCGGCCGCGCTGGTCGCGGCGATCGGGCTGGCCGTGCTGCTGGTGCTGGTGCTCGGCGTGCTACCGCAGTTGGTGCTCGGCGGCGCGGCCGTCCCCGGCCCGTGACCGCGCGGCTGCGTCCCATCTGGGGTGCTCTCGGCGGGACGTGTCGGCAGGCCCAGATGGGGTAGATCGGGCAGGTGGCCCGCCGCGCCGGGCGCCGGTGCGGCTCGCCTGTCGGGAGGCCGGCTCACGGCGGGCCCGACCGCGGTGGGAACGCCGCAGGCACCGCACGCGTTTCCCACACGACAGCGCACCACCCACCATTGCGAGGATCTCGTGCATCGGCACTACAACGGGCTCAAGACGGCGCTGCTGCTGGGCGTGCTGTCCGCGATCATCATCTTCGCTGGCAGCTTCTTCGGTCGCGCCGGCCTGATCATCGGCTTGCTGCTGGCCTTGGGCACCAACGCCTTTGCCTACTGGAACTCCGACAAGCTCGCCCTACGCGCCATGCGCGCCCGGCCGGTGACCGAGACCGAGCAGCCGGCCATGTACCGGATCGTCCGGGAGCTGGCCACGTCGGCGCACCAGCCGATGCCGAGGCTCTACGTCAGCCCCACCAACCAGCCGAATGCGTTCGCCACCGGGCGCAACCCGCGTAACGCCGCGGTCTGCTGCACCGACGGCATCCTGCAAATGCTCGACCAGCGCGAGCTGCGTGCCGTCCTCGGCCACGAGCTGTCGCATGTGTACAACCGGGACATCCTGATCTCCTCGGTGGCCGGCGCGCTGGCCAGCGTGATCATGTTCCTGTCCCACATGGCGATCTTCGCCTCGATGTTCGGCGGTCGCAGCGACGACGAGGACGGCGGCGGCGTGTTCGGCGCGCTGCTGCTCATGCTGCTCGGCCCGATCGCCGCGTCGATCATCCAGCTGGCGATCAGCCGCAGCCGCGAGTTCCAGGCGGACGCGTCCGGTGCCGAGCTGACCGGCGACCCGCTCGCTCTCGCCAGCGCGCTGCGCAAGCTGGACGCGGGCACGCGGGCGCTGCCGCTGCCGCCGGACGACCGG
>JBBWZH010000483.1:0-8403 GCA_039648995.1 Mycobacteriales bacterium
GTGCCGGCCGCCCGGGTCGGGTTGTCGACCGCGTCGGTCTACCCGGAGAGCACCGCGGCCGCGTTCGAGATCGCCGCCCGGCTCGGCTACGACGGCGTCGAGGTGATGGTCTGGACCGACCCGGTCAGCCAGGACGCGGACGCGCTGCGCCGGCTGTCCGACTACCACGGGGTGCCGATCCTGGCGCTGCACGCGCCGTGCCTGCTGATCACGCAGCGGGTCTGGGGCACCGACCCGTGGGGCAAGCTGCAGCGGGCGCGGTCCGCGGCCGAGCGGCTGGGCGCGAGCACGGTGGTCGTGCACCCGCCGTTCCGCTGGCAGCGTGACTACGCCCGCGGCTTCCGCGCCGGCATCGATCAGTTGGCCAGCGAGACCGCGGTCCGGTTCGCGGTGGAGAACATGTTCCCGCTGCGGGTCCGCGGCCGGGACTTCTCCGCCTACGCCCCGGACTACGACCCCAGCGATGAGCCGCACCGGCACTTCACGCTGGACGTCTCGCACACCGCCGTCTCGCACGCCGACCCGCTGGCGATGCTGGAGACGATGGGCGACCGACTCGCCCACCTGCACATCGCCGACGGCACCGGCCTGGCCAAGGACGAGCACCTGATCCCCGGCCGCGGCACCCAGCCGTGTGGCGAGGTCCTCGGCCGCCTCGCCGAACGCGCGTTCACCGGCACCGTGATCGTCGAGGTGAACACCCGCCGCGCCATCACCCGCCCCGAACGCGAGAACGACCTGGCCGAGGCCCTCGCTTACACCCGCCTGCACCTGGCCACCGCCCCCGCCTACACCTGAGCCGAGCGATCCACCCCGGCGCGGCAGCCGGATCGTGACCTTGACCATGCCAGCATCATCTCGATGTCACGCCGCATCACCGACCGATTGCGGCAGGCGCCGTAGGCTGGGGGGATGTTGCGGTCGACGATTCTGGCAGCGGCGCGGAATGCGCAGGTCAAGCGGGTGGTGGCGGGCGCGCCGGTGAGCCGGAGCGTGGTGGCGCGGTATGTGGCGGGGGAGTCGACCGACGACGCGGTGCGGGTGGCCCGGGAGCTGATCGCCAACGGGTTGACGGTCAGCCTCGACCACCTCGGTGAGGACACCACCGACGCGGCGCACGCGGCCGCGATCGCCAAGGCGTACTGCACGTTGCTCGACCGGTTGTCGGGCGAGGGGATGGCCGGCCGGGCCGAGTTCAGCGTGAAGCTGTCGGCGGTGGGGCAGGCGCTGCCCGGCGACGGGGAGCGGATCGCGCTGGAGCACGCCCGGGAGATCGCCGAGGCGGCGCGGCGCGCCGGCACGACGGTCACTCTGGACATGGAGGAGCACACCACCACCGACTCGACCCTGGGCATCCTGCGCGAACTGCGGCACGACTTCCCGGCCACCGGCGCCGTGCTGCAGGCGTACCTGCGTCGCACCGAGGGTGACTGCCGTGACCTCGCGTACGCCGGCTCCCGGGTGCGGCTGTGCAAGGGCGCCTACGACGAGCCGGACACGGTCGCGTTCGGCAGCATGCACGAGGTCGATCTGTCCTACGTCCGCTGCCTGAACGTGCTGATGGCCGGCCCCGGCTATCCGATGGTCGCCAGCCACGACCCGCGCCTGATCGCGATCGCGGACGAGCGGGCCCGCTGGTACGGGCGGCCGCGGGGCAGCTACGAGTTCCAGCTGCTGTACGGGGTGCGGCCGGACGAGCAGCTGCGGCTGGCCGCGGCCGGCGAGACGGTCCGGGTGTACGTGCCGTACGGCGCCGAGTGGTATGGCTACCTGATGCGTCGCCTCGCCGAACGACCTGCCAACGTGACGTTCTTCCTCCGCTCGCTGGTGTCGCGCGGATGACCGGGCATTCCGACGCCCCCGGCGGCGGGCGGTTGGCGGTGCTGGGCGCCGGCAAGCTGGGCGAGGCGCTGCTGTCCGGGCTGCTGCGGGCCGGCACCCTGGCGGCGGACGTGCTGGTCACCGTCCGCCGGCCGGAGCGGGGCCAGCAGTTGGCCGACCGCTACGGGGTGCGACCGGTGCCGACCGCGGCGGCGGCGACCGGGGCGGACGTGCTGCTGGTGACCGTGAAGCCGCAGGACATCGACCGGCTGCTGGACGAGCTGGCGCCGCACGCCGGCACCGGCACGCTGGTGGTCTCGCTGGTGGCCGGCATCCCGACCAGCTACTACGAGAAGCGGCTGGCACCGGGCGTGCCGGTGATCCGGGTGATGACCAACACGCCGGTGCTGGTGGACGAGGCGATGAGCGCGATCAGCGCCGGTTCGCACGCCGAGGAACGGCACCTGGTGCTGACCGAGGAGATGCTGCGCGCGGTCGGCAAGGTGGTGCGGGTGCCGGAGGATCAGCAGGACGCGGTGACCGCGCTGTCCGGCAGCGGCCCGGCGTACTTCTACTTCCTGGTCGAGGCGATGATCGACGCGGGCATCCTGCTCGGGCTGCCGCGCGCCGTCGCCGCCGACCTGCTGGTGCAGACCGCGCTCGGGGCGGCCGTGATGCTCCGCGACACCGGCGAGCACCCGGTGAAGCTGCGCGAGGCGGTCACGTCGCCGGCCGGGACGACGATCAACGCGATCCGCGAGCTGGAGAACCACGCGGTCAGGGCCGCGCTGCTGGCCGCGATCGCGGCGGCGCACGACCGCAGCCGGGAACTCGGGCAGCTGCACCGGTAACCCCCGATACGCCGGCGCCGAGGGCGTTCCGGGCGGCGATGCGGTACCGACCTACGATGAGGCGCGTGAGGCGACCCGGGTTCGGTAGTGCCGTGTTGGTTGCGCTAGCGCTCGGGCTGTCCGGTTGCACCGGCGGCGGGAACGCCGGCATCGAGCTCGGCGACGTCGACCGGGCCACGGTGACCGAGGTGGTGGAGGCGCCGGCGAACGTCCAGGCGCGCGCCACCGTCACGGTCACCGCGACCGGTGACGGCACGGTCGGCAAGCTGTACGTGACGGACGGGCAGCGCGTGCCGGCCGGCGCGATCCTGGCCATGATCTCGTCCCCGGACGCGCAGGCCCGGCTCCGTTCGGCGCGCACGGCCGCCGCCCAGGCCGAGGCCGCCAGCCCGACCGCGCCGCCACGGATCGACCTGAGCGTCGCGCAGGGCCAGGCGGACACCAGCGCGCGCGGTGCCTTCGCGGCGGCCCGGAAGGCGGCCGCGCAGATCCCGGACGTCCGGTTGCGGGCGGCCACGCTGGCCCAGGTCACCGCCGCCGAGAAGCAGTACGCGCTGGCCCGGGCGCAGGCTCAGGCCGCGATCGAGGCGATCAACACCGGGGTGGGGAACCTGTCCACGGCACTGGGCTCGCTGAGCGCGGCGCAGCGCGGGCAGGCCGAGGCGGCGGTGACCGGGGCGGAACGGGCGGTCGACGCGCTCACCATCCGGGCGCCGATCGCCGGAGTTGTGCAACTGGGCGGCACCGCGGCGTCCAGCGGCAACTCCGGCTCGCTCGGCTCGGTGCTCGACCAGCTGCCGCCCGACGTCCGGGACCAGGCCTCGTCCGCGCTCGGCACCGACGTGTCCGCCGGCCAGGCGCCGCAGGTGCAGGTCACCGGGCCGGTGACGGCGGGGATGCCGGTGAGCACCGGGATGCCGCTGGCCACGATCGTCGACACCGCGGTGCTCTCGCTGATCGCCGAGGTGGACGAGACCGACGTGCTGCTGGTGCGCCGCGGCGTCCTCGCGGTTGCCGAGCTGGACGCGGTGCCGGGCGCCAGCTACCCGGCGACCGTGCAGGCCGTCGACCTCTCACCGACCGCGTCCGCCCGGGGTGGCGTCAGCTACCGGGTCCGGCTCACGCTCGGGCGCGGCAGGCTCCCCGACGGGCGGGCGGCACCCGCCCCGCGGCCGGGCATGAGCGCGGTGGCCGACCTGCGGGTGCGCACCGCGCGGGACGCGGTCTCGGTGCCGTCCTCGGCGGTCACCCGGGTTGGCAACGCGGACGCGGTCTGGGTGGTCAACGGCGGCCGCGCGCGGCGCCGCACCGTGATCGTCGGCACCCAGGGCGAGGACCTGGTCGAGGTGACCAGCGGCCTGACGGTGGGCGAGCGGGTGGTCGTGCGCGGCGCCGACAAGGTCACCGACGGCCAAAGCCTCTCGTGACCGCGGGCGGCCCCACGGCCGGCGCACCGGGCGGCGCCGAGCCAGTCCGGCCGGGTGGCGTCGAGCCTGGGCGGGCGGCGCCGGCGCTGGAGGCGGTCGACGTGACCCGCACCTACGAGCTGGACGGGGTCTCGGTGGAGGCGCTGCGCGGCGTCTCCCTGGCGATCTGGCCCGGCGACTACGTCGCGATCGTGGGGCCGTCCGGGTCGGGCAAGTCGACGCTGATGCACCTGCTCGGCGCGCTGGACCGGCCGTCCACCGGCACCTTGCGGGTTGCTGGCGCGGACGTCTCGACGCTGCGCCCCGACCAGCTGGCCGGGGTCCGGAACCGGACGATCGGGTTCGTGTTCCAGGCGTTCCAGCTGCTGCCGCGGGCGTCGGCGGTGGACAACGTGGGGATGCCGCTGGTCTACCGCGGGCTGCGCCGGGCCGAGCGGCGGCGCCGGGCGAGCGCGGCGCTGGAGGCGGTCGGCATGGGGCACCGGCTCGGCCACACCCCCGGGCAGCTGTCCGGCGGCGAGCAGCAGCGGGTCGCGATCGCCCGGGCGCTGGTGACCGAGCCGCAGGTGATCCTGGCCGACGAGCCGACCGGCAACCTCGACACCCGGCGCGGCGCCGAGGTGCTGGCGCTGCTGGAGCAGCTCAACGCAGACCGCGGGGTGGCGGTCGCGGTCGTCACGCACGACCTCGATCTGGCCGGCCGCGCCCGCCGCCAGGTGCGCGTCCGCGACGGGCTGATCGAGCAGTGAGGGCCGCGAGTCGACGGGCGAAGGAGCATCGCAGGTGCCGCCAGGGCGCCCCGGAGCGGACTGAGTCCGGAGGGGGCCAGTGAGGTTCGCGGAGGCGTGGCGGGTCGCGTTCGGCTCGCTCGCGGCGAACCGGCTGCGCAGCGCGCTGACCATGTTGGGCGTGATCATCGGCGTCTCCGCGGTGGTGCTGCTCGTCGCGATCGGCGCCGGCGCCAAGATCGAGGTGGAGGCGCAGGTACAGGGCCTGGGCAGCAATCTGCTGCTGGTGGTGCCGGGCGAGCTGAGCTTCGGCAGCGCGCCGACCAGCAGCCGGCTCACGCTGTCCGATGTGGACGCCGTCGGCCGGATCGTCGGCAACCGGGACGCGGTGGCCGCGACCGTGACCAGCGGTGAGGAGGTGCGGGCCGGCAGCCGCGAGGTGTTCGTCACCGTGCAGGGCACCACCGAGACCGTGCCGGACGTGTTCGCCCGCCCGCTGGGCCGCGGCGAGTACCTGCGCCGGTCCGATGTGGACACCCGGCGCCGGGTGGTGGTGCTCGGCTCGGCCACCGCCGACACGCTGTTCGCGGACCGGGACCCGATCGGCCGGCAGGTCTCGGTGGCCGGCGTCCGGTTCCGGGTGATCGGCGTGCTGGCCCGCACCGGCACGTCGTCGTTCGGCGGCCCGGACCCCGACCTGACCGCGTACATCCCGATCACCGCGGCGCAGCGGCTGCTCGGCACGACCCGGGTGGACGGCCTGGCGGTGAAGGCGCCGAGGCTGGACGGGATCAACGAGCTCGGCGACCGGATCGTCGCGGCGCTGTCGGAGCGCTACCCGGGGGAGAAGTTCTCCGCGGTCACGCAGGAGCAGATCCTCGGCGTGGTCGGCCAGATCCTCGGCCTGCTGACGCTGGTGCTGGTCGCGATCGCCAGCATCAGCCTGCTGGTCGGTGGCGTCGGGATCACCAACATCATGCTGGTCAGCGTCCGGGAGCGGACCCGGGAGATCGGGCTGCGCAAGGCGGTCGGTGCCCGGCAGCGGGACATCCTGCTGCAGTTCCTGATCGAGGCGGTGCTGCTGACGACGGCCGGCGGGCTGGCCGGGATCGGGCTGGGCATCGGCGGCGCGCTGCTGATCGACCGGCTGTCCCCGATCCCGGCGGTGATCAGCTGGTGGTCGCTGATGCTGGCGTTCGGCGTCTCGGCGGGGGTCGGCGTGTTCTTCGGCGTGGCGCCGGCGCGCCGGGCCGGTCGGCTGGACCCGGTCACCGCCCTGCGCAGCGAGTGACCGGCGGGCGGCGGATTCGGGATCGCAGCAGTCACACCTGTACCGCTACGCTTCGGCTAGCACGTGCGTGTCTGTTGTTCGCCGGTGGGGAAGCCGGCGACCCGACACGTGCCAAAGGTTTGGTGACGTATGTCGTCGACGCGTCCCGTCACCGGTGGCCAGCGGCCGCCGGCTGCCCGGCCCACCCGAGCTCCAGCGGCCGCCGAAGCGGTTCCCGACGCGGTGCCTGCCGCGGTGCCGGCCGCCGTGCCGCCCCGGGACGGCCCGCTCGCGCAGGTGAAGTTCCTCACCGTCGCGGAAGTGGCGGCGCTGATGCGGGTGTCCAAGATGACCGTGTACCGGTTGGTGCACTCCGGCGAACTGACCGCGGTCCGGGTCGGCCGGTCGTTCCGGGTGCCGGAGAAGGCCGTGCACGACTACCTGCGGGACGCGTTCATCGAGGCCGGCTGACGACGGCGCTCGCCCACCCGGGTAGGCTCCCCAGCCATGGGTTCGGTCATCAAGAAGCGTCGCAAGCGAATGGCCAAGAAGAAGCACCGCAAGCTGCTGAAGCGCACGAGGGTGCAGCGTCGTAACAAGAAGTAGTTCTGGCCGGCCGACAATGGCGTCGGTCGGGAGCGTGAAGGACGGCGCGAGTGAGCAGCGACCTCCGACAATCCGAGCCCGGGCGGCCGGCCGGCGAGGCTGCCGGCGTTGCCGCTGGTGAGGCCGCGGCGCCGAGCACCCGCTGTGACTGGGTGACGTTCCTGTCCGACTACGGGCTGGAAGATCACTTGGTGGGAGTCTGCAAGGGCGTCGTGGCGCAGATCGCGCCACACGTCCGGATCATTGACGTCTGCCACCAGGTCACCCCGCAGAGCGTGCAGATCGGCGCCTCGATGCTGGTCGAGTCGATCTCGCACATGCCGGTCGGCGTGCACCTGGTGCTGGTCGACCCGGCCCGGGCCAGTGCCGCCCGGCCGGTGGCGATCCGGTGCGTCGACGGCTCGATCTTCGTCTGCCCGGACAACGGCGTCTCCTCGCTGGCCTGGGATGTGGTCGGCGGCGTCGTGGAAGCACGCGAGCTGACCAATCCGGCCCTCTGGGAGCCGAACCCGTCCGCGTCGTTCCGCGGCCGGGACGTGTTCGCCCCGGTCGCCGCGCACCTGGCGACCGGGCTGCCGATGGCCGAGGTGGGCCCCGAGGTCGACCCGGCCACGCTGGTCGCGCTCGAGTTGGTCGCCCCGTACGTGCACGGCGACCACGTGCACGGCAGCGTCCGGATGGTGGACCACTTCGGCAACCTGGCGCTGAACGTGCGCCGCTCCGACCTGGAGGCGGCCGGCATCCAGCTCGGTGACCTCATCGAGCTGCGATCCGGCGGCAAGGTGATGGAGGTGCCGTTCGCGCTGGCGTTCGGCGACGTGCAGGCCGGCCGGGTCGCGGTCTGCGAGGACGCGTTCCGGGCCATCACGGTCGCGGTCAACTGCGGCCGGGCCAGCCAGGTACTGCGGGCCGCGCCGGGCGACCCGGTCGTTCTCAGCCGGGTGTTGCGGCACAGCCCGTCCGGCCCGGCGCCGAAGCTGAGCGTGGTCGACGCACCACCCAGCCCGGTGGCCTGAACCGCGCGTTGCGTCACACCTGTAACCCGGAATCACCTCCGGTCACTTAGCCGTAATTCTCCGTAACTGTGAACCGCTGGAGCCGCCGCACCAGCTGGGTACCATGGGGCCGCCATCTCATGTCGGCCCACAAGGCCCCCAACACTGGGAGTGCCTATGCCGCCACACGTTGTCCTGGTCACGGGCGTCAGCCGGAATCTCGGCAGCCGGCTCGCCGCCCGCCTCTCCGCCGACCCGTCGATCGACCGGATCATCGGGGTGGACACGCTGCCGCCCGGCCCCGAGCTGGCCGCGCTGCTCGGCCGCACCGAGTTCGTCCGGGCCGACATCCGCAACCCGCTGATCGGCAAGGTCATCGCCTCGGCGTCGGTCGACACCGTCGTGCACATGAACATCAGCTCCACTCCCGCCGGGTCCGGCGGCCGCGCGCCGATGAAGGAACTCAACGTCATCGGCACGATGCAGCTGCTGGCCGCGTGCCAGCGAGCCGCGTCGGTGCAGCGCGTCGTCCTCAAGTCGACCACGGCCGTGTACGGCGCGTCCTCGCGCGATCCGGCGGTGTTCACCGAGGCCATGCAGGCCCGCGCGGTGCCCTCGGGCGGCTTCGCCAAGGACAGCCTCGACATCGAGGGTTTCGTCCGCGCGTTCGCCCGCCGTCGACCCGAGGTGGACGTGGCGGTCCTC
>JBBWZH010000506.1:0-11529 GCA_039648995.1 Mycobacteriales bacterium
ACGGACGATCAGCAGCCCGCCGGCCCGGACCCGGCAGGTCTGGCTCTCGGCGGACGGGCGGCGGGACGGGCTGGTCGACGACGCCGGGAGCGACCGGTTCGTGCTGCCCGGCTGCCCGAACGGTCGCGCGCCGGACCGGGACAAGCAGGACCGCGTGATCCCCGAGGAGACGCATCAGTGCGTGGCCGAACCGGCGTACCGAACCGACCTGCCGGACACCGCGGACGCGATGCTGGCCTGGTTGCGGCGGCACGCCAGCGGCAATCCGGGCGACATCAACGCGATCGGCAAGGATGTCCTCGACCTGGCCGGCGCCGCGTACCTGCCGCCGCGGACCCTCGGCGCGCTGTTCGAGGCGGCCAGCCGCCTCACCGGCATGCAGGCGATCCCGGACGTCGTGGACGGGGCGGGCCGGCACGGCGTCGGCGTGAGCTGGCTACGCGACGGCATGCGGACGACGCTCATCTTCGACCGGAACACGCACGCGTTCCTCGGCACCAGCTACACCGGGATGGTGGACCACGGTCAGAACGTGATGTTCGGCACCGCGCTGACCCGGATCGCGATCGTCGACCGCCCGGGCCAGCGGCCCTGACCGAGCCGGCCGGGCCCCGGCCGGGCCGCCCAACCGGGCGACCCGGCCGGGGGCTGTTCGCGCACGCGCCAACACCTCGGGCACAGCAGGCGCCGAGCCGACCCGGCCGCCGGTGACCCGCCCGGCCGTCCGACAACCGAAACGGGCGACGCGGCTCGCGCGGGGCCAGCATGTCCGCCATCGGGTGGGAGCACCGGCCCGCGCTCACTCACGACCCAGGTGCTCCCTGACGGGCGGGGCCTTGTCCAGGCCCAGGGCGGCGGCGACCTCGTTGCGCCGGGCACAACCGAGCTTGCCGAGCACCCGCTGGACGTGGTTCTCCACGGTCCGGACCGAGAGGAACAGGCGCTCGCTGATCGCCTTGTTGGTCTCGCCGGCCGCGACGAGCAAGGCGATCTCGTGCTCCCGCCGGCTCAGCGGCTCGGCCGCGACCGAGCTGACCAGCGCCGGGGTGGCCGCCTCCTCGCAGCGGGCGCGCAGCACCATCGACCGGTTGTGCGCCGCGATCGACCGCCGGCGCAGCTCCTGCCGGCGGAACAGGGTCGCGGCCTGCTCGGCTGCCTCGGCCCCGAACAGGACGTAGCCGGCGGCGGCGTACCCCTCGGCCGCCCGCTCCAGCCCGGCCGCGTCGGCCGTCCGCACCGCGCCGGCGTGCGCGGCGGCCAGGGCGGCCAGCGGCGTGCGCACCGGGCCGGCCAGTTCGGCGATGCGGTCCAGCGGCGCGCCCTGTCCGCCGATGCGGAGCAGGTCCAGCAGCGCGCGCAGCTCCAGCATCGGCCGGCCGGTGCGCCCGGCCCGCGCGGCCGCGGCCAGCAGCATCTCGCAGGCGACCGGCAGCGCGCCGCCGGCGGCGGCGGCCCACGCCCGGCCGCGGTCGCACTCGAGGTCCCAGGCGGCCCGCGGGTCACCGGGGATCGCGTCCAGCTCGGCGACCGCCGCGGCGGCCACCGCCCGGTCGCGGCGCTGGCCGGCGCTGACCGCGACCCCGGCCAGCGCGAGCCGGCGCGCCCGCGGCAGCACCGGCGTCTCCCCCGGCTCGGCCGCCTCGCGGAACCAGCGCTCGGCCGACCGCAGCCGGGCCAGGTCCAGCGCCAGCCGGCCGCGGACCAGCGCCGCCCAGCGCCGCACCTCCAGCCGGCCGGCCGCGATCGGCCCCCAGCGGTACACGGTGTCCAGGTGCGCGGCCGTGGCGTCGTCGTACAGCGGCCCCGCCATCGACTCGGCCTCGGCGAACCGACCCAGCTCGATCAGCGCGGCGACCGCGTTCACCAGGTGGATCTCCGGGTGCAGCAGGCCGGGGCTGCCCGCCGCGGCGGCCGCGTACGTGGCCCGGGCGACCGCCAGCGCCTCCTCCACCTCGCCGGACAGCAGCAGGATCGTGTGCCGCACCATCCCGGTATCCACCGCGCTGTCGGCCCCGGCGGGCAGCGCCGACAGCACCTCGCGGGCCAGCGCGATCTCGCCCAGGTACGCGGCCAGCGCCACCCGGTGCAGCTCCACCTCGTGCCGGCGCGGGCCCAGCTCCGGGTCGGCGGCCAGCGCGTGCAGCTCGGCGAGCGCCTGGTCGGGGCGGCCCAGACCCCAGTACAGCGCGTTCGCCCGGGCCAGGCCGAAGGCCAGCCGGTCGTCCGGCGGCAGCGGCCCGGCGACGGCGTCCAGCACGGCCAGCGACTCGGCGGACCGGCCGAGCTCGTGCAGCGCCCCGGCCAGCAGCCGGGCCGCGACCGGGCTCGGGCTGGCCTGCTGCGCGGCCCGGGCCAGCCGCTCGGCCTGGGCGTGGTCGCGGGCGTGCGCGGCGAGCACGGCCGCCCGGAGCAGCAGCGCCGGGTCGGCCGGCTCGTTGTTGTCCAGCCGCAGCGCCGCGCAGACGATCCGGTCCTCCCGCCGGCGGACGCCGTACCCCTCCAGCAGGTCGATCACCGTGCGCCGCCGCCGGCGGGCCCGCAGCGGCGACAGCCCGGACCGCACCGCCTGCTCGTACAGCGGGTGCGCCACGGAGACCCGCAGCCGCTGCCCGTCGGAACGGGCCCGGATCAGGCCGCGCTCCTCCAGCCGTTCCAGCAGCTGCGGCGGGTACCGCGACTCGAGGTCGGCCACGCCCAGCTCGCCGGCCAGCACCAGCAGCTCCAGCACCTCGCGTTCCGCCTCGGTCAGCCCGTGCAACCGGGACGCGGCCAGCGCCTCGGCCCGGTCGCCGCCCAGCAGCGGCCCGGTCAGCCGCCACGCGCCGCCCGACTCGACCAGGGCGCCCCGCTCCAGCGCGTCGAGCACCAGCTCGCGCAGGGCCAGCGGGTTGCCGGCGGAGTAGGTCCAGCAGCCGACGCCGGTCGGGCCGTCGACCGGGCCGCCCAGGGCCAGGTGCAGCGTGGTCTCCACCTCGGCGCGGCTGAGTGTGCCCAGGTCCACCCGGAGCACCCGGTCGGCACGCGCCAGCCCGGCCAGCAGGTCTCCCGAGCCGGTCCCCACCGCCCGCGCGGTGACCAGCAGGAACACTGTCCGCGCCGCCATCAGCTGACCGACCAGGGCCGCCGACAACGGATCCAGCAGCCCGGCGTCGTCGGCCACCAGCAGCGGTCGCGGGGTGCCGGCGGGGCGGTCGAAGCGGGCCATGATCCGGGCCATCAGGCCGAGCACGTCGGCGGTGGTCGTCGCGCCCGGGTCGGGCAGCTCAAGGTCGGCCGGCAGCAGGTGCGCCATCGGGGCCAGCGGGACGTCCAGCCCGGCCCGGCCGGTGACCAGCACGACGCTGGACCCGGCGCACTCGGCGGCCCGGACGCACGCCTCGGCGTACCGGCTCTTGCCGACGCCGGCCGGCCCGGTCACCAGCGCCGCGTCCACCCCCGGGTCGCGCAGTGCGTCGGCGAAGCGGTCGACCTCCAGCCCGCGGCCGACGAACGGCCAGGCCGGTGCCCTCGCCGGTGCGACCGTGCCCACCGCGCGCCCTCCGCTGCAGCCCACAGGACCCGGGACTCCCACGGGCCCGCGAGGTCTTGGCGGGTTCACCGGTTTCCCCTGGCCGGTGACGATACCGTTGCGCCCGTGACTCCGGAGCAGATCACGCTGGTGGAGCGGACGCTGACGGAGTTGACCCCCCGGCTGGACGCGCTCGCGATCGACTTCTACCGGCGGCTGTTCGCCGCCGACCCGGCTCTGCCGGCGCTGTTCAGCACCGACCCCGCCGAGCAGCGGACCAAGTTCGTGGCCGAGCTGAACCAGATCATCCGGTCCATCCGCGACCATCCGGCCTTCCTCGACCGGGCCACCCACCTCGGCGCGGAGCACGACGAATACGGCGTCCGCCCGCGGCACTACCGGGCCGCCGGGGTTGCCCTGCTGGACGCGCTGGCCGCCACCCTCGGCGACCGGTGGACGGTCGAGGCGGCCGAGGCGTGGGCCGGCGCGTACGACCTGACCACGGCGGCCATGCTGGCCGGCGGCGGCACCCTGCCCGCCGAGCTCTCGGTCAGCCGCCGCGGCGGCGGGCGCGGGCCCGGCTCCTAGCTCGCGGCCGCGCGGGCTCGGTCAGTCGCCGATCGTGACGCGCAGGCGGCGGAAACCGCGGCCCTTGCTCTCGACCTTGGCGACCTCGATGCGGCCGATCTGCTTGGTGGAGGCGACGTGGGTGCCGCCGTCGGCCTGGGTGTCGAGGCCGACGATGTCCACGATCCGGATCTCGGTCAGCTCCGGCGGGACCAGGTCGGTGGCGGTACGGATGATGTCCGGGATCTGGAACGCCTCGTCCCGCGGCAGGATCCTGACGTCGATCCGGCGGTCGGCGGCCACCTCGCGGTTGCAGGCCGCCTCCACCCGCTGCCGGAAGTCCGGCCCGATCTCGGGCAGGTTGAAGTCCATCCGGGCCGTTCCGGGCTCCATATTGCCGCCGGTCACCAACGCGCCGAAGTCGCGGAACACAACGCCCGACAGCAGGTGCAGACCGGAATGGGTACGCATCAGCGCGGACCGGCGCTCGTCATCCAGCGCCCCGTGCACGCTGGTGCCCACCGGCGGCAGCGGGTCGCCCTCGGCCGGGATCAGGTAGATGTCGTCGCCGGTACGGGCGCCGACGATCCGGGTCGCGACGCCGCCCCAGAGCAGCACGCCGTGGTCCGGCGGTTGCCCGCCGCCGCCCGGATAGAACGCCGAGCGGTCCAGCACGATGCCGGTGTCGGGATCGCTGGCGAGTACCACCGCGTCCCACTCCCGCACGGTCTGGTCGGTGAATTCGATCCGGTGCGTTCGGAAATCCTCAGCCGTTGCCACGCGCCGACCGTAGTGGGTCGGTGACCGGGACAGCACCGCGGTGGGTCCCGGTGATGCCGGTTGGGCGCTGGCTGAACCGACCGACCGGGCCCGCCGTACGTAGAGCCAGGCGGGAACGTCAGGCTGACTGGAGGCCAGATGCAGGCACAGCCGGTGCTGGAACGCTCGGCCCATCCGCCCACCCCCGCCCGGACGGCGCCGCCCTCGACCACTCCGGCCGGGCCGGACCGGGCGGCCGGGGCGCGGCCGTCGACCGAGTTGGTCGCCGTCCCGCCGGCTGAGCCGGCGCGGCGGGCTCTGCACCTGCCACCGATCAGCAAGCTGCTCCGGCACGGCGGGTTGCGCGTTGCCGAGGCGACGGTGATCCCGCTCGGCCTCTTCTATCTGTTGTTCCAGCTGCAGGGGCTGCGTATGGCGCTGATCGCGGCGCTGTCCTGGTCGTACCTGGTGATCATCGTCCGGTTGCTGCGGGGCCGGCAGGTGCCGGCACTGCTGATGATCGCCACCGCCATGCTGACCCTGCGCAGCGGCATCTCGTTCGCCACCAACAACGCGTTCCTGTATTTCCTGCAGCCGACGCTCGGCAACTTCGCGGTGGCCGCGATGTTCCTGCTGTCGGTCCGGCTCGGCCGGCCGCTGGCCCGCCGGCTGGCCGACGACGTCTGCCCGCTGCCCGCGCACGTCCTGGACCGCACCGCGATCATCAAGATCTTCTCCCGGATCACCGTCCTGTGGGCGGTGGTGAACATCGCCAACGGCAGCACCGCGCTGTGGGCGCTGCTGTCGTCCTCGCTCGGTGGCATCCTGCTGGCCCGCACGATCGGCTCGTTCACGATCGCCGCGATCGCGGTCTACCTGTCGTACACCTGGTTCCGCCGCACCCTGCACGGGGAGGGCTACACGCTCCGCTGGGGGCCCGCGGCCAGCTAGCACGCCGCGATCTTCCGGGCCGGCCGGGTGGCAAGATGCCGACGTGACCGCAGAACATACGAAATCAGCAGTGGTGACCGGTGCCTCGACCGGCATCGGCGCCGCGACCGTGGCGGAGCTGGTCGGCCGGGGCTACCGGGTCTGGGCCGGGGTGCGGTCCGACGCCGACGCGGAGCGGCTGGCCAGCGAGTACGGCGACAAGGTGAGCGTGCTGCGCCTGGACGTCACCGATCCGGCCGCGGTGGCGGCCGCCGGCGAAGAGGTGGCCGCGGCCGGCCCGCTGGACGCGCTGGTGAACAACGCCGGCGTCGCGTTGCCCGGACCGCTGGAATACCTGCCGATCCAGGCGCTGCGCGAGCAGCTGGAGGTCAACCTGCTGGGCCAGCTCGCGGTCACCCAGGCGATGCTGCCGGCGCTGCGGGCGGCCAGCGACCCGCCGGGCCGGATCCTGATGATCGGCTCGATCGGCGGCCGGATCGCCGGGCCGCTGCTGGGCGCCTACCACACGTCGAAGTTCGGCCTGGTCGGGTTGTCCGAGACGCTGCGGGCCGAGCTGGCGCCGTGGGGCATCCCGGTGGTGCTGATCGAGCCGGGCGCGATCGCCACCCCGATCTGGCAGCGCGGGAGGGCCCGCAGCGTCGAGATCCTGGGCGGGTTGCCGGCCGGCGCCACCGAGCGGTACGCCAGGCAGATCGCCCAGGTGCAGAAGACCGCGCAGCGGGCGGAGAAGCGTGGAATGCCGGCGGCGGTGGCGGCCGGGCTCATCGCCCACGCGATCACCCACCCGCGGCCGCGGCCACGCTACCTGGTCGGCCGGGACGCGATGATCGGCAGCATGGTCGCCCGCCTGCCGTTCCGGCTGCGCTACCGGCTCACCGCCGCCCGCGGCTGACCCGCCGGCGCCTTCCCGGACGGGCTGTGACGCCGGCCCGGACTGGGCCCGGCCGGGCAGGACCCCGGTCGGGCATGGCCGTCCGGCGCCCGGTGCGGGACCGCCCGGCTCCGGACATGCGTCCGCCCGCCCGACAGTGGCCGGCGGGCGGACGACCGGAGCGGCCGGGCCGCACCCCGAGGGGCCGGGTACGGGCGGGCCGGCCGCGCTAGCTGAGGGTCGCTAGCTGAAGATGCTGACGCCGCCGGGGCCGACCAGGAGGCCCAGAACGACCAGGACGATCCCGAGCAGCAGCTGGCCGCGCACAGCCGTCACGATGCCCCAGACGACCAGCACCACTGCGATGAGCCAGAGGATGAATGACATGATCGCGTTGTCCCCGTGTACCCCCGTACCCAAACCTGCGGATTGCTCGTTGACAACGCCGATCACGGCCGTTCCGGTTGCCGCGCGGAGCCGGTCGTAGGGTCGGGGGCGGCACCGGGTCGGCCGGGCGTCACGCAGCGAACTGAGGGAGCCGGGTGCAGCCAGCTATCGAACCCGGGCCGGCGCCGGCGCTGCGGCCGGGCCAGGTCCACGTCTGGTACTACGACCTGGACGGCCCCTGGCCGGCGGGCGCGGACGCGGCCGGGTGCCTGGACGGCGGCGAGCGGGCCCGGGCCGACCGGTTCATGCGCGACCGCGACCGGGTCCGGTTCCGCGCGGCCCACTGCGCGGTGCGGCATCTCGTCGCCGGCTACCTCGGCTGCGCCCCGGCCGAGCTGGTGATCACCCGCGACTGCCCGCACTGCGGCGACCCCAAACACGGCAAGCCGGGGATGGCCGCGCCGGACGGCACCCGGGTCGAGGTGAACGCCAGCCACAGCGACGCGCTCGGCGGGCTCGCGGTCGCGCTGCCCGGCCTGGAGCTCGGGCTGGACGTGGAGTTCCACCGGCCGAACGTGGACTGGGCCGGCATCCTGCCCGAGCCGCTGCGCGCCGAGCCGCCCGGCGACGGCTTCGGCCAGTGGACCAAGCTCGAGGCGGTCGCCAAGGCGGCCGGCACCGGCATCGTGAAGATGCCGCGGCTCACCGACCCGCATCATCCCGACTGGGCACCGGCCCTGCTGGCCGGCGACGGTGAGCGCGGCCCGAGCAGCTGGCAGGTCCGGGCGCTCCGGGCCCCGGACGGCTACTCCGCCGCGCTCGCCGCGAACGACATACCCACCGACGTCCAGCTCCGCTGGCACCGCTGACCGCGGGCCGGCGGATCAGGCGACCAGGGAGCGGAGGCGGTCCATCGCGTCCCAGACGTCGACGAAGCGGGTGGTGAGCGGGGCCAGGCCGAAGCGCAGCCGGTCCGGCCGGCGGAAGTCGGGCACGATGCCGTGCCGCACCAGTTCCCCGCGCAGCCGCTCGGCGTCCGGGTGCGCGAGCGAGACGTGCGAGCCGCGGCCGGCCGGGTCACGCGGCGAGGCGAGGCCGAAGCCGAGCGGCGCCAGCCACCGGTCGTAGCAGTCGACCAGCAGCGAGGTCAGCGCGACCGCCTTGGCCCGCAGCCGGGGCAGCCCCGCCTCGGCCAGCAGCCGGACGCCCTCCTCGACCAGCGCCAGCCCGAGGATCGGCGGGGTGCCCACCAGGAACCGGTTCACGTCGGGCACCGGGTCGTACTCCGGGCCCATGTCGAACTGGTCGCGCTGGCCGAACCAGCCCCAGATCGGTTGCCGCAGCGACGCCTGGTGCTCGGCCCGGACATACAGGAACGAGGGCGCTCCCGGCCCGCCGTTGAGGTACTTGTAGCTACATCCCACCGCCAGGTCGGCCCCGGACGCGTCCAGGCCGACCGGCAGCGTGCCGGCCGAGTGCGACAGGTCCCACAGCGCCAGCGCCCCGGCGCGGTGCGCCAGCGCGGTGATGCCGGGCAGGTCCGCCACCGCGGCCGACCGGTAGTCCACATGCGACAGCGCGACCAGCGCGGTGCGTTCGTCCACGGCGCCGGCCAGCGCGGCCGCGGTCAGCCCGCTGGTCTCGGCCGAGCCGACCAGCCGCAGCTCCAGCCCGCGGGCGGCGGCCAGCCCGGCGAGGACGTACCGGTCGGTCGGGAAGTCGGCGGCGGCGCTGACGATCACCGGTCGGCCGGGGCGCGCGTCCAGCGCGGCTGCGGCGAGCTTGTAGAAGTTGACCGTGGTCGAATCGGCGACCACCACCTGGCCCGGTGCCGCGCCCAGCAGCTGCGAGCCGAGCAGGTCGCCGACCCGGGCCGGCTGCTCCAGCCAGCCGGAGTACCAGGCCTGGATCAGCCGCTGCCCCCACTCCTGCGCGAGCACGTGCTGCGCCCGGGCCAGCGCCGCCGCCGGCAACATGCCCAGCGAGTTGCCGTCCAGGTAGACCAGCCCGGGGTCGGGCCATTCGAACCGGCCGCGGAAGGCCGCCAGCGGATCGCTGACGTCGAGTTTCTCGACTTCGGCTCGGTCGGCGGCTGGCATGCCCGACAGTAACCTGAGAAGGTCTGCCGCCGGGCCTGGTATCCGGCGGCGGGCACGGGTGAGCAACGCGGCAGCGGGAGGCACGGCCATGAGCGAGGGTCTGGACGTCGGCCAGCGCGGGGCGGCCGCTTCACCCGGCGCGTGTACCGGGGCGGAGCCGGCATGAGCGAGCTTGCGAGCGAATCATGGACACAGCGCGCGTGGAGTCTCGTGCCGGGTCTGGACGTCGGCCACCGCGCGGCGGCCGCGTCACCCGGCGCGGGTACCGGGGGGGTGCCGGCCTGAGCGATCGGGCCCAGGAGGCGGTGGATCGGCGGGCGACGTCGGTCGCGCGGATGGCGCTGGACCGGGTGGCCGCCACCCCGGACGCCGAGGCGTTCCGCTACCCGGGGCCGGGCGGGTCCGGGTGGCAGTCGCTGACCTGGGCGGAGACCGGCGAGCGGGTGCGGGCGATCGCGGCCGGCCTGCTCGCGCTGGGGCTGTGCCCGGAGGACCGGGTCGGGCTGATCTCCAGCACCCGGGTCGAGTGGATACTGGCCGACCTCGGCATCCTCTGCGCCGGCGGCGCCACCACGACGGTCTACCCGGCCAGCAACGCCGCGGACATGACCTACCTCCTGGCCGACTCGGGCTGCCGGTTCGCCATCGCCGAGGACGGGAAGCAGCTGGCGAAGCTGCGCTCGATCCGTGACCAGCTGCCAGCGCTGGAGCGGGTCGCGGTGATCGACGGCGGGGCCGACGACGGCGTGGCCGGCGACGGCGTGGCCAGCGACGGCGTGGCCGAGGACGGCGAGTGGGTGATCGGGCTGGACGAGCTGAGCCGCCGCGGCCGCGAGCACCTGGCCGCCCACCCGGACGCGGTGACCGCCGCGGTGGACGCGGTCGGCCCGGAGAGCCTGGCCACGCTGATCTACACGTCCGGCACCACCGGGCGGCCGAAGGGCGTCCGGCTGGTGCACGACTGCTGGACCTACGAGAGCGCCGCCATCGACCAGCTCGGCATCCTGCGCCCCGGCGACGTGCAGTACCTGTGGCTGCCGCTGTCCCACTCGTTCGGCAAGGTGCTGCTCGGCGCGCAGCTACGGATCGGCTTCGCCACCGTGGTGGACGGCCGGATCGACAAGATCGTGGAGAACCTGGCCGAGGTCCGGCCGACGTTCATGGCCGGCGCGCCGCGGATCTTCGAGAAGGTGTACGCCCGGGTCATCGGCACGGTCGAGGAGGAGGGCGGGCCGCGGCTGCGGGTCTTCCGGTGGGCGTTCGGCGTCGGCCGGCAGGTATCCCGGCTGCGGCAGCAGGGCCGCCGCCCGTCGCCGCTGCTGGCCGCCCGGTACGCGCTGGCCGACCGGCTGGTGTTCGGCAAGATCCGGGCCCGGTTCGGCGGCCGGCTGCGCTACTTCGTGTCCGGCTCGGCGGCGCTGTCCCGGGACGTGGCCGAGTGGTTCGACGCGGCCGGGCTGCTGATCCTGGAGGGCTACGGGCTGACCGAGTCGTCCGCGGCCACGTTCGTGAACCGGCCGCAGGACGCCCGGTTCGGCACGGTCGGCCCGGCGCTGCCCGGGATCGAGGTGCGGGTGGCCGAGGACGGCGAGGTGCTGGTCCGCGGCCCCGGCGTGATGCGCGGCTACCACGGGCTGGACGAGCAGACCGCCGAGGCGCTGGACCCGGACGGCTGGCTGCACACCGGCGACGTCGGCGAGCTCGCCCCCACCGGCCACCTCACGATCACCGACCGGAAGAAGGACCTGATCAAGACGTCCGGTGGCAAATACGTGGCGCCGCAGCCGATCGAGGTGATGTTCGCCGCGCTGTGCCCGCTGGCCAGCCGCATCGTCGTGCACGGCGACGGCCGCAACTACTGCACCGCGCTGATCACCCTCGACCCGGACGAGCTGGCCGCCTGGGCCCGCGGCCACGGCCTCTCCGGCGACTACGCGGAACTGGCCCGCCGGGACGAGGTGCGGACCGCGGTCGAGGCGGGCGTGCGGGCGCTGAACGAGCGGCTGAACCGGTGGGAGACGATCAAGGACTTCCGGATCCTGGACCACGACCTGACCGTCGAGGCCGGCGAGCTGACCGCGTCGCTGAAGGTGAAGCGCCGGGTCGTGGAAAGCCGCTACGCCACCCTCCTGGACGAGATGTACGCGGTGCCGGCCCACCGCTGATCCGCTCCGTGCCCATGCGGCGTCCCGGGATCGGAAACCTGCCTCAAACGTGTGACGTCTGTGATCGTTCAACCACAAAGAGTCAACGATAGGCACATCTCTCACCACAGGGCAGGGCGGCCGGATAACCTCCATACCCATGCTGGATCTGCATCGACTGCGCGCGCTGCTCGCTGTCCGGGAGCACGGCGGATTCCTTGCCGCCGCCCGTGCGCTGTCTCT
>JBBWZH010000537.1:0-16726 GCA_039648995.1 Mycobacteriales bacterium
CTGGTCCGCGGGCGGCTACCGGGGCGCGGTATCGGCGCGCTGCTGCGGGTGCCGGCCGGCGCCGACCCGGGCCCGCTGCTGTCCACCGGCCTGGCCGACCTGCTGGCCGCCGCCCGGCTGCTCGACCACGACGGCGACACGACCTTTCCCGGCCGGCCCGGGCGCCGGTTGCCGGTACCGCCGGCGCCGGCCGGGGCGGTGCCCGCCGGCGCGGCCCGGGTACGGCCGGGCCGGCGTACCCTGCCGCTGCGGTACCGGCTGCGGGAGACCGGCATGTACCACGGCGCGCCCTACGTGGACGCATGGAAGCCGCTACCGCCCCGGCTGCACGGCTCCGTGCACGAGACCCGGGCGGTGAGCGTGGCGCCGATCGCCGTCGACCGGTACGAGGTCAGCAACGCCGAGTACGCCCGGTTCCTGGCCGCCACCGGCTACGTCCCGGCCGTGCCGTCCCGGCACCTGGCGCACTGGGTGGGTGGCGCGCCGCCGGCCGGTGGGCGGGACGAGCCGGTGACCTTTGTGGACCTGGCGGATGCCCGGGCGTACGCCCGCTGGCGCGGCGCACGGCTGCCCACCGAGGACGAGTGGCAGGCCGCCGCGGCGGACGGGGTGCTGGCCCGGCGCAGCCCGCTGGTGTGGAACTGGACCGAGAGCGAGCACACCGACGGGCGGGTCCGGTTCTGCCTGCTGAAGGGCGGCAGCTGGTTCCGGGCCGAGGGCTCGGAGTGGTATCTCGACGGCGGGCCGCAGCCGCCCGAGGTGAGCGTCAAGCTGATCCTGCCCGGCGGCGGCCTGGCCCGGTCCGCCTGCGTCGGCTTCCGCTGCGCGGTGGACCTGCCGGACGGAGCGCGGCGGTGACAGTGGACGAGCCGACCGACCCGACCACGGTGGCCGGCGCCAACCCGGCAGACAGCGCGACCACAGTGGACGGCAACGCCACAGCGGGTGCGGCGTCCACAGTGGACAGCAACGCCACGGTGGACGGTGCGACCGCGCCGCCGCTCACCGGCGTCCGGGTGCTCGAGGCGGCGACGCTGTTCGCCGGGCCGCTGGCGGCGACGTTCCTCGGCGACTTCGGCGCCGACGTGGTGAAGCTCGAACACCCGCGGCGCCCGGACGCCGCCCGCGGCCACGGGCCGGCGCGCAACGGCGTCGGGCTGTGGTGGAAGACGATCGGCCGGAACAAGCGCACGGTCGGCCTCGATCTGTCCCACCCGTCCGGCCGCGACCTGATGCTCGAGCTGGTCGGGCGGTCCGACGTGCTGGTGGAGAACTTCCGGCCGGGCACGCTGGAGCGCTGGGGGCTGGGCTGGGATGTGCTGCGCGAGCGCAACCCGCGGCTCGTGCTGGCCAGGGTGACCGCCTTCGGCCAGGACGGCCCGTACGCCGGCCGCCCCGGCTTCGGCACGCTGGCCGAGGCGATGAGCGGGTTCGCGGCGATCACCGGCGAGCCGGACGGGCCGCCGACGCTGCCGCCGTTCGGGCTCGCCGACGGCATCGCCGCGCTGGCCACCGCGTTCGCCGTGCTCGCGGCGCTGCGCGAGCGGGACCGCGGCGGTGCCGGGCAGGTGATCGACCTCGCCATCCTGGAACCGATCGTGATGCTGCTCGGCGGCCAGATCACCGCGTACGACCAGCTCGGCATCGTGCCGGCGCGGACCGGCAACCGATCGGTCAACAACGCTCCGCGCAACGTCTACCGGGCGCGGGATGGCCGCTGGCTGGCCGTCTCCACGAGCTCGCAGAGCATCGCCGAGCGGGTGCTGCGCCTCGTCGGCCGGCCGGAGGTGATCAGTGCGGAGTGGTTCGCCACCGGTTCCGGCCGGGCCGCCCATGCCGACCTGCTCGATGCGGCGGTGGGCGACTGGATCGCCGCCCGGGACAGCGCGGACGTGATCGCCGCGTTCGAGGCCGCGCAGGCGGCCGTCGCGCCGGTCTACGACGTGCGCGGGCTTGTCGCGGATTCGCAGGTCCGCGCCCGCGGCACCGTGCTCACCGTCGACGATGACGAGCTCGGCCCGGTCCGGATGCAGAACGTGCTGTTCCGGCTGTCCCGCAGCCCGGGCCGGGTCCGCTGGGCAGGCCGGCCGCCGGGTGCCGACACCGACGCGGTCCTTGCCGCCCTGGGCGTCGAACCGGCCGAACGGGCCCGGCTCCGGGCTGAGGGGGTGGTCGGGTGACGGCCCGGCCGATCCGGCTGGCCCCGCTGTACGTGCCGGGCGACCGGCCGGACCGCTTCGGCACCGCGTTGGCCGCCGCCGGCGACGTGATCTGTGACCTGGAGGACGCGGTCGCGCCCGCGGGCAAGGACCAGGCCCGACGCGCCGTGGTGGCATTCCTGACCGGCCTGCCGGCCGCGGCCGGGTCGGCCGGGGCGGTCGTCGAGGTCCGGGTGAACGCCCTCGACTCGCCCTGGGGCGAGGCGGACCTGCACGCCCTGGCCGGCCTGCCGGGCCTGGCCGCGGTGCGGCTGCCCAAGGTGGAGTCGGCCCGGACCGTGCACCGCACCCTCGACCTGCTCGGCCCCGGCCCGGCGGTGCACTGCCTGGTGGAGACGGCGGCCGGGGTGGAGGCGGCATTCGCCATCGCCGGCTCGTCGCCGCGGGTCGCCGGGATCGCGTTGGGCGAGGCGGACCTGATCAGCGACCTCGGCGTGCCGGACGGGTCCGGGCTGGGCTGGGCGCGGGGCCGGGTGGTGGTCGCGGCCCGGGCGGCCGGCCTGCCGTCGCCGCTGATGTCCGCCTACCCGAACGTGTCCGATGTGGACGGCCTTGCGGCATCGTGCCGGCAGGGCGGTCGGCTGGGCTTCGTCGGGCGGGCCGCGATCCATCCCCGGCAGGTCCCGGTCATCGTCGCCGCGTTCGCGCCCGGGGAAGCCGCGCGCGCCGACGCCACCGCGGTGCTGGCCGCCCTACAGGACGCCGCCCGAGCCGGCCGTGGCGTAGTGGTGCTGCCGGACGGGCGGATGGTCGACCCGGCGATGGTCGGCCGGGCCAGGCGGGTACTCGCGGTCGCCGAGGCGGTCGACCGGCACCGGGCCCGCCCCGACCGCGGCCAGGCCTGACCGGCCCGACCACCGGTCAGTCAGCGCGACGCCGCGAGCGAACGACCGCCAGCGGTCCCCTCCCGGCAGCGCACTTGCTAGATGCGGGCCGGGCCGCGGCCCCGGCGGCCTGGGGTTGACTGCGGCGAACTCGCTCGACGGATGCGGTGTGGTCGCGGTAGGACAGTCCGGTGCGGTACCTACCTCAGTTGGCCGTGCTGGGCGCGGTCTGGTTCGTCGTCGTGATGGCCCCCGGCCCGAACTTCCTCGCCGCGGTCGCCGCGGCCACCACGGGCGACCGTCGGCGCGGCGTGCGGACCGCCCTCGGGTTCGCGCTGGGGGACGCGATCTGGGCGACCAGTAGCCTGCTCGGGCTGGCGGTGCTGCTGGCCCGCTACGGCTGGCTTGCCGACATGGTCCGCTTCGGCGGCGCCGCCGTGCTCGTCACGCTCGGGCTGCGGTCCGTGCTGCGGGCCCGCCGGGATGGCTCCGGCCAGCCCATCGCCGCGGCGGGGGAGCGGCCCGGTGCGGACCGGTCCCGGCTGCGGTCGCCGCTGCTGACCGGGCTGCTGGTCGATCTCGGCAACCCGAAGGCGGCGGTGTTCTTCACCAGCCTGTTCGCCGCGCTGCTGCCGGCCGGCGTGCCGGTCTGGGTGGCGGTAGTGGCGGTCGTCGAGATGGGCCTGATCCCGGCGGCCTGGTATTCGGTGGTCGCCTGCCTGTTCTCCACCGGCCGGGTGCAGCGGGCGTACAAGGCCGCGCGGCGGCCGATCGACGCCGTTGTCGGCACGGTCTTCGTCGCGCTAGGGATCCGCCTTGCCACGTCCAGTTGACCCAGAACCTCGCCCGTCTCCCAGCAGGACGTCGGGGCCGTCACCGACCGCCAACATCCCCGACGCGTACGGCTCGATCTGCGGATACCGCTCAACCACCCGCCAACCCTGAGCCGGGGCCGGCCCCTGGAGCCGGCGCGAACACCCTGATCCGGCGGGACGCCCAGAGACCAGGTGGCGAGACCGCGGCCGCACGGAGCGTTCGCGGGTGGTGGAAGGCTGTCCGCGTCGGCTACCGAGCCCGACGGAGGAAGCTGCGCACCAGGGTCGCGATCCGCTCACCGTCGGTCTCCAGTGCGAAGTGGCCGGCGTCGAGCAGGTGGATCTCGGCGTCGGGCAGGTCGCGGGCGAACGCCCGCGCGCCGTCCGGGCCGAAGATCTCGTCGTGCTCGCCCCAGACGACCAGCGTCGGGGGTTGGTGGGTGCGGAAGTACTCCTGGAACTTCGGGTAGAGGTCGACGTTGGTCCGGTAGTCGCGGAACAGCGTGAGCTGGATCTCCTTGTTGCCCGGGCGGTCAAGCCCGACCTGGTCGAGTGTCCAGGTGTCCGGCGACAGGCGGTCGAGCCGGTCGGCCGGCGTCCCGTGGGAGTAGATCCAATGCTGCCCGGCCGGCTGCAGGCTCTCCCGCACGGCGTCGACATTCGTCACCCCGTCCTCGGCGAAGGCGAACAGGGGTTCCCAGAAGGCGGTGAAGCCCTCGACGTAGGCGTTGCCGTTCTGCGTGATGAGTGCGGTGACCCGTTCCGGGTGCTGGGTGGCGATCCGCAGGCCGATCGGCGCGCCGTAGTCCTGGACGTAGAGCGCGAACCGGTCGAATCCGAGGCGGTCGAGGAGCCCGAGCGTGGTTTCGGCGAGCTTGTCGAAGCTGTAGTCGAAGTCCTCGACCGGCGGGGTGGCCGATCGCCCGAAGCCGAGGTGGTCGGGAGCGATGAGGTGGTAGTCGTCGGCCAGGTCGGTGATCAGGTCACGGAACATGAAGGAGCTCGCCGGGAACCCATGCAGCAGGACCAGCGTGGGGTTCGCTGGATCCCCCGCTTCCCGGTAGAAGATCTCGTGTCCCTGCACGTCCTCGGTGCGGTAGCGGGTAGCGAACGCCGGCATGACGCCTCCTGTCTTGCGGAGAACGAGCGTTCTCCAGCAGGTGGTAGCGTAGAGAACGCTGGTTCTCCAGGCAAGGGTGGGTTGAGATGGACGACAGGACGGCCGAGGCCAGGATCCTGGACGCGGCAGAGCGGCTGTTCTACGACTACGGGATCCGGTCCGTCGGGATGGACCAGATCCGGGACGCCTCCGGGGTCTCGCTCAAGCGTCTGTACGGCCTGTTCCCGGCGAAGGACCAACTCGCCGCCGCGGTGCTCCGCCGCCGTGACCGCGAATTCCAGCAGTCCCTGGCGGCCCACCTCACCGGGCTGCCGAGCCCGCGAAGCCAGATCCTGGGAGTGTTCGACTTCCTGTACGCGTGGTTCGACGAGCCCGGCTACCGGGGCTGCCCGTTCGTCAACGCGTTCGGCGAGATGAGCGCGAGCTCCAGCAGCGTGACCGCGGCGGTCGAGGATCAGAAGCGCGCGCTGGCAGCGTTCCTGTCCGGCCTCGCGGCCGACGCGGGCGGGCCGCCCGCCCTCGGCGAGCAGCTTTTCATCCTGGTCAACGGGGCCATGGTCGCGGCGGCCATCCTCCACACCCCGGAGGCGGCGAAGGACGCCAGGGCCGCGGCGCTGCTCCTCATCGAGGCGCACCCTGCGGACGCGCTGACGTAGGGCGGCCGGTCGCGTCCTGCACACGCCCTACCAGGCACTCGTGACTGATCGAACGCTCTGTCGAAGCCGCCCGACCGGGCGCCTGATCCTCCGGTGCAGGCAGCCGCCTACCCTGTGCCGGTGTCCGCGGACAGGGCTCGAGCCGAGGACGTGCACGAACTGGCGTTGGCCATGCCACACGTCACCGTCGTCCATGGCACCGCGGGCAATCCGGTCTACCAGGTCGGCGGGAAGTCGTTCATCTTCTTCCGCACTCCCCGACCGGACGCCGTGGACCCGCAGACCGGGCAACGGTACGACGACGTGATCGTCTTCTGGGTCGCCTCCGACGCCGACAAACAAGCCCTCGTCCAGGACCAGACCTCGCCGTACTTCACCACGGCGCACTTCGCCGGCCACCCGTCGGTACTGCTCCGAGCCAGCCGCATCGGCGAGCTCGCCCGCGACGAGCTCACCGAACTGGTCCAGGACGCCTGGCTGGCCCGCGCCTCAGCACGCAGAGCGGCCAGCTGGCTCGCCGCCCACCCCCCGACCTGAGCACAATCCACTGCGGTGATCGGACGATTCAGGTGGTATGCGGGGTGACCGGTGCCGGGAGCAGGGTGGGCGGACCGTGCCGGCGATCATTGCCGGGCCGCCGGCACCCGGCCAGCTCAGGGCTCGGATGATCGGGCGGTGCGCTGGTGTTGTCGGGAGAGCATGCGCCCGAGGAGTCGAGATCCGCTCGCCGACCTCGGCGCTGTGAGGAAGGCGGGGCAGTGAGCCAGACGGAGAAGGCGATCTTGGCCGGCGGATGCTTCTGGGGGATGCAGGATTTGCTGCGGCGGCGGCCGGGTGTGCTCAGCACCCGGGTCGGTTACGCCGGCGGCGACGTTCCGAATGCGACGTACCGCAACCACGGGACGCACGCCGAGTCGCTGGAGGTCGTGTTCGACCCGACCAGGACCAGCTACCGCGAGCTGCTGGAATTCTTCTTCCAGGTGCATGACCCGACCACGAAGAACCGGCAGGGCAACGACATGGGGCTCAGCTACCGGTCGGCGATCTTCTATACCAGCGACGAGCAGAAGCGGGTCGCCGAGGACACGATCGCCGACGTCGACGCGTCGGGCCTGTGGCCGGGCAAGGTCGTCACCGAGGTCACGCCGGCCGGCCCGTTCTGGGAGGCGGAGCCGGAGCACCAGGACTACCTGGAGCGTTACCCGAACGGCTACACCTGCCACTTCGTCCGCCCGGGCTGGAAGCTCCCGCACCGCGCCGACACGGGCACCCGGTAGCCGCTCGGTCGCCGTTGTGGACAGGGCAGCGAGCCGGTCGGGAATAGTCGGCCGGCTCGGGAACGCGGCCGGGCTGACGGGCGGGACGCCGACCTGGCGGTAGCGAGGCGGCGATCGGGTTGGATGGCGAGGCATGAGTTCAGTCGCCGGGCCTGACGTGGACGCCGAGTACCAGCCGGCCCTGCTCG
The DNA here is from genome assembly GCA_039648995.1 of Mycobacteriales bacterium. Lineage (GTDB taxonomy): Bacteria > Actinomycetota > Actinomycetes > Mycobacteriales > CADCTP01 > JBBWZH01. The sequence continues at coordinate 7,100 of JBBWZH010000537.1, forward strand.
TACAACGGGACGCGGCGACAACAGCAATGCTCCACCGCTACCGGGCCGACGCCTCCCGCACGGCCGGTCAGCGGGCGGAAACCCGGCCACCGGCAAGCGGAACCCGATAGTCGGCCGTACCGGCGCGTCTGCACCGGCTGGTTCACCCCTTGCCTGGGACCGGAGGGCTCGGCGCGGCCGCCGCCATCGGCGGCGTCGCCATCGGCGCAACCGCCCGCCTGCTGCCCGCGTGCAACCGGCTGAGGCTCTCCGTGTGAAGTTGTGGCGGCGGTCACACTCACGTCCGGTGCCGGTGGGGCGTCTGCGGTACGGAGACCGACGAAACGAGGAGCCCTGTGAAGCGCGAACTCAATCCGAAGATGCTGTACTTCGGCACCCCGATCGTGCTCATCAGCTCACTCAACGACGACGGATCTACCAACATCGCGCCGATGTCGTCGGCATGGTGGGTCGGTCGCACCGCGATGCTCGGGCTCAGCGTCAACTCACAGACGGTGCGCAACCTGCAGCGGCGCCCGCGGCTGGTGCTCAACCTGGTCGACTCGTCGATGGTGGACGCGGTCGACCGGCTGGCACTGCTCACCGGCAGGCCCGATGTCCCCGAGTACAAGCGCGCCCGGGGGTACACGTACCAACCGGACAAGTACCGCGCCGCCGGCCTGACCCCCACCGTGCTGGACGCCGGCTCACCGACCGCCGTCGCGGAGAGCCTGATCCAGATGGAAGGTCAGGTGCGGGCGATCCACGACATCGACGAGGACGACTCCGGCCTGCGCGCGCTGGAGGTCAAGGTGCTGCACACGCACGTCGACGAGAGCCTGCTCATGACCGGTCACCCCGACTACATCGACCCGGTGCGCTGGCAACCACTGATCATGAAGTTCACCGAGTACTTCGCCGGCGGCGAGCTCGCCCGCCCGTCCTCGCTGGCCAAGGGATGGGGCATGCCGCAGCCTCAACCCGGCCCGGCGGCTGCCATCGCCGTCGGCGCCACCGCCGCCCGCGGCAGCTGACCCGCGCGGCACTTGACCGCCACCGCGCGGCAGCGCCGGCAGTCCGGCGCGCCCGCCCCGTTCGGGTAGAACGGCCACTCGGCCCAACCCGAGCAGCTAGGTGCGGGTGATGCGGATGAGGCGGTAGTAGGGCTGATGCCCGATGAGGAGTCGGGCCTCGCCGAGCATGGTCGTGGGCTGGCCGTCGATGTCCGTGGGGACCACGGCTTTGACCTCCGCGACGACGAGCGGGCGGTAGCCGTGCCGGGTGGCGTTGGCCTGGTTGATCGCGGTGATCCGCTGCACGAGGGTTGTCGCGTAGGCCTTGCTCGTCTCGTTGTCGGTCAACACCCACGCCCTGCTGTTCGGGCCCATGACGGTCTCGAGGCAGCTGGCCAGGTCGTCGGGCGGTTGGACGTCGATCACCCACGGGCCGGGGTGGGGCACGAGCACGTCGGTGTAGGGCACGTGCTGGCCGAACTGTGTGATGGACCCGTGGGTCAGCTGGGCGGTGGCCGGGGGCAGACCCTCCTTGTTGAGCATGGCCCGCAGCGCGTCGGTCTTCATCGCCGGGTCGTAGGCGCTGACGTTCCTGCGCCAGTCCCACGCGCTCTTCAGGAAGGCGCCCTCGGGGCCGCCCCGTCCCCCGTCCACGGCGCCGACCACGGTGTTCCGGGTCTGATCCAGCGCGTTGATGATGTGGATGTATTCCTGGTCGTCCTCGGCGAGCGCGATCAACCGATCGAGCTGAGCGGGGTGCAGCCCCTGCACTTCCGGCATCAGGCGGACGCCGGCCGCAGTCGTGATCTCTTGCGAGCTGCTGCCGTGGCCGGTGAGGATCCTGCGCTGCAGCGGGCGGAGACCGCCGGGGTCGCGCTGTCCGAGGAGCCGGGCCACCCCGGCATTGCCCAGCAAGGCCTGCAACTCCATCGCCTGCCGGGTCAGACCGCCGGGCGGGCCGGTCCGCGCGGGCACCGCCGCCGGCCGCGGCGGCTGCTCCGCGTCGCGGTCACCGCCTCGCCGGCGACGTAGCGCGCCCATAACCGCGCACGGTACGGCGACCGGCTGCCGTCCGGTCCGCGCTTTCACGCACGTTCGCGGGCAGCCCGGGCTGCCCGCGTGTTACCTGCCGCACCCGAGAACCGATGTAAGGTTTTCTAGACATGACGTCAAAGATTCGCTACCTTCGCGGTGTCAAAGATTCTGGACATCCGGAGCGCATGTCATGACACACGAAGAGAAGCGCGCGTGGATCAGGCTGGTCGTCGCCGTGCTCGGCTACGCCGCCTACGTGACCGTCATCGTGAGCCGCGCGGGCGGCCGCCGCCTGCCCGACGTGCCCTACGCGAGCACCCTGGTGTGGACCGTCGCGGCGGCGATCGTCGCGGCGATCGCGGCCGAGGCCGGCATGGCCATCGTGGTTCCGGGCGCGTCCCGCGCCAAGGACGTGCGGGATCGGGAGATCGGGGTGCTCGGCGAACACGTCGGCCAGTCGTTCGTCGTCATCGGCGCGGTCGCGGCGATGCTCATGGCGATGGCGGACTGGGACCGGTTCTGGATCGCCAACGTGATCTACCTCTGCTTCGTGCTGTCGGCGGTCCTCAGCGGCGTCACCAAGGTCATCGTGTACCGCAGGCGCTTCCCGGAATGGTGAAACCGACGCAGGTCACCAACCGCATCCGTGCTCTGCGCTTCGCACACGACGAGATGACCCAGGCAGAGCTGGCCGACCGCATCGGCGTGACCAGGCAGACCCTCATCGCCATCGAGCAGGGCCGCTATTCGCCCTCGCTGGAGATGGCCTTCCGGATCGCCCGGGTGTTCGGCGTTCCGCTCGACGACGTGTTCCAGTACCCCGCCTCCCCCGAGGAGAAGGCATGAAGGCGATCGCCCGCGACGTGTACGGCCCGGCTGACGCGCTCGAACTCCGCGACATCGACCAGCCCTCGATCAGCGACGGGGAGGTGCTTGTCGAGGTACGCGCCGCCGGCGTGGACCCGGGCGTGTGGATCCTCATGACCGGCCGACCCATGGCCGTGCGCCTCGCGGTCGGGCTGCGCCGGCCCAAGGTGGCGGTGCTCGGTAGGGCGGTCGCCGGTGTGGTGGCGGCGGTCGGCGCCGACGTGAGCCGCCTGCGCCCCGGCGACGAGGTGTATGGCACCTGTGAGACCGGCTCGTTCGCCGGATACGCGACGGCGCGGCAGCACCGGCTGGCACCCAAGCCGGCCGACCTGACCTTCGAGCAGGCGGCGGCGACGCCCATCTCAGCGGTGACCGCGCTGCAGAGCGTCCGCGATGCACGGGTGCAGCCCGGGCAGCGGGTGCTGATCACCGGCGCGGCCGGCGGCATCGGGTCGTTCGCCGTCCAGCTTGTCAAGTCGTACGGGGCGAGCGCGACCGGCGTCTGTAGCACGTCGAAGGTCGACCTGGTGCGTTCCCTCGGCGCCGAGGACGTCATCGACTACACCCAACGCGAGATCGACCACGCCGGCGCGCGGTACGACGTCATCATCGACACCGCCGGCAACCGGCCCCTGTCGCTGCTGCGGCGGGCACTCACACCGCGCGGCACGATCGCCCTCGTCGGCGGTGGGCACGCTGAGGGCTGGCTGCTCGGCGGCTTCCAGCGCCAGATGGCCGCGCCCGTGCTCTCACTGTTCGGCCGCCAGCGCGTCTGCGGCGTGACCGCCCGGGAGCGCTACCAGGACCTCGAGGAACTGACCGCGCTGATCGAGTCGGGCTCGGTCAGCCCGGTCATCGACCGCACGTACGCCCTCGCCGACGCGCCCGACGCGATCCGCTACCTCGCCGAGGGCCATCCCGCCGGGAAGGTCATCGTCACGGTGTAGCGAGCGGCGTCGGAGCGGTCGCCGAGCCGAACAGCGCCGCCTGCACGGTTCCGGACGGGTAACGTCCGGAACCTCACCTAACCTGCGGGCCGTGAGCGAGCCTGGCCGTACGGAACCCGCTTTACCGGCGATATCTGCGTACCGGCGGCCCGGCACCGTTCCACGTCGTCACCGCGCCCGGCAGGCAGGGCCGCCACCGCCGCGCGGTGTCCATCGCCGGGACGTCCGGCTCGGATGATTCCGTTCCACGTTGAAAGGACGATGCCGTGAGAATCAGCCACCAGGTCGTCGTGTTCGACGCGGCCGACCTGACCGCCGAGAGCAGGTTCTGGGCCGGGGTGCTCGGCGGCACCGTCGACACCGAAGACGACTGGCACATGGTATTCGTCGAGGGCAAACCGCGGGTGGGCGTTCAGCTCGCGCCCGGCCACATCGCGCCAGAGTGGCCGGACGGAACACCGCAGCAGCAAATCCATCTCGACCTCTGGGTCGACGACTTCGAGGCAGCGCACGAGGAGGTCCTCGCGCTGGGCGCGACCGTGCTGAAGAGGGCGGCGGCCGACTCCGAGTCCCCCGACAACTTCCAGGTCTATGCCGATCCCGCCGGGCATCCGTTCTGTCTCTGCTGGGTGAAGACGACGTCCGGACCGCCGTCCGGTATCTCGCCTCAGGAGCGCTGCGGGTCGCACCGCTGACAACACACGAGGTACCTCTGTACGAGGCCCCGTCGGCCTTCGAACGACTTGCCGACGGCTCGCAGCAGGTCCTCAAGATGCTCGTGAACTGTGGGACTGACAACGAGCCATAGCGGACGGTCGAGCCGGTGGTGTACTCCGAGATCATGATCGGGCTCTGGTCCTGCTCCTGATCACGCCGCGACGGAACCACTCAGCCGGCGCCGAAGCAGACGAACGATGCGAGCGGGTTGGCGAGGGAGGCGAAGGCGAGTGCGTGGGCGGGTTCAGCGCCTGCCGCGAGCTGCTTGTGGTACGCGGACATGACGTCGGCCGCCGTTTCGTCCGGTACGCGGGCAACACTGGAGATCACGGTTCGGGTGCCGGCGTAGAGGAGTGCCGCCGTGAATCCGAGGATCTCGTCTCCCGGGCTGACGACTGTCTGGCCGACGTCGCACGCGGAGAGGACGACGTGCGTCGGGGGCGAGTTCAGGCCGTAGACGTCGTAGGCCATCAGGGGACCGTCGATCAGGTCGAGGCAGGAGAAGAGGACGTTCTCCTGGTGGTGGTGTCCGTGCGCGGCGATATGAGCGACTGGAACGCCATTCAACGCCTGCAGGACCGTCTGGACGGTGGCCTCGTCCTGTCGGATCGCGCGGCTGTTCGGGTGGATGGCGGAGATCGCGTCGATTTCCCGCTCGGCGTGGGCCAGACCGGGCCCGGCGACGAGAACGGCGGTCGGGCCGCCGGGCGGGTCGTCGCCGGGCGGCCGGCGGGGTTTGGCCGGGCGGCCGCCGAGCCACGTGGAGGCCGAGGGCGCCACGGTGACTGGCCGACCGCGCAGGCGGGGCAGCAGCGCCCACGGCATGGCCGCGAGCGACACGGGGGGAATGATCACGAGGTCGTCGTCGCTGATCTGGTCGATCCACGGCATGAGCAATTCGCGGGTCAGGATATCCGTGTGATGCCTGGTCGAGGATCGAACCGCGTCGGCGAGCCGGGCAGGGAGGTGCCGGCCGGCCAGCGAGTCGAGATCGCTGAGCAGCCGGCGCTGTGTCTCCTCGGCGACAGTGCTGTCTCCCAGCGGTATTGACTGGATTTGTCCGTGGCCCAGGAGTTGGGCGGTCAGCCGGCCCTGGTGCTTGACGATGCTCACGATGACCTGGGGGCCGTCGCCGAGTTCTCTGATGACCGGTCCGGCGGTGGTGACGGGTGTGCTGTACCTGGTGCCGGGAAGGTGGCGGTCACGTTCGATGATGCGCCGCTCGAGGGCGGCGCATCGTGACTGGGTGCGCGGATCGCGGCGGCCCTGGAGCTCGGCTTCCCGGCTGAGACTACGGAGCTGTCGAAGTTCGGCGAGTGCGTCGGCGGTAGCGGGATCGGTTGGAGCCCGGACCGGCCTGATCCGGAACACCTGCGCCCGGGACCGTTCGGACCAGGCGAACACCAATGCGGCCGAGCCGGTCTGCACCGCGATGTCGAGACCGGCGTGGGCAAGCTCGACTCCGAGCGTGCCGGCACCGACCTGCAGGTCGAGGCTGCCGAACCTGCTCCGGTAATCCTGCAGGAGCCTGAGTCCGGCCCGGAGTTGAACAAGTGCCGCGGAGTGCCGGCCGCGGGCCAGGGAGAGTTCAGCGCGGGTCACCCGCCACAGCAGGCGAAGGTCGAGTGGCGCGCCGCGGCGCGGCGGCGGAAGGGTGCCCAGCAGGCGTTCGGCGTGGGTGGTTCTTCGCTGTCGGATGAAGCCTCGGATGCCGACCAGCGTGGCGATGCCGGCGTCGTGGCTGAGGCCATGCTCCGCCAGCGACTGTGCGAGCCGGATCGCTTGGCCCGCGGCTCGCCCGGTGCCAGCGGCGAGGTCGACACGCAGCCTCATCAACCGAGCCAGGTGGGCGCTGGTCAGGTTTCCGCGGCGGCGGAACCCGCGTTCCGCCCGTCGGCAGCAGGCCTGCGCTGCCGCGAGATCCCCGGTCGCCAACGCGGCCTGGGCCCGGCGCAGTTCGGCTTCGGCGAGGTCCTGGGTGAGCCCCTGACGGCGGAACTGTTCGACCGCGCCCTCGAGTTCGCGTCCGGCTTCGGCGCCGAGGCCGGCCGCCAGAAGGGCCTTCGCGCGGTCGACCGTCAGGATCGGTAGGAACCCGGAGGCCAGCTGTGCGTACAGCTGAGCGGCGAGTTCGAATGCTGCCAGCGCCGCCGGGATATCGCCGTTGATGAGATCGCAGAGACCACCGTTGTGAATGGCCTTGGCGCGGAGCAGATCCCATCCGTGCCGCCGGGCCAGCCGGGTGCATCGGCTCAGATCCTGCCGGGCCACCCGTACCTTTCCGATGTCGATGTGCACGAGGGCCCGGTTCAGCAGCGTCGGGGTGAGCACGACCGCGTCGCCGGCCCGCTCCAGCAGCGGGATCGCCTCGTCCAGCAGGCGGATCGCGTCGTCGACCCGCCCGAGCCGGAGCATGAGCAGACCCTTCTGCTGCAGCAACACCCCGTGGTCGGCGGCCGGAAGCAGCGGTGCCGCCTGGTCGACGAGCAGGAGCCCGGCGCCGGTGCGACCCTGTTCGGCCTCAGCCAGGGCGAGGCTGATCAGCAGCCGTGCCTGCAGGGTCTGGGCCCGGCTGGCATGGTCAGGAGCCACGGCCGTCCGGGTGGAGGCCGACCGGTTGGTCCCGTCGAGCCGGTCGAGCAGGACCAGTCCGGCCCGCAGGTGCCGAGCGGCGACCACCGGTCGACCATCCCCGGTGGCATCGACACCCATCCGGTGCAGGTGCCGCACGCGATCAAGTACCTGGCCGATCTCGCCGACCGGCACGGCGCTCACAGGATGATCGACGGCGTGACGAACGATCGGGATCGCCCTCCACCGGTTGGCAGCGGACCCACGACGAACTGAGCCAGCCCAGGCGGGACGCCGGCGAGAACGAACCGGCCCTGTTCATCGGCGGTGGTGCTCCGTCGGTCGCCGAGCGTTCGCAGCTCCACCTGATGTTGTCCAGCCGGAGCGAGCCAGCAGTCGAGGGTCAGGGTCGAGTCCGGTTGGCGCGTCACGCTCACCATGAGCGTCAGATCCTCGCTGTCGAACGTGACGGTCTGCCCGCGCGATTCACCGCGAACCCCGATGGTTGCGGTGTCCTCGATGCGGAGGAGTTCAACGTCGATGTTCTCGAGATCGAGTGCGAACCGAATCCGGGTCAGCAGATCCGCCGGCATAGGATCGAGCGCGGAGTAGATCGACTGGATGTCGTCGAGGATGGCGCCGTCAACCTCGTCAAAGGGTTCCTGGGAGCCGGCGGGATTCGCGGACATCATGATCGGCTCCAGTACGAGTCGGCGGCCAGGAGATCGCGAAGTTTGGCAAGACACCGCCCTCGGGTCGGGCCGACGCTTCCGATCGGCATCCCCAGCGCTTCGGCCACCGTCGAATAGTTGGGGCGGCGGGCAAACGCCACGACGCGGAGCAGTTCCTGACAGCGCGGCGACAGCCGCCGTACCGCGGCCCACAGGAACCGGTGCCGCTCCGCCTGGAGGAGATCGTCCTCAGGTAGCAGATCGTCGCTCGGTCGTCGCTCGAATTCATCGTCGTCCGTGGCGGCCAACCGCTGCGCCGCGCCGCCGACGCGCCAGGCTTCCCTCCTGGTCACGGTGATCAGCCAGCCGGCCAGTGCCTGCGGGTCCCGGATGTCGCCGAGCCGCTGCAGGAAGGTGAGCCAGGTGGTCTGGACTACGTCGGCGGCCGCGTCATGGTCCAGCCCCTGCGCCCGGGCAACGTGCCACAACAGCGGGCTGAAGTCCGCGACGAGTTCGTCGAGGGCACCCCGCTTTCCGGCGCGGAGATCATCCAGCTTGCTGCCCACGTCATCGAATCCCATCGAACTTGGTGCCAGGTCCGGCGGCGCAGCGAGCCGGACCGCGGTGGACTCGTGCCTCATGGGGCCAGCGCAGTGTGCTCCACTGCCATGTCGACCGCCTTAGTCGCGCGCCTTATCGTAGCGTCCGTCCCCATCTTGTCCAGGGCGAGTTCGCAGTCATTGTCAGAATTCTCGATCAGATACTTGGCGAGGACGGCGGCAGCAATCGGCGCGGCGAATGAGGCGCCGGACCAGACACCCCAGCCGCTGATGAAGTCATCTTCGTCGAGAGCCTCGCGGCGGTCCGGGCGCCGCCCGTTGGCGCCCGGCCGGGGAGCCACGCTGTTGGCCGGCTGGCCACTGCCCTGCACGACCGGGAAAGTGCTCACCACCACCGCTCCGGTCGCCCACGTGTTGACGCATCTGCCGTCGTTGCTGAACAGCGTCGCGGTCCCGTTCGGATTGAGCGCGCCGACGCTTCTGAACCGGGGGCCCAACTCGGTCGACAGTGCGGCGGGATAGAACGGCGTGGCCGTACTGTCGTTGCCGGCCGACGCCACGACGAGCACACCCAATTTGACCAGCGCGTCGAGCCTTTTCCGCAACAGCGGTGTGGCCGATCGGGTGTCCGACGTCTCGTCGTAGTACCCGAACGACAGACACAGGATGTCGACCATCTCCGAGGCCTCGCGGCGGCCGTCACGTACCCGGGTGAGCCGCTCGATCAGCCGGTCGAGCACCGCCAGGACGGGCTGCTCGTACACGATGCCGTCGCTGTGCATGACCCGGACCGACATCACGTCGGCGTCGGGAGCGATCTGGGCGATCAGCCCGGCGATGAACACCGTGTGCCCGGTAGCCGAGTCGATCTGGCCGACCAGCGGTTCGTCGGTCACCGGCCGGTCCCAGTAGTCGTCGATGGGCTGCAACGTCCGGTCGCCCTGTGCTGTTGGCGTCGTCCAGATCCGAACGATGGATTGCAGCTCGCCGTCGACCCGCACCCGCGCGCCCGGGGACGGTGGGGCGGCCTGGGGGATGCCCAACCAGGGGTTCTCGGCGATGCCGGTGTCCAGAACCAGGACGACGGGTCGGCGGGCAAGGTCGCGCCGCTCCGGAAGCGGCATCACCACCGCGACCGGTCGACGAGCGCTGCCGCCCGGGGTGAGATAGGACGAGACCGGGTCACCGCCGCCGGCCGGGCTGCCATGCCAGGCGCCAGTGGGATCCTGGTACCTCTCGATACCGGCTGCCAGGAACAGATGCTCCA
>JBBWZH010000559.1:0-5756 GCA_039648995.1 Mycobacteriales bacterium
CCACCGCATCCAGGACCGCCCACCGTTCCGGGACGCACTCGGCACGGGCGGGTCCCACCAGACATCCCGTCATCGAGCTGGCCGGCGACGCTCCCCGGCGCCGCCCCTGTGCCGGCGGAGGTTCACCTGTGAGACAGCTCGGGCGGCGGCGGTCGGCGCCCTTGGACATGGTCGACTGCTGCGCAGCTACGAGGAGCTGGTAGCAGCGAGGTAGGCCGCGTTCAGGCGCTCGCGAACGCTCGGTGATCGCGGTGGGGTATCCGAGCCGAGGTGCGAGTGGCGCAGTTCGTCCATGAACTGCTGCCAGAGCGCGGGGCCGCCTTGTTCGAGCAGCTCGGCGCGAACGCGCAGCGCGGAACTCGTGGGCCGATGGCGAAGTCCCCAGCTGCCGAGCTGCGCGAACACGGGTACGAGCTGGATCGCGGGTTCGGTCAGGCTGTAGCGCGCCCGCTGGCCGGGTCGCGCGTCCGCACGGGTGAGCAGTCCCGACTCGACGAGTCGCTTGAGTCGGTCGGCGAGGATATTGGAGGCGATCCCCTCGATCGAGTTGGCCTGCAGCTCTCGGAAGTAGCGGCGGTCCCCGAAGACGATGTCGCGGAGGACAAGCAGGCTCCAGCGATCGCCGAACACCTCGATGGCGGCGTTGATCGGGCACCCCGACCGTGGCTCGCTCGCTTCACCCATAGTGCTTGCAATCTACTACCGCCAGGTACTACCGTCCCGGCAAGCGGTTGCAAACCACAAGCGGAAGGAGCCCCGTGCTGAGGCAGGTCGCGGAGGGTGTGCTGATCCACGAGAGCGAGTTCTGCCAGAGCAACGCCGTTGTCGTGCACGGCCGCGCTGGCGTGTTGCTCATCGACCCTGGGGTGCGCGGCGACGAGATGGCCTGCCTCGCGAACGACCTTCACGAGTTGGGCCTGCCCGTTGTGGCAGGCTTCTCGACGCATCCGCATTGGGATCACCTGCTCTGGCACGCCCCGCTCGGCGCGTCACCTCGTTACGGCACGGCCCGCTGCGCGGCAACTGTCCGAGATCGGCTGTCGGACGCGGGTGCGAAGGCCCGCGTCGCCGCGCTGATACCGCCGGACATCGCCGAGCAGGTACCGCTGGACCTGCTCGGCGTCATTACCGGTCTGCCCGCCGAGACGGAGTGGATCCCTTGGGATGGCCCTCAAATCCGGATCATCGAGCATCAAGCGCATGCCCCGGGCCATGCGGCGCTGTTGATCGAGGACCGCGGGGTTCTCGTCGCCGGCGACACGCTTTCTGATGTCCTGATTCCGATGCTCGACCTGAACGACACCGCTGACCCGATCGAGGACTACCTCGCCGCGCTGCGGCTGCTCGAGGGCGTGGCGGGCGACGTCGATGTCGTCGTCCCCGGCCACGGGTCCATCGGCGGAGCTGACCAGGTACGCGCACGGATCGACCAGGATCGCGCGTACGTGCACGCCTTGCGTGACGCCCATGCTCCCAGCGACCCGCGGGTCGGCCCATCGGCCAAGCCCGGCTGGGAGTGGGTGAGCGATGTGCACAACGGGCAAGCTCAGCGCCTCGCCCGAAGAAGCGAGCGCGGCGGGACGCCCGGCTAGCGATCGGCGTGCGACATGTGTTCGCAGGCAACGATCTGACGGTGATCAGGGTGACGACCCTGCCAATTTGTTGACGCGAGACAAGCGCCCGAACGGGCCGGCCGCGTGTCCGAACGTGCTCGGTCCGGCCCGCGCCGCCGCGTGACCTTGACATGTGTGTCACGATCTTTCGCATGTCCGCCCGGCCCGCCCCGACCGCCAGCCCGGCGGTGCGCGCGGCCGACTGCGGCTGGGTGCGCCGTCGCGCGCACCACTTCGACCAGCGCTGTCGCTGACCCCGGTACGGGCTCCGGGCCGCCGGCCACCGTCGCCGCCCTGGGCAGCCGCCCCGTGATGGGCGCCCGCTGTGGGTCCGTACCGAACCGCGTCCCTGGCCGACCCTGCCCTCAGCGAGCGAGCCCACGATGCCACCTGTCCCCGGCGCCCCGACGGCGCCTGCGCCGCCCACCGCCCACCCCACCGCCCGCGCCGCCGACCCGATCCGCGGACGGTGCGTGGTGTTCCTGCACGCGCACCCGGATGACGAGGCGATCTTCACGGCGGCCACCATGCACCGGCTGGCCCGGCGCGGTGCCCGGGTCGTCCTGGTCACCGCGACCGGTGGCGACCTCGGCCCGGCGCTGCGGCCGCTGCGGTCCGGGCAGACGCTGGCCGACGTGCGGCGGGCGGAGTTGGAGCGGGCCTGCGCGGCGCTCGGGGTGGCCCGGTTGGTACTGCTGGGCCGGCGTGATTCGGGGATGCCCGGCTGGCCGGACAACGGCCACCCGGACGCGCTGGCCCGGGCCGACCCTGCCCCGCTGGCCCGGTGCCTGGCCCGGCTGTGCGCGGCGGAGAACGCCGAGGCGCTGGTGCACTACGACCAGGGTGGCATCTACGCGCACCCCGACCACCTCGCCGTGCACCGGATCGGCGCGGCCGCCGCCAGTGAGGCCGGCATCGCCGCGTACCAGGCCACCGTCGACCGGGACCAGATCGGCCGGTCCGGCCGGCACCTTGTCGGCCAGGCCGCCGCGGCCCTGTCCGGCGGTGAACCCGGCGGTGAACCCGGCCGTCAGCATGACCGGCAGGCCCGGCCCGACCGGCAGGCCCGGCCCGACCGGCAGGCCGGGGCCGGCCGGCAGGCGGGATGGGCGGCCGGGGACCCGGGCGGGTTCGGCCGGCACCGGGACGAGGTGACGACGGTGGTCGCCGCCGACGCGGCCGACCTGGCCGCCAAGCGGGCCGCGATGGCCGCGCACGCCAGCCAGATCGACCGGTCCGCGCTGCGCCGCCGCGGCTTCGCCGAGACCTACGGCCTGGAGTGGTACGTCGGCCCCGGCGCCCCGGGCCTGCTCGACGCGCTGACCCCGACGGTCCAAAGAGGACGGTCCACTCTGGACGGTCAGGGTCGGTAGCGCATGGGGAGCTCGGCGATGCCGTTGACGATCGTGGACCGGATCGGGCGCGGCTCGCCGAGCTGCGCGAGGTCGGGCATCAGGTCGGCGATGGCGGCGAGCGTCACGTCCAGCTCGACCCGGGCCAGCGTGGCGCCGAGGCAGAAGTGCGGGCCGCGGCCGAAGCTGATGTGCGGGTTGGGGTCGCGCCGGATGTCGAACCGCTCCGGGTCGGTGAAGACGGCGGGGTCGCGGTTGGCCGGCAGCAGGAACAGGCCGACCCGGTCGCCGGCCTGGACGCGCTGGCCGCCGAGCCCGGTGTCCCGCACGGCGGTGCGCTGGTACGACAAGGCCGGCGAGGCCCAGCGGATGACCTCGTCGGCGGTGGTCCGCGGCCGCTCCGCCCGGTAGAGCCGCCACTGATCGGGGTTGGCCAGGAAGGCCAGGATGCCGTGGCTGATCGCGTTCCGGGTGGTCTCGGTGCCGGCGATGATCAGCAGTGTGAAGAACAGGTCGAACTCGAGCTCGGTCAGCCCCTCGCCGTCGATGTCGGCGTGCACCAGCCGGCTGACCACGTCCCCGGTGGCCTCGGCCTTGCGGTCGACGGCCATCTGGTTGGCGTACAGAAAGGCCTCCCCGCCGGCCTGCTTGCTGGACTCGGCGTAGGCCGGGTCCTCGAACCGGATCATCTGCTCGGTCCACTCGAAGATCTTCTGCCGGTCCTCGGGCGGGATACCGAGCAGTTCGGTGATCGCCAGCAGCGGCAGCTCGGCGGCGACGTCGGCGACGAAGTCCCCCTCATCCCGGTCCAGCGCGTGGAGCACGATGTCGCGGGCGTAGCCGGCCAGCCGCTCCCGCATCCCCTCGATCGCCCGGACCGTGAACGCGCGCTGCACGATCGCCCGCAGCTTGGTGTGCCCCGGCGGATCCTGGTTGAGCATCATCAGCTTCTGCGCTTCCAGTGTGATCGGGTCGAGGATCCGGCTGCGCAGCATCTGGGTGTTCGGCAACGACGAGAACGTGTGCGGTGCCATCGAGACGGCCAGGACGTCGGCGTGCCGGGTGACCACCCAGAAGCCGTCGTCGTCGTCCGGCTCGTGCCAGCAGACCGGCATCGGTCGGGTCAGCCGGATCAGTTCTTCCACGGTCAGCGTGCTGCGCGGCACGTCGGCAACATCCACGATGGCCTCCTCGGTACGCGACGAATGCCCGATAACTAGGTCCTTGTGAACAACGCTGAGCATACGGATGATCACGGACTGCCGTACCGGTGGTCAGGCGGACGGGTGGCCGGAATGCTGGGACCGACCAGGGCGGCGGCGCGGCGAGGAGGCTGGCATGGCGGAGGGACCGCGGTTGGTGGACCGGCTGGCGGAGGCCGCGACCGTCCGGCGGGCGTTCGGTGACCCGATCGAGCGGGACGGCAGCCTGATCATCCCGGTGGCCCGGATCGTCGGCGGCGGTGGTGGCGGCGAGGGTGGCCGGACCGGTGAGTCGAACGAGCAGGGTTCCGGCGGCGGCTTCGGGCTGCGGGTCACCCCGGCCGGCGTGTTCGTGATCCAGGGCGGCGAGGTCACCTGGCGGCCGGCGTTCGACCGGACCCGGGTGGTCCTCGGCGGGCAGGCGATCGCGGTGGTCGCGCTGCTGGTCGCCCGCTCGGTGCTGCGCCGCTGGGGCCGCCGCGCCGGCTGACCCGCCGGGGCTGAGGGCCCCGGCTGTTCATGGCGCACCGGGCGCACGCCGACATCGTCGAGGTCCGCGCCTCGCACGTGTCGATGATCTCCAAGCCGGACGCGGTCGAGCGGCTCATCGCCGCCGCCCGGCCCGCCGCCCGACCGCCACCGGTGGACGGCCGCGCCCGGCCGGGATGCGGCCGGGCGCGACCGGGCTCAGGTGGCCGCGTACCGGTCCGGGTCGGCGGTGAACGCGTGCTGGCAGCCGGTGCCGCAGAAGTACCAGGCGCGCCCGGCGTGCTCGGCGCGCAGCGAGGTCGGCGCGACCGCGACGGTCATCCCGCAGACCGGGTCCACCGCCTCGGTCACCACGTCGGCCGGCAGCGCCCGCGGCACCCGGGGCCCGGCCGGGCGCGGCCGGCCGGCGACCAGTTCGGCCAGCACCGACAGCGCGACCTCGCCCGGGGTGCGGGCGCCGATGTCCAGCCCGGCCGGGCTGTGCACCCGGGCGCGCTGCTCCGCGGTGAGGCTCAGACCGCCGAGCACCGCCTCGCCGCGACGCCGGCTGGCCACCAGCGCCACGTACGGCACCCGCGCCCGGACCGCCGCGGTCAGCACGGCCTCCTCGTCCCGGCCGTGCGAGGCGACCACGACCGCGGCGGTGTCCGGCGGGATCGCCTGCGCCGGGTCGGCGGTCGCCCGCATGTCGTAGCCCATCGCGGTGCCGACCGTGGCCAGCGCCCGGGCCACCGGCGCGTCGCCGAACACGTGCACCAGCACCGCCGGCAGCATCGCCTCCAGGAAGATCTCCAGCGTCCCGCCGGACAGGCATGGGTTGCCGACGGTCACCAGACCCTCCACTGTGGACGGTTCCTGGTCACCGTCCGGGGTGATCCGCAGCAGCGTCGACTCGCCGGAGTCCAGCAGCCGCAGCCCCTGCACCCGGACCGTCGACTCGGCGCAGGTGCCGCCGACGAAACCCTCCAGGGTTCCGTCGGCGAGCACCAGCGCCCGGTCGCCCGCCTTCGCGCTGGTCGGTCGTTCGGCCCGGACGACCGTGGCCAGCACGAACGGCACCCGCCCGGACCGGAGCGCATCGGCCCGCAGCAGCAGGTCAG
>JBBWZH010000570.1:0-5330 GCA_039648995.1 Mycobacteriales bacterium
TCTCGGCGGTCGCCGCGTCCTCCATCAGGTTGAAGACCGCCACCGCCCCGGAGCCGCGCAGCCAGCTCTCCAGGTACTGGATGCCGACGCTGACCCCGTTGCGCAGCCCGACCTCGGTGCGCTGCCCCGGCGTGTGCTTCACGTCCAGCAGTTCCTCGGCGGTCACCTCGACGTCGTCGCGGCCGCGGTCGAGCTGGTTGGGCCGGTCGCCGAGCACGCCGTCGAACACCTCCCGGCAGACCGGGACCAGGTCCGGGTGCGCCACCCAGGAGCCGTCGAAGCCGTCGCCGGCCTCGCGCGTCTTGTCGTCGCGCACCTTGGCCAGCGCGGTCTCGTTCACCGCCGCGTCGCGCCGGCTCGGGATGAACGCGGCCATCCCGCCGATCGCGTGCGCCCCGCGGCGGTGGCAGGTGCGCACCAGCAGTTCGGTGTACGCGCGCATGAACGGGACCGTCATCGAGACCGAGTTCCGGTCCGGCAGCAGGAAGTCGGCACCCCGGCCGCGGAACTTCTTGATCACGCTGAACATGTAGTCCCAGCGGCCGGCGTTCAGCCCGGCCGAGTGCTCGCGCAGCTCGTACAGGATCTCGTCCATCTCGAACGCGGCCGGGAACGTCTCGATCAGCACGGTGGCCCGGATCGTGCCGAGCGGGAGACCCATCCGGTCCTGGGCGAACCGGAACACGTCGTCCCACAGCCGCGCTTCCTGGTGGCTCTCCAGCTTCGGCAGGTAGAAGTACGGGCCGGCGCCGCGCTCGAGCTGCCGGCGGGCGCAGTGGAAGAAGTACAGGCCGAAGTCGACCAGGCTGCCCGAGGTGCGCTCGCCCTCCACCAGGATGTGCTTCTCCGGCAGGTGCCAGCCGCGCGGCCGCACCACGATCGTGGCCAGGTCGCCGTCGGCGAGCGCGTACTCCTTGCCGTCGGGCGAGGTGAACGAGAGCTTCCGGTCGATCGCGTCGCGCAGGTTGAGCTGGCCGTCGATCACGTTCTCCCACAGCGGGGTGTTCGCGTCCTCGTGGTCGGCGAGCCAGACCTTGGCGCCCGAGTTCAGCGCGTTGATCGTCATCTTCGCGTCGGTCGGGCCGGTGATCTCGACCCGGCGGTCGACCAGCCCGGCGGCCGGCGGGGCCACCGTCCAGTCGCCGTCGCGGATGTCCCTGGTCTCGGGCAGGAAGCCGAGCATGCCGCCGGCGGCCAGCTCCGCGTCCCGGTCGGCCCGCCGCCGCAGCAGCTCGTGCCGGCGCGGGTTGAACGTCCGGTGCAGGTCGGCCAGGAACTGCAGCGCCTCGGTGGTCAGCACCGCTCCGAACCGGTCCAGCATCGGCCCGGTCACCCGAACCCCGCTCGCCACAGTCACTGTGCCCGCTCCTCCCTGGCCCGGTGGGGGTGCCGCCCGCCCCTGGTCGCGGCCAGCCTATGCGCAGGACGGGGTGGGCGGCGGTGCCGCTGGATCGGTCAGATCCGTCGCAACCGGGCGTCGGCGAAGCAGTAGACACCGAAGCAGATCAGCCCGAGCGCGGCGGCGCCGAGCAGCCAGGGCCCGTACGGCTGGCCGGCCAGCGTGCGCAGCGCCGCGTCCAGACCACGCGCCTTGGCCGGGTCGAAGGTGACCGCGGCGGTCACCACCAGCGCGCCGGCCAGCGCGAACACCAGGCCGCGGGCCACGTACCCGAACCGGCCCAGGGCGATCACCAGCTTCCGGCTCCGGCGCGACAGGCCGGCCAGGTTCAGCTGCTTGACGAAGTCCGACTTGATCCCCTGCCAGGCCAGCCTCGCGCCGACGGCGACGACGACCAGCCCGACCGCGATCACCAGGGCCCGGCCGCCGGTCATCTTCAGCGCCTTCGCGGTGGCCGTGTCACCGCCGGTCCGCGACGGGCTGCCGGTCACGATCTTCACCGCCAGCCCGCCGATGACGAGGTAGACCAGCGCGCGTGCGGCCGACTCGACCCGCTTCGCCACCCGCTTGCGGCCCCGCTTCTGGCGGTGGCCCCAGATCGCCTCGGTGCCCTGCCAGATCGCGTACCCGAACAGGCCGATGGCGACGGCCCAGAGCATCGCCTTGCCGCCGGGCTCCGCGGCCAGCGTCTGGAACGCGCCCTTCTGGTCGGCCGTCCGGTGCTGGTTGCCGACCGCGAGCTGGATCGCGATGACGCCGATCAGCCCGTACAGGACACCGCGGGCGGCGATGCCGACCCGGGCCCAGCGGTCCATCCACCTGCTGTCGCCGGCTCGCCGGGCCGCACGGGTGGTCACCCGGCGTGCTCTCCTGACGTCCAGGCCGTCGGATCGCACGGTCATGTCCGCTCCTCCCGGCAGCTCGGGCCCGGTCGGGTCCACTACGACCTTCCCCCGCCGCGCCGGCGGCCAATCGCGCCGGACGGCGGCCGTCGCGGCAGACTCCTGGCTGTGTCCACCTGGGAGCCGGAACTGTCCGAACTGGCCCACCGGCGTGAGCTGGCGCGGCGGATGGGCGGTGCCGAGCGGGTCGCGCGGCAGCACGCGACCGGCCGGCTGACCGTCCGGGAGCGGGTGACCGCGCTGCTCGACCCCGGCTCCTGGCGTGAGGTGGGGACGCTGACCGCCGCGGCCAGCTACGCCGCCGACGGCACCCTGGCCGACGCGGTGCCCGCCAACACCGTGATCGGCCAGGGCCGGCTGGACGGCCGGCGGGTGGTGGTGGCCGGCGACGACTTCACCGTCCGCGGCGGCGCGGCCGACGCGACCATCCACGAGAAGCAGGTCGCCGCCGAGCGGATGGCGCACGACCTGCGCATCCCGATCGTCCGGCTGCTGGACGGGACCGGCGGGGGCGGCAGCGTGAAGAGCCTGGACGACCTGGGCCGGACGTACGTGCCCTGGCTGCCCGGCTGGGACCTGGTCGTCGCGAACCTGGCCCGGGTGCCGGTGCTGGCCTGCGCGCTCGGCCCGGTCGTCGGCCTCGGCGCGGCCCGGCTGGTCAGCGCGCACCTGTCGATCGCGGTCCGCGGGCTGAGCCAGGTGTTCGTCGCCGGCCCGGCCCTGGTCGAGGCGGGGATGCGGGAGCGGGTGGATCGCGAGGCGCTCGGCGGGGTCGACGTGGTCGCCCGGGCCGGCACGGTGGACCTCGTCGTCGACTCCGAGGCGGCCGCGTTCGCCGCCGTCCGCACCCTGCTCGGCTACCTGCCGCAGCACGCCTGGGCGCTGCCGCCGCGGGCGGCCGGCGACCCGGCCGGTGGCGACCGCGGCGCTGGTGCCCCCCGCGCCGGCGCCCCGGACGCCGCCGGGCCTCGCGGGCCGGGCTGGGACGATCCTGGCCGGACCGACCCGGCGCTGCGCGACCTGGTGCCGCGCGACCGCCGCCGGCCGTACGACGTGCGGGCGCTGCTGAGCTCGGTCTTCGACGGCGGCAGCGTCGTCGAGCTGGGCCGGGCGTACGCGCCGGCCACGGTCACCGCGCTGGCCCGGCTGGACGGCTGGCCGGTGGCGGTGCTCGCGTCCGACCCGCGGGTGTACGGCGGCGGGATGACCGCCGCCGGCGCCGACAAGGTCACCCGGTTCGTCGACCTCGCCGGCACGTTCCACCTGCCCGTGGTGCACCTCGTCGACCAGCCCGGTTTCGTGATCGGCAGCGCGGCCGAGCGGGCCGGCACGATCCGGCACGGCGCCCGGGCCCTGGCCGCGATCTACCAGTGCCCGGTGCCGTGGGCGTCGGTGCTGGTCCGCCGCGCGTACGGGGTGGCCGGCGGCGCGCACCGGCCGCACCACCGGCACACGTACCGGATCGCCTGGCCCAGCGGTGACTGGGGCTCGCTGCCGGTCGAGGGCGGTCTGGAGGTCGCGTTCAAGCGGCTGCTGGCCGAGGCCGGCCCGGACGCCGAGCGGCAGAAGGCGGAGATCGCGGCCCGGCTGGACGCGGTCCGATCCCCGTTCCGCACCGCCGAGGCGTTCCTGGTGGAGGAGATCGTCGACCCGTCCGACACCCGCCCGCTGCTGTGCGACTGGGTGTCGTCCGCCTACGACCTGCTCGGCACCGAGCCACCGAAGCCGGACGCCCCCGCCGCCCGACCGTGACCGACCGGGCCGCGGTCAGCGCTGGACGGCGACGCCGCGCAGCACCGTGTCGACCACCCGCTCGGCCAGATCGGTGGTGTCCAGCCGGGGGAGCGATCCGAGCAGCGTCGACGTCATCGGGCTGGACAGCAGCGCGACCGCCAGCTCGACGTCGGTATCGGCCCGCAGCACGCCCTCGGCGATGCCGCGCCGGATCACGCCTCGGGTGACGTCGCGGCGTGACTCGATCATCGCCAGCCACGCGTCCCGCAGGCCGCCGGGACGCTGCAGCTCCGGGATCATGCAGGGCAGGATCTGCCCGGCCCGGCTGTCCCGGGCGGTGCCGATGGCCCGGGTGAGCAGCACCAGGTCTTCCCGGACGGAGATACCGGGCAGCTCGGGCACCGGCTCCTTGACCGAGGCCACCGCGTCCAGGATCAGCGCGTCCTTGTGCGGCCAGCGCCGGTAGATGGTGGCCTTGCCGACCCCGGCCCGGGCGGCGATCGCCTCGATCGACAGCGCCTCGACGGTGGTGCCCTCGGCGATGAACTCGAGGACCGCGTCGATGATCGCGTCGTGGGCGCGACTGCTCCGCGGCCGACCACGCGGCCGCGGAGCAGACGTCACACCGGTGCTGCTCATGGTGAGCGCTATGTTACGAGACTTCGACCAGCGCGTCATCGAACGACGGCTCGACGGCGACCGACGGGTGCGCCGCCGACTGCCGCGGCAGCCACCGGATCACCGCCAGCGTGCCGAGCACCGCCGTGACCACAGCTCCGCCCGCGGCCCAGTGCATGGCCTGGACGAACGCGTGGTTGGCCGGGTCGATCAGCGTCGCGCCGGCCGCGCCGGCCCGCTCGGCCGCCGTGTAGGTGGCCGACACCGACTCGGCCGCCGCGTCCCGGGCGCCGGCCGGCAGCACGCCGAGCTTGTCCGCGATCTGCCCCCGATACACGCCGGACAGCACCGAGCCGAGCACCGCCACCCCGAGCGCGCCGCCGATCTGGCGGATCGTGTTGTTCACCGCGGAGGCGACGCCGGCCTTCTCCCGCGGCACCGCGGAGATCACGGCCTCCGCGGTCGGCGGGATCACGTTCGCCATCCCGACGCCCTGGAAGAAGAACGTCACCGCCAGCACCCAGATCGGCGTGCTCTCGGTCAGGAACACGAACGTGCCGATCGCGAGCGCGGAGATGCCCAGGCCGACCGCGCAGACCACCTTCGGGCCGTACCGTGCCACCGCGGCCGCGCTGCGCGGCGCGAAGATCAGCTGCGCGCCGGCGAACGGCAGGAAC
>JBBWZH010000599.1:0-7120 GCA_039648995.1 Mycobacteriales bacterium
CGAGCACCGGGATGCCGTCGACCTCCTGGCCGGCCTTGCGCGGGTTCACCCCGGCCACGATGCGGGTGCCCGACGCGACCATCCGGCGGGTGTGCTTGGTGCCCTCGGAGCCGGTGATGCCCTGCACGACGATCCGGGACGACTCGTCCAGGAACACAGCCACTGTCTGCTCCTCTACCGTGCGGCGGCTAGCTCGGCCGCCCGCTCTGCCGCGCCGTCCATCGTGTCGACGAGTTCGACGCCGCCCAGGGCCGCGTCCACCAGGATGCGCCGGCCCTCCTCGGCGTTGTTGCCGTCCAGCCGGACCACCAGCGGCCGGTCGACCGCCTCGCCGCGGCCGCCGAGCAGCGTGAAGGCCTGCACGATGCCGTTGGCGACCGCGTCGCAGGCGGTGATGCCGCCGAACACGTTCACGAACACGCTGCGCACGCTCGGGTCGGACAGGATGATCTCCAGCCCGTTCGCCATCACCTCGGCCGAGGCGCCGCCGCCGATGTCGAGGAAGTTGGCCGGGCGGACGCCACCGTGCCGCTCCCCCGCGCCGGCCACGACGTCCAAAGTGGACATGACCAGGCCGGCCCCGTTGCCGATGATGCCGACCTCGCCGTCCAGCTTGACGTAGTTGAGGTCCTTCTCCTTGGCCCGCTGCTCGAGCGGGTCGGCCGCGGTCCTGTCGGCGAACTCGGCGAACGTGTCGGCGTGCCGGAAGCCGGCGTTCTCGTCGAGGGTGACCTTGCCGTCCAGCGCCAGCACGCGGCCGTCCGGGGTGCGCACCAGCGGGTTGACCTCGACCAGCGTGGCGTCCTCGGCGACGAACACCTGCCAGAGCTTGACGAGCACGTCGGTGACCTGGTCGGCCACCTCGGCCGGGAACCGGCCGGCGGCGACGATCTCCCGCGCCTTCGCCTCGTCCACCCCGGCGAGCGCGTCCACCGGGACGCGGGCCAGCGCGTCCGGCCGCTCGACCGCGAGCTGCTCGATCTCCATCCCGCCGTCGCGGGAGGCCATCGCCAGGAACGTACGATTCGCCCGGTCCAGCAGGAACGACGCGTAGTACTCCTCGGCGATATCGGACGCCTCGGTCACGAGCACGCGGTGCACGATGTGGCCCTTGATGTCCAGCCCGAGGATGCCGGTGGCCTTCTCGGCCGCCTCGTCGGGGCTGGTGGCCAGCTTCACCCCGCCGGCCTTGCCCCGACCGCCGGTCTTGACCTGAGCCTTGACCACGACCGCGGTGCCGATCCGCTCGGCCGCGGCGCGGGCGGCGCCGGCCGTGTCGACCACCTCGCCGGGAAGCACCGGTACGCCGTGCCGTGCGAACAGCTCCTTGGCCTGGTACTCGAAGAGGTCCACCGCTCCATCCCGTCCGCGCTCAGCGACCGTCGCACTCGGCGAAGAGGCCCGCTCCGCGCGCCCGCCCGGCAGCGTATCCGGGCACCCCGGCCCGCTCCGACCCGGTCCCGGTGACGTTGCCCATAGGGTGAGGCGATGGCTGACGGCGTGACCGTGCTGGACGGGAACCGGTTCTACGTCGCTGACCTGGTCGGGGATGCCGGTCAGGGCGAGCAGGGGCTGTACGCGGACGACGTGCGGGTGCTGTCCCGCTGGCGGCTGACGCTCGACGGCCGGCCGATCGAGCCGCTGGGCAGCAGCGCGGACGCCGCGCCGGTGTGCACGGTCCACGGCCGGCTGCTGGCGCCGGACGTGCCCGGAGCCGCGCCGGTGACCGCCCGGCGCGAGCTGTCGGTGAGCCGGGCCGGGCTGGCCGAGACGCTGACGCTGACCAACCACGCGGGCGGGCCGGTCCGGGTGCTGGTCCGGTACGAGTTCGCGGCCGACTTCGCCGACCTGTACGAGGTCAAGGAGCAGCAGCTGGGGGTGCCGCCGCCGGCGCCGCGGAGCGGGCTGCCGCCGCTGTCCGCGACCCGGCGCTGGCTGCCCGAGCAACGCGGCTGGCTGCTGCGCGCGGCGGTGGCCGGCTTCGCCGCCGGCGTGCAGGTCTGCTTCGACCCCGACCCGGGGGCCTCGCCCGCCTACACCGACGGCGCCAGCTACTTCGACGTGCCGCTGCCGCCCGGTGGCGGGTGGACGGTGCGCGGGTCGGTGCTGCTGCTCGGCGCCGTGGACCAGCAGCACCCGCGGCCGGCGGCGGCGCTGGTGGCGGCCGCGGCCGCGGCCGCCACCCGGCAGCGGGAGTGGGCCGACACCGCGCCCCGGCTGCGGACCAGCTGGCCCGGTCTGGCGGCCACCTACCGGCGGACGGTCGCCGACCTGGGCGCGCTGCGCATGCCCGCACCCGGTTCCGAAGTGGACCCAGAGCTGCTGCCGGCGGCCGGGCTGCCCTGGTTCATGACGATCTTCGGCCGGGACACGCTGATCACCTGCCTGCAGACGCTGGCGCTCGGCCAGCGGCCGGCGCGGGCCGCGCTGCGCGCGCTGGCCGCGCTACAGTCCACAGTGGACGATCCAGATCGGGACGCGGAGCCGGGCAAGATCGTGCACGAGGTACGGGCCGGCAAGATCGCCCGGCTCACCCGGACGCTGCCCTACTACGGCTCGGTCGACTCCACCCCGCTGTTCATGCTGCTGGCCGCGGAGACCTGGCGCTGGACCGGGGACGCCGGCCTGATGCGTGAGCTGGAGCCGGCGCTGCGCGCGGCACTGTCCTGGGTGGACGGCCCGGCCGACCTGACCGGCCGCGGCTACCTGGAGTTCCACCGCCGGTCGCCGGCCGGCCTGGAGGTGCAGAGCTGGAAGGACTCGTTCAACTCGACGCTGTTCGCCGACGGCCGGCGGGCGGAGAGCCCGATCGCCGCCTGCGAGGTGCAGGGCTACGCGTACGCCGCCCGGCTCGGGCTGGCCGAGGTCGCCCGTGCCGTCTGGGGCGACACCGCGCTGGCCGAGCGGCTGGAGCGGGACGCCGCCGCCTTGAAAGCCCGGTTCCATCGCGACTTCTGGGTGGACACGCCGGCCGGTGGGCACTACGCCCTGGCCCTGGACCGGGCCGGTTGCCCGGTCGACTCCCTCACCTCGAACGTCGGCCATCTACTGTGGACCGGCATCGCGGTCGAGTCCGCTGTGGACCGGACGGTGGCCGCGTTGCTGTCGCCGGAGCTGTTCACCGGCTGGGGCGTCCGGACGATGGGAACCGGCGCCGCCGGCTACCACCCGGTCGAATACCACGACGGTACGGTCTGGCCGCACGACACCTCGCTGGCCTGCCTGGGGCTGGCGCGGGTCGGCCGGTACGCCGAGGCGGCGGTGTTGCTGCGCGGCCTGATCGACGCCGCCGAGTTCCTGGACTTCCGGCTGCCCGAGGTGCTGGCCGGCTTCGACCGCGCCGACACCGGCATCCCGCTGGTGTACCCGACCACCTGCTCGCCACAGGCCTGGGCCGCGGCCGCCCCGGTCGCCGCCCTGACCGCCGTCCTCGGCCTGCGCCCCGACCCGGTCACCGGCACCCTGACCGCCCACGGCACTCCACCGTCCGACCTCGACCTCACGCTCACCGGCGTGCCCGCCCACGGTCGCCTGTGGA
This sequence comes from Mycobacteriales bacterium, assembly GCA_039648995.1. Lineage (GTDB taxonomy): Bacteria > Actinomycetota > Actinomycetes > Mycobacteriales > CADCTP01 > JBBWZH01. Next base: position 3,539 of record JBBWZH010000599.1, read on the forward strand.
CAGTCAACGCCGCCGCCGGCCAGGTCACGGTCGCCCCCACCTGACGCCACCGCCGCCGGCCAGCGGGTACGGGGTGGCCCGCTGAGCCGGCGAGTGAGCGTTCCGGCCGGACGTGGGCGGTCCGGCCGACCACCCGGGCGGCCCGCGCCGGCGGTGGCTCAGACTTCGGCGGTGGCCCGGGCCGGGTCGACGCGCTGCCGGGTGTCGGGGTCGAACAGCAGCAGCCGGCCGGCCGGAACATACAGCGTGAGCGGGTCGCCGGGCGCCGGGCGGGCGTCGGTCACAGCCAGCTTGGCCACGTACTCGGTCTCGCCGGCCGCCAGGTGCACGAGCAGTTCGTCGCCGAGGTACTCGACCACCTGCACCGTGCCGGTCATGGCGGCCGCCGGCCGGCCGCCACTCGCGGTCTCCAGCGACTCCGGCCGGAACCCGGCGATCAGGCCGGCACCGTCGCCCCGCTCGGCCACCGACCGGACCAACGCCGGGTCGGCCTCGATCGCCAGCTCACCGGCCCGCAGCAGCCCGGCCCCCACCTCACCGCCGGCGCCGGCGGGAGCGGCCGGGTCGGCCGTCACCGGCAGCAGGTTCATCGACGGCGAGCCGATGAAGCCGGCCACGAACAGGTTGGCCGGCCGGGTGTAGAGCTCCTCGGGCGTGCCGACCTGCTGCAGCTCGCCCTGGTCGAGCACGGCGATCCGGCTGCCCATCGTCATCGCCTCCACCTGGTCGTGGGTGACGTAGACCACCGTGCTGCCCAGCCGCCGGTGCAGCTTGAGGATCTCGGCCCGGGTGGCCACCCGGAGCTTGGCGTCCAGATTGGACAGTGGCTCGTCCATCAGGAACACCGCCGGGTCGCGGACGATGGCCCGGCCCAGCGCGACCCGCTGCCGCTGCCCGCCGGACAGCTGCCGGGGCTTGCGTTGCAGCAGCCCGCCGAGGTCGAGCATCCGCGCCGCCTCGGCCACCCGGCCGTCGATCTCGCCCGCCGGCGTCCGCACGTTCCGCAACCCGAACGCGAGGTTGTCGTACACGGTCATGTGCGGGTAGAGCGCGTAGGACTGGAAGACCATCGCGACGTCCCGGTCCCCCGGGGCGAGGTGGTTGACGACGCGGTCGCCGATCAGCAACCGGCCGCCGGTGGCCTCCTCCAGCCCGGCCACCATCCGCAGCGCGGTCGACTTGCCGCACCCGGACGGCCCGACCAGCACCAGGAACTCGCCGTCCGCGACGTCGAGGCTGAAGTCGGGGATGACGACCTGGTCGCCGAACTCCTTGCGGACGTGCTCGAAGGTCACGCCGGCCATGACTCTCCTTTGGACAGTGCCGCGGTGACCGGCTCGCCGGCTGGGGCGAGCAGCCGGGCCGCGGCGAGGAACGAGAACGCGACAGTGACCGTGAGCAGCGGCAGCACCGCGACCGCGCCGGCCAGGTTCACCACGAACAGCACCGCGCCGAGCCGGAGCACCGCCGACCACCGGTACGCGAACTGTGCGGCCGCCGCCCGGAATGCCTCGGCCAGCCGCCGGTCAGCCAGCCGGATCGCGGCCGGCCAGAGCACCAGCTGGAACAGCACCGCGACGGCCAGCAGGTAGCCGCAGCCGAACGCGGCGGCCGTCCACACGCCACCCCGGCCGGCGTAGACCCGGATCGCGCTGACCCCGGCCACGACGACCAGCCCGAGCAGCGCGCCGAGGGCGAGCCCGCGCCGCCAGTGCCGGCGCACACCGTGGCCCATGTCGGCCGCCCGCACGTCACCGGAACCGTGCACCGAATCGTCCACAGCCGACACCGCGCAGTGCACCAGGCCGGCGCAGGCCGGCCCGGCCAGCACCAGCAGCAGCAGTGGCGCCGGCGCCGCGAGCTCGATCGCCAGCCATACCGGCACCAGCACCGATGCCGCCAGGCACCCGTTCGCCAGCACGAACCGCCACGAGTTCCGGTACAGGTCGCTGAGCGCGCCCCGCAGCGCCGCGCGGACCGCGGCGGTCACCGGCCACCCACCGCGCCGACCGGCCCGCGGTTCACTGCTTCACCGCCGCGGCCGTGGCGCCGGCGATGAAGTACCGCTGCAGCAGCACGAACAGCAGCAGCACCGGCAGGATCGCGATCACCGAGGCGGCCATCAACGGCGGCCAGTTCGTCTGGTAGGCGAAGGTGAACTGGGCGATTCCGATCGGGAGTGTCCACTTCGACTGGTCCTGCAGGATCAGCAGCGGCCAGAAGAACTCGTTCCAGATGCCCTGGAACTCCAGGATGACGACGCTGGCGATGGCCGGGCCGGCCAGCGGCAGCATCACCTTCCAGAAGGTCTTGAAATAGCCGGCGTTGTCGAGCTTCGCGGCCTCCTCCAGGTCGCGCGGCAGGCTGAGGAAGTACTGCCGCATGAAGAAGAGGTTGGTCGCCTCGACCAGTTTGATCAGGATGTAGCCCTGGTAGGTGGAGACCAGCCCGAGGGCGCTGACCATCTGGTACACCGGCACCAGCCGCAGCTGGTCCGGGATCATCAGCGAGGCCAGCACCAGCAGGAACAGCAGGTCGCGGCCGGGGAACCGGAGGCGGGCGAACGCGTACCCGCCGAGCGCGGCCAGCACCACGTTGCAGGCGGTGATGACGCTGGCCACGATCGCGCTGTTCAGCGCGTACCGGCCGAAGTTGAACGTGGTCAGCGCGTCCCGGTAGCCGGCCAGCGTCGGGTGCTGCGGCCAGAACGAGAAACGCACCGAGTCCGGCAGCGTCTTCAGTGAGGTGATGAGCGACCAGCCGAACGGGACGAAGAACAGCGCCGCCAGCGCGGCAAGCGCCAGGTACAGCCCGAACCGCCCGGCCCGCTGCCGCGCCGACCGCGGCGGCGTCACCACCCCGGCCGCCCCGGCCGGCCCGGCCGCGCCCACCGGGTCCGACAGCTGTCCGATGTGGACGGTTGTCATCACGACGCCTCGGTGTCGCCGAACAGCCGCTGCTGCACCAGCGTGATCGTGAACAGGAAGACGAACAGGAACACGCCCATCGCTGCCGCGTACCCGAACCGCAGGTCGTTGATCGCGGCCCGGAACAGCTGCAGCACGATCGTCAGCGTCGAGTAGTTCGGGCCGCCCGCGCCGCGCGAGACGATGTAGGCCTGGTCGAACACCTTGACCGCGCCGATGATCGTGACCGCGAGCACGAAGAAGTGTCCGGGTTTCAGCAGCGGCATCGTGACCTTCCAGAACGTCCGCCACCGGCCGGCCCGGTCGATCGCCGCGGCCTCGTACACATCGGTCGGGATCGACTGCAGCGCGGCCAGGTAGAACAGCATGATCGTGCCGGACGTGGTCCACGCGTTCAGCCCGACGATCGCGTGCAGGGCGAACCGGTCGTCGCCGAACCACGACGTGTCCGACGGCAGCCCGAACCAGCCGAGCACCCGGTTCAGCAGGCCGTCCGAGGAGAGGATGAAGATGAAGATCGCGGTGATCGCCGCCGAGGATGCGATCGACGGGAAGTAGAACGCGGCCCGGAAGAACGTCCGGGCCCGGATCTTCCCGTTCACGATCAGCGCCAGCGCCAGGCCGAGCGGGGTCTGCAGCACCACCACTTCGGCCG
>JBBWZH010000603.1:0-2598 GCA_039648995.1 Mycobacteriales bacterium
CGCCCAGGCCTGAGCGGTGGTGTCGCGGCTGATCACGTGCAGCCGGATGCCGAACCGGAGCCGCCGGCCGGCCCCGGCGGCCAACCCGCGGACCCGGTCCAGCCGCTCGGCGATCTGCGGCGGCGGCTCGCCCCAGGCCAGGTAGACGTCCACCTGCCGGGCGGCCACGCGTTCGGCGGCCGGCGACGCGCCGCCGAAGAACACGGCCGGCACCGGGTCCGGCGGCCGCGGCACCACCGCGCCGGCGACCCGGTAGTGCGCGCCGTCGAAGTCGAACGGCTCGCCGGACCAGGCGCCGCGGACGACCGTGAGGAACTCGTCGGTGCGCTGGTAGCGCTGGTCGTGGTCGAGCCAGTCGCCGAACCGGCGCTGCTCGGCGACGTCCCCGCCGGTCACGACGTTCAGCAGCAGCCGCCCGCCGGAGTGCCGCTGGTAGGTCGCCGCCATCTGCGCCGCCAGCGTCGGCGAGATGAACCCGGGCCGGAACGCCACCAGGAACCGCAGCCGCCGGGTCTCCCGGATCAGCGCGGCCGTGGTCAGCCAGGCGTCCTCGCACCAGGTGCCGGTCGGGGTGAGCACCGCGGTGTAGCCGAGGTGGTCGGCGGCCCGGGCGATCTGGGCGAGGTAGTCGATGTCCGGCGGCCGCTGCACCTCGGCGACGCCGCCGGCGACCGCCTCGCGGTGGGTGAAGCCGACGATTTCCCGGCTGTCGCCGGAGGTCGGCAGGAACCAGTGCACCTGCAGGGGCATGGTCTCTCCTTGGCTGGCCCGCGTGGTGTCTGCTCGGGACTGTCCACTCAGGACTCGCTGACGGCTTCGGTGATGGCTGCGTTGACGGGCGGTCGACCGGGGCGGCGGTGCTGAACGCGTCCGCCACCGCGCTCCGGCGGAGGTCGGGGGGATGCGAGCGACACGGATCGACGTCACAGGGCGACCGCGGAATTGTCAATGCCCTGTGCCCGGGTGTCCGGACGCGGGGCGGTCCTTGACCGCCGCGACCGGGCGTGTTGGAGTTGGCGCATGCGGGTCACCCTGTGCCTGACGACGCGCCGCCACGTCGACTTCGGCCGGGTGTCCTCGTCGATCCGCAACCGCTGACCCGCTCTTCCCGTCGGCGCCAGCCGCGGCCCCACCCTGCCGTGCCGGCGCCTGCCCGGCGCGCCCGATCCGAGGAGGCCCACCGTCGCGTGTGGACAGATGACGGCCGGGTGGCCCGGTGAGTGACCCGCGGCCGGCCGGTGCGGTGGTCGTGGTCGGCAACCCCAAGCCGGAGTCGCGGACCTGGGCGCTGGCCCGGGCCACCACGGCCGCGCTGCTGGACGCGCTCGGCGCCGCCGCGCCGGCCGGGCCCGGCGGCACGGTGGGAGCCGCGCCGGTCATCGACCTCGGCGGCCTGACCGCCGACCCGCTCGGCCGCGGCCCCGCCTGGGCCGCGGCGCTCGAGCAGGCCCGGGCGGCCCGCCTGCTGGTCGTGGCCAGCCCGACGTACAAGGGCGCCTACACCGGGCTGCTGAAGCTGTTCGCGGATGACCTGCCACCGCAGGCACTGGCCGGCGCGGTCGCCGTCGGCCTCATCACGGCGGCCAGCCCGACCCACCTACCGGCCGGCGAGGCGCACCTGCGGCCGCTGCTGCTGGAGCTGGGCGCGTCCGTGCCGGCACCCGTGCTCGCGGTCGCCGAGGCCGACCTGCCCGACCCGCGACCGGTGCTCGCCGGCTGGCTGCGGACGGCCGCCCCCGCGATCGCCGGCGCCCTCGCCGCCACCCACCGTCCGGACGGGACGGACCGGCAGCCCGCGCCCGCCTGACCGTGGCCCGGTCCGGCCGGGCCGGCCGGCGACGGCAGCGTCAGAGCGTCGGTGGCGGCCCGAACGCCGGGAACAGCGCGGCGTCGAACCTGGTCACCTGGGCGATGGCGCCGCGACCGGCGTGTTACCCGCCGTGCTCGGGCCCACGCTCCAAGCGAGCGGGTTAAGGTGCAGCCCATGCCTGAGCGTGACAACGACCCGATCGCGAACACCCAGATGTTCCGCGCCTTCGTGCAGCGCGGCGAAGAGCCCGAGCCCGCGACCAAGCGCGCCCCGGTCGCCCTGATCATCACCATCGCCGCCGTGGTGGTGGTCGTCGCGGCCGTGGTCATCTGGCTCCTCGCCAGCTGACACCGCAGCTCACGGCCGGAGCCGGTGGGTATCGGACCGCGGCCGGTCGCCGATCTCCCGGCCACCGGCGCTGGGGGTAAGATCGACCGGCAGCGACCCGGGGGTGCGAACGTGACTCCGTATCGACCGATGACGCTGGTCGATCTGGCCGGCTACCTGTCGACGGCGACGGCAGACTCGGACAGGTGGCGGCTGGTCGCCGAATTCCTGGAGGAGTACCGGCACGAGCCGTCCGATGTCCGGACGACGTTGCTCGCGGCGGAGCCACCCGATTCAGGCGACGAGCGGTGGGACGTGTTCCTTGCCGCGCTCGCCGAGCACCTGGCGGCTCGGGACGGGCACGCCGCCGCGGACTGGGCCTACGGCCGCCGCCTGCGCCAGTTCTGGTTCCCGTTCGACACCCCGTTCGCACGGGCCGACGCGATCGTGCACGCCCCGGC
>JBBWZH010000609.1:0-21954 GCA_039648995.1 Mycobacteriales bacterium
CGTCGACCAGCCGGTCGCTGCCGCCGGCGGCGAAGTCGGCGTCGGTGTAGCCGAGCCGGCGCAGGTGGTTGGTGTAGTTCACCAGCCCCAGGTAGAGGGCGATGCCGGCCCGGGCCACCACCCGCGCGGCGGCCGGGTCGGCGTTGAGCACCACCTTCTGCTCCGGCGCCAGCAGCACGCCGCTGCCGATCAGCTCGCGGGCACGCCGGGTGTGCGCCGGGGTGGTCAGGTACGGATGCGCGCCCAGGCTGCGGGCGGCGGCCAGCCGCAGCACCCGCGGCCCGAGCGCGGCGACCGCGCGTTCGGACTGCGGCACCTTCGCGTCGTCCAGCTGGTCCAGGTAGGCCACCAGCGCGTCGTACGGCTGCGCGTAGCGGGCGCCGGCGGCTTCCGGGTGGCCGATTCCCACCCCGAGCAGGAACCGGCCCGGATGCCGCGCCGAGATCCGGTGCCAAGCGGTGCCGATCGACCCCGCGTCGTCCTTCCAGATGTTCACGATCCCGGTGGCGACCACCAGCGTCGAGGTGGCGTCCAGCAGCTCCTCGATCTGGGCCAGGTCGCCGCCGGGCGAGCCGCCGACCCAGAGCGCGCCGTAGCCGAGCCGCTCCAGCTCCACCACCAGTTCCGGCGAGACATCCGCCGACCTGCGCCATACCCCGACCCGCCCGAGCGAGTTCACCATGACCGTCCTTCCATCGACGTGTCCGCTACCGGCGGCAACCCCGGCTCCCGCCGCCGCCTTCCCGGACGCGGGCACTGACCGGCCGCCGCGGCGGTGCCGCAAAGCCCGGTCACGGGTGGTCGGCGGGCCGCGGCGCGCCGGCCCGGTGCGCCGCCAGGCCGTCCGGCCCGGTCGTCACCCGGAACGGGACGGCGCAGCCGGCGGTGGCACAATTGCAGCATCGGGTATCCGCAGGGCCGGCGCGCGGGAGTCACAGAGCAGTGGATCCGGGGCAGCCAGGATCGCTGGATGAGTTCATCACGCAGCTACGGGCGCTGAAAATGTGGGCGGGCGACCCGTCGATCACGCACATCACCAGGCTGGTGGCGCAGGCGTGGCGGGACGCGGGCCGGCCGGAGAGCGAGCTGCCCGCCCGGGCCACCGTCGGCTACTGCTTCCGCACCGGCCGCAGCCGGCCCAACCCCGACCTGCTGCTGGCCATCGTGGCGGTGCTGGCCGGCGACGACCCCGACGTGCTGGAGCGGTGGCGGCAGAGCCTGCGGGTGGTGCTGGGCGAGGCGGAGGCGGCCAGCCAGGTCAGTGTCGCCGACCTGCCGGCCGACCTGGCCGACTTCACCGGCCGGGCCGAGTTGCTCGACCGCGCGGCCAGCGGCGACGACCCGCTGGTGATCTCGGCGCTGGACGGGATGGCCGGCGTGGGGAAGACCGTGCTGGCCGTCCGGCTGGCGCACCGGCTGGTGGACCGCGGCGTCGTCAGCCGGGTGCTGTTCGTCAACCTGCGCGGCTACGACCCGGACGGGCCGGCGGCGAGCCCGGGCGCCGTGCTCGAAGCGTTCCTGCGCCGGCTGGGTGTGCCCGGCGAGCGGATCCCGCCGGCCGCCGACCGGCGCGCCGCGCTCTACCGCGAGGTGGTGGCCGGCACCCGGACACTGGTCGTCCTGGACAACGCCGCCGACGCCGCACAGGTCCGCCCGCTGCTGCCGGGCTCGCCGGGCTGCCCGGTGCTGATCACCAGCCGGGTCGAGCTGACCGGCCTGGCCGGGGCGCGGCAGCTCTGGATACCGCCGTTCACCCCGGCCGAGGCGCTGGACCTGCTCCGCCGGATCGCCGGTGCCGCGCGGATCGACGGCGACCCGGCCACCGCGGCCGGGGTCGCGACGATGCTCGGCCACCTACCGCTGGCGCTCGCGGTGATCGGCAGCCACCTGCGTGACCATCCGGACTGGGCGCTGGCCGACTACCCGCCGGCGCTGACCGCGCTGGCCCTGGAGGGTGGCGTCCGCGCGGCGCTGGCACTGTCCGACGGCGGCCTACCGCCGGCGCCGCGGCGGCTGCTGCGGCTGCTCGCCCTGCACCCGGGCGCCGATATCGACAGCTTCGCCGCGGCCGCGCTGGCCGACCAGGACCCGGCCGCCACCGGGGCGCAGCTGGCCACGCTGACCGCGGCCAACCTGCTGCAGGAGAAGGCTCCCGGCCGGTTCGGCTTCCACGACCTGACCCGGGCGTACGCGATCGAGCGGGCCACCCTCGACCATCCGCGCAGCCACCTCGATTCCGCAATGGACAGACTCTTCGTCCACTATGGACACACTGCCTCGGCGGCGATGGACACGGCCTACCGGTACGAGGCCGGCCACCGGCCACCGGCACCGGCGTCGGCCACGCCGAGGCCGGACGTGCGCGCACCGGCCGATGCCGAGGCCTGGCTGGACGCCGAACTGGACAACCTGCTCGCCGCGGCCGCCGCCGCCCCCGAGCACGGCCGCCCCGGCCACACCGGCCACCAGTCCGCCACGCTGCACCGGCACCTGCGCACCCGCGGCCGCTACGCCGACGCGGTCACGCTGCACGAGCACGCGCTGCGGCTCGCCCAGGCCGGCGGCGACCGGCGGGCCGAGCAGGACGCGCACAGCCACCTCGCCGACGTGCACTACATGCGGGGGCGGTACGAGGCGGCGGCCGGGTCCTACCAGCGGGCGCTGGCCATCGCCGCCGAGATCGGTGACCGCACCGGCGAGCAGAACGCGCGCAACGGCCTCGGCGCCGTGCAGTACATGCTGGGCCGGTACGAGCCGGCGGCCGGGTCGTACCAGCGGGCGCTGACGCTCAGCCGTGAGCTGGGCGACCGCACCGGCGAGCAGAACGCGCTCAACGGCCTGGGCTGGGTGCATCACGTGCAGGGCCGGCGCCAGCTCGCCATCGACTTCTACCAGCGGGGCCTCACAATCGCGCGGGAGACCGGCAACCCCAACGGGGAGCAGAACGCGCTCAACGGCCTCGGCGGCGTGCACCAGGCCGAGGGCCGGCCCCAGCAGGCCGACAGCTGCTACCGGCAGGTGCTGCGCAGCGCCCGCGCAACGGGCAACCGGCTCGGCGAGCAGAACGCGCTGACCGGCCTTGGCCACTCCAGCTTCGCGCAGGCGCGATACGCCGAGGCCGCCGACCTGTTCGGGCAGGTGCTGCGGATCGCCCAGGACACCGGCAACGGCATCGGCGAGGCGCTGGCGCTGATCGGGCTCGGCAATGTCCTCTACCAGCAGGGCCAGCACGAGCAGGCGGCGGCGAAGTACGAGCAGGTGCTGGCGCTCGCGGCGCCGGCCGGCTACCGCAACGTGGAGTTCGAGGCGCTCGCCGGGCTCGGCCGCTGCCACGCCGCCGCGGGCGCATACGGCCAGGCGCTGCGCCGCCACCAGGCCGCGCTCGAGCTGGCCACCGAGCTCGGCCAACCCGACGACGAGGCCAGGGCCCACGACGGCCTCGCGCAGACCCACCGCCTCCTCGGCCAGCCCGAGCCGGCCCGCGCGCACTGGCAGCAGGCGCTTTCCATCCTGACCAGCCACGACCTCGACCACACCTACGACCCGAACGTCACCGTCGCGGCGATCCGCGCCCACCTGGGCGAGTAGACCCGGACGGGACAGGTCACACCCAGTCCGTTCTGAACGCGATCGGCGCCGGCCGGCCGCCGCTGCGGCGGGCCGCCATGGCGCCCGGGCCGGCCGCCCGGAACGGACCGCCGGTCCACCGGTGCGCTGGCTGGCCGCCCTGCGGAGCGACCCCGTTGACGAAGAACAACCGCATGTCTGGCTCCTTCACTGTCCCCGACTCCCGTACCGGTGCCGGCTGCCCCGACGCCGTCCCCCGTAGTAGCAACGATGAATGTCGCCGGCGGCCGGGCGGCGAATCTTGGACGCTCTTGGACGGCGCGGGCCCGGCGTCCGCCGCGTCGCCAGCACCCCGCCCGCGGTCGAGCCCTGGGGTCGCCGCCGGGCCCGGCTGAATTTCGGCGGGGTGGTAGATGTGGGCCGGTGCCGTTCGTCGTATGGCCAGTCGGTGGGCTGGCCACCGGCAGACAATCGAGGAGGAACCATGCGGTATCTGATGCTGGTGTGTGTCGACAACACGCCCCGGCCGGCGGAGGCGCCGGGCATCGGCGTGGACCAGTGGGTCAAGGAGTACGACGAGAAGGGCGTCCGGCTCATCGGCGACCGGATCCGGCCCGAGTCCGACGCGACCACGGTCCGGGTGCGCGGCGGGGAGGTGCTGGTCACCGACGGCCCGTACGTGGAGACCAAGGAGCTGATCGCCGGGTTCGACGTGCTCGAGTGCGCGGACCTGGACGAGGCGATCGAAGTAGCCGCGCGGCACGAGATGGCCAAGCTGGGCGCCATCGAACTGCGGCCGTTCTGGGTGGAGTGAACACCGCGGCGACCGCGGCGGCCACCGAGACCGTCGCCGCGGTCTACGCGGAGGAGTGGGGCCGGATCGTCGCGACGCTGATCCGGTTGACCGGCGACTGGGATCTCGCCGAGGACTGCACGCAGGAGGCGTTCGCCCGGGCGCTGCAGCGCTGGCCGGTGGATGGCATCCCGCGCCGGCCCGGCGCGTGGCTGACCACGACCGCCCGCAACCAGGCGCTGGATCGGCTGCGCCGCGGCGAGGTCGAGGCGGCCAAGCTGCGCCAGGTCGCTCGGATGGAGGTGTCGGGTATGGACGGTGCGGGCGCCGGTGTGGGGCCGGGCGGGGTGCCCGACGACCGGCTGGAGCTGATCTTCACCTGCTGCCATCCGGCCCTGTCGACCGAGGCGCAGGTGGTGCTCACGCTGCGCACGCTGGCCGGGCTGTCCACTGCGGACATCGCGCGGGCATTCCTGGTGTCGGACAAGACGATGGCGCAGCGTCTGGTCCGGGCCAAGAACAAGATCCGCAACGCCGGCATCCCGTTCCGGGTGCCGCCGGATCACCTGCTGCCCGACCGGCTCGGGGCCGTACTGGCCGTGCTCTACCTGCTCTTCAACTCCGGCTACGCGGCCAGCGGCGGCGCCGACCTGGTCCGCCCCGACCTGGCAGGCGAGGCGATCCGGCTGGCCCGGGTGCTGGTCGCGCTGATGCCGGACGAGCCGGAGGCGGCCGGCCTGCTCGCGCTGATGCTGCTGCATGACGCCCGCCGCGCCGGCCGGCTCGACGCGGCCGGCGACCTGGTGCCGCTGGAGGAGCAGGACCGGTCCACCTGGGACAGTGCGACCATCCACACGGGACTGTCCATTCTGGACGGCGCGCTGCGCCGCGGCCGACCCGGGCCGTACCAGGTGCAGGCGGCGATCGCGGCCTGCCACGCGTCCGCGGCCGACACCGCGAGCACCGACTGGACGCAGATCGCGCTGCTCTACGGCCGGCTGCACGAGCTGACGCCCAGCCCGGTGATCGAGCTGAACCGGGCGGTCGCGGTCGCGATGGCCGACGGCCCGGCGGCCGGGCTGGCGCTCGTGGACGCGCTGGCCGCGACCGGCGCGCTGGCCGGCTACCACCTGCTGCCGGCCACCCGCGCCGACCTGCTGCGCCGGCTCGGCCGCCGGGACGAAGCCGCCGCCGCCTACCGCGACGCGCTCGCCGGCAGCACCAGCGACCCCGAACGCCGCTACCTCCAGCGCCGGCTGACCGAACTGTCCGCAAGCCGCTGACCCGCGCCCGAGCTCCGGACCCCCGGCGACGCACCGGGCGCCGCCGGACGGCCGACGCCGGCACCGGCCGCCGGCCCTCGCCCGCGCCACCGCCATCGCCGGCCAGGCCGACGAGGCCAGCCGCTGGCTCGAACAGGCCCGGCTGGCCAGCGAGGACATCACCGAGGACGAGGACCGCGCCCTGCTGCTCGCCGACCTCGAAACCATCCCGCTGGGCAGGTGACCGGCCGGCGGGCGCCTCAGCCCGGATCTCGCGCGACCGGCGGAGAGCCGTACACTACCTAACGTGATGATGGTCACGGTCCGTGTCCGGCGTTGATGTCGGCGGTGCGCTGGCGGCCGCGGTGGCCGAGCTGGCGCGCGAGCGGGAGGAACGGCGCCGGGACGAGGCCCGGGCCCGGTTGCTGACCGAGTTCTCGGCGGCGGTCAACGCGGCGGTGGAGGATCTCGACGGCGCCCTCCAGTTGACGGCCGTGCGGGTGGCGGCCGAGATCGGCGACATCTGCGCGATCTGGCTGTTGTCCGAGGACGGCGTCTGGCTGGACAACGTCGCCCTGCACACCAGCGACCCCGCCCAGCACGAGGCCGCGCTGGCGATCACCCGCCGGCGGCGGCACGTCGACCGCGAGCCGATCGCCACGGCGGTGGTGCGCGACGGCGTCACGCTGTTCCTGCCGCACGTCGCGCCGGGGTCCTCGCCGGATCTGGTGGCGCCGGAGCTGGCCAGCCACGTCGACCTGATCCCGGTCACGAGCCTGATCTCGGCCGCGCTGCCGGCGCGGGGCGAGGTGATCGGCACGGTGACGATCGTCCGGTCCACTCCGGGCGCGGTCGCGTACACGCCGGCCGACCAGGTGTTCCTGGAGGAGCTGGCGGCGCGCGCCGGGGTCGCGCTGGACAACGCCCGGCTGTACGGGCGGGCGCGGGAGGCCGTCGCGGCCCTGACGCTCAGCGAGCGGCGGCTGCGGGCCATGTTCGACTCGGCCAGCGTGGGCATCGCGGCCCGCGACCCGGAGGGTGTGCTGGTCGAGTGCAACCGCGCCTACGCGGCCATGCTCGGCTACCCGCTCGACGACCTGATCGGCACGCCCCTGTCGGCCGTGAGCGCGGCCGAGTTCGGCGCGGCCGGCAGACCCCCGGACGCGGACGCGGAGCACACCTACCGGCGGCGGGACGGCAGCGAGCTGCACGCGCGGATCACCGCGTCGCCGGTGCGCGGCGAGGACGGGCGGCTGCTGTACTGGCTGGGCCTGGTCGAGGACATCACCGACCGCCGCCGGCTGGCCGGGCAGCTGCGACAGGCGCAGAAGATGGAGGCGGTCGGGCAGCTGGCCGGCGGCATCGCGCACGATTTCAACAACCTGCTCACCGTGATCTCCGGCTACGGCCAGATGGCCCGCCAGCGCATCGGCGTGGGCCCCGGCTGCGAGGAACTGGGCGAGGTGCTGCACGCGGCGGACCGGGCAGCCCAGCTCACCGGCCAGCTGCTCGCGTTCTCCCGCCGGCAGCGGCTGACCCCGCAGCTGCTGGACCTCAACACGGTGACCAAGGACCTGGTGCCGATGCTGCGCCGGCTGATCCGCGAGGACATCGAGCTCGCCATGCTCGCCGAGGAGGGTCTGCCCGCCGTGCTGGCCGACCGGGGGCAGATCGAGCAGATCATCGTCAACCTCGCCGTCAACGCCCGCGACGCCATGCCCACCGGCGGCACGCTGACCCTGGAGACCCAGACGGTCGAGCTGGACGGCGCCTACGCCCGCACGCACGCCGGCGTCACACCGGGCCGGTACGCCTGCCTCACCGCCACCGACACCGGCATCGGGATGAGCCCCGAGGTGATGGCGCGCATCTTCGAGCCGTTCTTCACCACCAAGGACGCCGGCCACGGCACCGGCCTCGGCCTGGCGACCGTCTACGGGATCGCCACCCAGTCCGGCGGCCGCGTCGAGGTCTACTCCGAGCCCGGCCTCGGCACGACGTTCAAGGTCGCCCTCCCCGCCCAGCGCTCCCGGGCACAGCCCGCCGCGGCCGGCCCGACCGAGGTGGAACCCGTCAGGGGCACCGAAACCGTCCTGCTGTGCGAGGACGACGAGCCGCTGCGCCAGCTGACCGAGCGGATCCTGACCACCGGCGGCTACACCGTCCTGCCCGCCGCCCGGCCGGCCGAGGCGCTCGCGCTCGCCGCGGCCCACCCGGGCACCGTCGACATCCTCATCTCCGACATGATCATGCCCGAGATGCCCGGGCCGGAGCTCGCCGAACGGCTCTGGGTCCTGCACCCCACGCTCAGCGTGGTCTTCATGTCCGGCTACACCGCCGACAGCGTGGGTGCGCAGGCCCCCCTGCCCGAGGGCAGCGCGTTCCTGCAGAAGCCGTTCACCGCCAAGGCACTCTGCGCCGCCGTCCGCGACCTGCTCGACCGCCCGACGCGCAACACGCCGGCCGGCTGACCCGGCCGCCGCGTCCCGCCGCGAATGTCCCGCTCACGTCCACCGTGGCGGTTCACCTGTCGGCCGGCCGGGCGGGATGCGGGAGTTCCCCCGGCGCCGACGCGCATACGCGGGCTCGGTGTGATAGCGTCGTCAGCGCTACAGCAGTTGTATTTCCTCGACGTTTTCAAACGCCTGCGGGAGTTCGACCGCGGGCGTTTTCCATGTTCGGGACCGGCTCCCGGGCGACCGAACGCCCTCGTAGCCGGCGGAACGCCCGATGCGATCTGCTGGGCAGGGACGTCCCTCCAACAAGGAGAAACAGAATGGCGCAAGGCAGCGTGAAGTGGTTCAACGGCGACAAGGGCTTCGGCTTCATCGCCCCTGATGGTGGCGGCGCGGACGTTTTCGTCCACTTCTCCGCGATCGACGCCGGTGGCTACCGCAGCCTGGAAGAGAACCAGCGGGTCGAGTTCGACATTACGCAAGGCCAGAAGGGCCCGCAGGCCGAGCACGTCCGGGCTATCTGACCCGTCCGGTCGGGCCCAGCCCGTCCGCGAGCCCGCTCCAGCCGTCGGCTGGGGCGGGCTTCGTGCGTACCGGGCCGTGCGGACCGCCGGGCGTCCGCACCACCGACCGGGGCACGTCCGGCCCGGTCAGCCGCGCCTACCGCAGCGCGGCCACGTCTCCCCGGTCGTCGACCGGACCGCCGGCGGGCGCGCGATGATCCGAAAAGCGACGTCGACCGCTGACCCGCGCCGCCGCCTACTCCTCCGGCCGGTTCGTGGACGCCGCCAACGCGTCACCGTGCGCCCGCCGGTAGTGCTCGGTCAGCACCATGCTCGCCCGGCCGGGCTGGTGGGCCACCGTGCGCCGGCATATCTGGCAGCGCACGACGGGCAGGTGCGTGACGGTGACGGGGTGGCGGGACGAGCTGGAAGTGTTCATCCCCGTCCATGATGCCAGCCACCGCCCCGACCTTGCCGCCCTCCCGCCCGCGGCTTCCCAGCGGGGCTGGCGACGGCCGGGTCGGGCAGCCGGCCGGATCGGGCGGCTCGCGTCGGCGCGGTAACGTCCAGGTGTCCCAGTGCGGACGGTCCGGAGCGAGGGCGATGGCGGGGCTGCGCAGTACGGCCTGGTACGGGGGCGATGGGCGGAACGCCTACATCCACCGTGCCTGGATGCGGCGCGGCCTGCCCGGGTCGGCGTTCGAGGGGCGGCCGCAGATCGCGATCGCGAACACGGCGTCGGATCTCACGCCGTGCAACAGCCACCTCGACGAGGTCGCTGAGCACGTCAAGCAGGGGGTGTGGGCGGCCGGCGGCGTTCCGCACAACCTGCCGGTGGTGTCGCTGGGGGAGACGCAGGTGCGGCCGACCGCGATGCTCTGGCGCAACATGGCGGCGATGGCCACCGAGGAGATGCTGCGCGCGAACCCGGTGGACGGCGTGGTGCTGCTCGGCGGGTGCGACAAGACCATCCCGGCGCTGCTGATGGCGGCCGCGTCGGTCGACCTGCCCGCGGTCGTGCTGCCCGGCGGCCCGATGCTGACCGGCACCTTCCGGGGCGCGCCCCTGGGGTGCGGCACGGACGTCTGGCGGCTGTCCGAGGAGGTCCGCGCCGGCACGCTGTCGGAGCAGGCGTTCCTCGACTCGGAGTCCTCGATGATCCGCAGCCGCGGGCACTGCAACACGATGGGCACCGCCTCGACCATGGGGCTGCTGGCCGAGACGCTCGGCATGACGCTGCCGGGCACGGCCGGGCTGCCCGCGCCGGACAGCCGGCTGCTGGCCCGCGCGCACGAGACCGGCCGGCTGGCGGTGGAACTGGTCGCCGCCGACCGGCGGCCCAGCCAGGTGCTGACCGCGGGCTCCTTCCGCAACGCGATCGTCGCGCTGGCGGCGCTCGGCGGGTCCACCAACGCGGTCGTTCACCTGCTCGCGATCGCCGGCCGGCTCGGCGTGCCGCTCACTCTGGACGACTTCGACCGGGTCGGCGCCGGCGTGCCGCTGCTGGCCGACCTGCAGCCGGCCGGCCGGCACCTGATGGAGGACCTGCACCGCGCCGGTGGGCTGGCGGCGGTGCTGCGCGAGGTGGCCGACCTACTGGACCCGGACGCGATCACCGTGACCGGCCAGCCGCTCGTCGCGTCGCTGGCCGACGCGCAGACCTGGGACCGCGAGGTCATCCGGCCCCGGGACGACCCGCTGCGGCCCGCCGCCGGGATCGCCGTGCTGTACGGCAACCTCGCGCCCAGCGGCGCGATCATCAAACCGGCCGCCGCGTCGGCGCATCTGCTGCGGCACCGGGGCCGCGCCGTGGTCTTCGACTCGATCGAGGATGTGCACGCCCGCATCGACGACCCGGGGCTCGACGCCGACGCCGACTCGGTGCTGATCCTGCGCGGCTGCGGGCCCAAGGGCTACCCGGGCATGCCCGAGGTGGCCAACCTGCCGCTGCCGGCCGCGCTGCTCCGCGCCGGCGTCCGCGACATGGTCCGGGTCTGCGACGGACGGATGAGCGGCACCGCGTACGGCACCGTCGTGCTGCACGTCGCCCCCGAGGCGGCCGCCGGCGGGCCGCTGGACCGGGTCCGCACCGGCGACCGGATCAGCCTCGACGTCGAGCGGCGCCGGCTCGACGTCGACATCCCCCAGGACGAGCTGGACGGCCGGCCGCCCTCGCCGGCGCTGCTCGCCAGCCTGGCCCGCCCCAGCCGCGGCTGGGAACGCCTCTACGTCGATACCGTCCTCGGCGCCGACACCGGCGCCGACCAGGACTTCCTGCTCGGCTCCAGCGGCGATCGGGTCGCGCGGGACTCGCACTGACGGCCGGCGCCGTTGTAGCGTATTCGGCTCGTTCCCGTGGTGTCTCGCTGACCGCGTGGGGAACCGGGGGTGACCGGCATCGAGTTCCGTCAACTTCGCTACTTCGTGACCCTGGCCGAGGAGCTGCACTTCGGCCGGGCGGCCGAGCGCGAGCACATCGTCCAGTCCGGGCTCAGCCAGCAGGTCCAGCGGCTGGAGCGCGAGCTGGGGGTCAAGCTGCTGGAGCGCAGCACCCACCACGTCCAGCTGACCAGGGCCGGTGTGGCGTTCCTGGCCGAGGCGCGGCTGCTGCTGGCGCAGGCCGAGCGGGCCGTCGCCGCGGCGCAGCGGGCCGGCAGCCCCGCCGCCGCGCTGTGGGTGGGGACGGTGGACGCCAGCTACGACTCGATCCCGCGGATCCTGCGGGAGGTGCGGGAGCAGTACCCGAGCCTGGCGGTCCACCAGGTCGAGGCCGGTGTCCCCGAGCAGCTCACCCTGCTCAGCCAGGGCCGCCTGGACGTGGGCTTCGGCCGCGCCTCGCTGGCCCCCGCCGAGATCGCCTCCGAGCTGGTGCGCCTGGACCCGATGGGGGTGCTCGTCGCCGCCGGGCACCGGTTCGCCGCGCTGGCGGCCGTGCCGGTCGCGGCGCTGGCCGAGGAGCCGGTGCTGCTGGGCGAGGACGAGCGGGCGCCCGAGTTCAACCAGTTCGTCGTTGAGCTGTGCCGATCGGTGGGCTTCACCCCGACCGTGGCCCGCGGCACCGTGCAGAGCATGCGGGCCGCCGCCGACCTGGTCGCCCAGGGAACGTGCGTGGCGTCCACGCCGTCCTCGTGCACCAGGGCGTTCCCCGGCGCGGTCTGGCGACCGCTGGTCGATCCGGTGGCGCACTATCCCTGGTCGCTGCTGTGGCGCGCCGGTGACCGGTCCGAGTACGTCCAGGCGGTGCGGGTACGCACCCGGGAGCTGGCCCGTACCCAGCAGTGGCTGAAACCGACTGGTAATCACTCGCAGCGATGAGGCTTGCTCGACCTGCTCGTTTCCGCCCGCCGGCCGGCCGGCTCTACTGGAGTGGCGAGTTCCGACGCCCCCGCGGGCCGACCCGGTTGTGAGGATGACATCGACGGAACCGGTGCCCGGGGTGGCGGGGCGGAGGTGCCCTGCGTCCACGTGGAGGCCGGCGGCCGGCTGCATCCCCGTGCGGCGGAATGCGCCGAATGTGTCGTTCTCGGCGCGGAGTGGGCCGGCCTGCTGGTCTGTCTGGCCTGTGGCCGGGTGGCCTGCTCCGACGAGTCGCTACGGCGGCACGCCCGCGCGCACTACGAGGAGACCGACCATCCGGTAGCGACGACCTACGAGCCGTCGAACTGGCGCTGGTGCTTCGTCCACGAACGAGTGGTCTGACGGCGCGCACCGGCCGCGAGCCACCGGCGGCCGACCCCGCCACGGCCGGCGCGGCGCCTCAGTACCCCGCGCGCATGCGGCGCTCACCGTCCGGCGCCGATCCATCCGATCTGAGGAGAACGATGTCCATACTCACCGCCCCGCAACGTCCCGGGGTGAAGCCGCTGCTCGAACCGCCGCAGTCGCGGACCGCATTGATCGCCCTGTGGGCATTCGTGTTCATCCCGTTCGTCGCGCTCGTCGCCGCCGCTCCGATCGCCTGGGGCTGGGGGCTGTCCGCCCTCGACGTGTCGATCTTCGTCGTCGGCTACGTCGTGGCCTGCCTGGGCGTCACGGTCGGGTTCCACCGGTACCTGACCCACGGTGCGTTCCGCGCGAAACGGTGGCTGCGGGTGGTGCTCGCCGCGGCCGGGTCGCTGGCGATCGAGGGGTCGGTGACGCAGTGGGTGGCCGACCACCGGCGGCACCACGCCTTCGCCGACCGCGAGGGCGACCCGCATTCGCCGTGGCGGTACGGGTCGGGCCTCCGCGGGCTGACCAAGGGCATGCTGTTCGCGCACGTCGGCTGGCTGCTCGCGCGGGAGCCGTCCAACCGCGACCGGTTCGCCCCGGACCTGCTCACCGACCGCGACATCCGGCGCGTCGACCGGCTCTCGCTGACGCTGATCCTGTTCTCGCTGCTGGCCCCCGCGGCCGTCGGCGGGCTGGTCACCTGGTCCTGGACCGGTGCCCTGACCGCGTTCTTCTGGGGCAGCCTGGTCCGGATCGCGCTGCTGCACCACGTGACCTGGTCGATCAACTCGGTGTGCCACGTCGTCGGCAGCCGCCCGTTCCGGACCCGGGACCGGGCCGCCAACTTCTGGCCGCTGGCCCTGCTGTCCTTCGGGGAGAGCTGGCACAACTCGCACCACGCCGACCCGACCTGTGCCAGGCACGGCGTCGGACGCGGGCAGATCGACATGTCGGCCCGGGTCATCTGGCTGTTCGAGCGCCTCGGCTGGGTCTCCGAGGTGCGCTGGCCGACCCCGTCCCGGCGGCCGGCCGCCGTACCACCGGCAGCCGGGTAGACCGGCCGCGGTAGGCCGGCCGCGGCGCGCGCGGACGGGTCCGGCACCCGTCGTGACGGTCTCCGGGCGGTTCCCCCGGTTCGGGTGCGAGGTGCGGCCGCTGGCTGGGACGTCGCGGCATTCCGACCGCGGCGACGCGCGACGCTACCCGGGCCCGCGGAGAGACTCCGGCTCGCCGGCCGGCGCCCGCTGTTCGCGCCGGGCGTGGTTGGTCATCCGGTCCCGCAGCTGTGCGCGGTCTGGCGCGGCCGGCTCGGTCGAGGCGAGGAACCCCAGCAGCACCCGGGCGAAGCGGTCCGGCTCGTCGAGGTGCGGGAAGTGCCTGGCCCGTTCGAAGATCTCCAGCTGGCTGCCTGGCAGGGCCGCGTGCGCCGCGTGGGCGTGCGCGACCGGGATCACCGTGTCCAGCGCCCCCCACACGATGAGGGTGGGCCAGCCCTCGACCAGGTAGTGCCGGTCGGCCGCCGCGACCCGCTGGCCGCCCGGCTCGACGACGCTGCGCAGGGTGTGCACGAATGCCGTCCGTGACGGGCTGTCGGCGAGGCTCGCGTAGCCGCGCCACGCCTCGGCCATCGACGGGCCCGGCCGCAGCGGGAGCCGGCGCAGCAACCGGGCCGCGGCCACGCCGGCGTCGCGCACGCGGCTGTTGGTGATCAGCGGGAGCACCAGCTCAGCGCCGGGCAGCGTCGCCGCGCGCAGGGCCCGGCTCACCTCCCGGCCCAGGCCGCCGCTGGAGACGAGGACCAGCCGCTCGCTGTACTCGAAGTACTGGTACGCGAACTGCATGGCGACGCCGCCGCCCAGCGAGTGGCCGACGATGGTCGCGCGCTCGTGCCCGAGGCACTCCAGCAGGTCGCGCAGCCCGCTGGCGAACGCCCCGAGCGAGTAGTCGGTGCGCGGCTTGTCCGACTCGCCGTGGCCGAGCAGGTCCGGGGCGATGACGTGGGCGTGCTCCGCCAGCGCCGGCATCACCGGGGCCCAGGTGGCACTGCTGCCGGTGATCCCGTGCACCAGCAGGACCACCGGCAGCCGCGGGTCGCCGGCCACCCGGTACACCACCCGATGGCCGTGCAGCCTTACCTCGGCCTGCCGCATGGCGCCCTCCCGGAATTCACGCAGCCCAGGAGACCACGCTACGGCCGTGCGCCGCGAGGCACCGGGCCGCGGATGATCAGGACCAGGTGTCGGCGATGGCGGTGGCGGAGCAGGAGTTGGCGACGCAGCCGAGGCCGAAGGCCGTCTGCAGGGTACGGAGCATGCCGTAGTGCGTGACGCGCTCAGAGTAGCGGCCGGTCCTGACGTGCGCGCCGGAGAGCACCGTGGGGATCTGGTTGCTGGCGCTGCTGTCGTCCTCGTCGAAGGTCACGATCAGCAGGCTGTTGTGCGCCGCGGCCCAGGTGGCATAGGCGCCGAGGTGGCCGCGCAGCCAGGTGTCGCCGGTGGACACGCCGCAGTCGTGCATGTCGCTGCACAGGTTGGGGATCACGAACGCGAGCGAGGGCAGCGTGCTGAAGTCGGTCGGGAAGTCGCTGAAGCGCAGGCTGTCCGCCGCCGGGACGTTGCCGAAGTTCACCCACGGGTTGTGCTTGCGGGCGTAGCGGCCGGAGGTGCAGCCGGTGAACCCGACCGACGGCATGGTCTCCGAGTAGCCGGCGAACGTGCGGCCCGCCGTGCGGAGCTGGTGACCGAGGTTCTCCGCGGTGAACGAATGCGGGCAGGCGTCGCTGGTGACGCCCTGGGTGGAGCCGGAGAACAGGGCGAGGTAGTTCGGCTGGCTGGGGTGCGTCACCGCGAACGACTGGGTGAGCGTGGCGCCGCCGGTGGCCAGCGAGCTGATGTACGGCGCGTTGGCGTTCCCGACGACCTCGCCGAACGAGTGGTTCTCCTCGATCACGACCACGATGTGGTCGAACGCCGGCACCGCGGCGGCCGGTGCGGCCGGTGACCCGGGACGGCCCGGGATGGCCGCGGCGTGGACGGTGCGGCTCCCGGAGTCGGCCGCCGGCCCCCCGGCACGGGCGATGCTGACCCCGGCGACCGTGGCACCGGCGGCGAACACGGTCAGGGCGGCCACGAGGGTTCCGATGCGCATACCGCTGACTCCTCGGCGACGGATCGGCCGCGGGGACCCCGCGGCGGGCATCCCTCACTCTGCCACCAGTCTGGAGCCGCTCGATGGCCACGAGGCGACAGGTTAGGAAACGGACGCCTATAGCACGCGAACCGGACGCCCCTCCGGGGTCGGCCCGCGGTCGGCGGCGCCGCCGGCTGGTCGGGCGGTCACGTCCGCCGCGCGCCGAGGACAACGGCTCAGGTTCGGGACGTAGCCGTCGATCTGCCAGATGAGTGGTCCGGTTGTGTGCCGCGTGCTCGTCCGCTCCGGTGGCATGGTCCTGCCGGCGGTGGCGCCGCGGCGGTGCGGGGAGGACGGGGCGATGGCGATGCGGGCGGCGGGCCGGGGTCCGGCCAGGTGGTTCGACAACCTCGGGATGGTCCGGAAGATGCTGCTGCCGGTCGGGTTGGCGGTGGCCTGCATGCTGGTGGTCGGTGTGACCGGTTGGACCGGTATCGCGTCCTTGGAGAACGCCACCCGCCAGCTGGACGACGACGGGGTTCACCCGCTGAAGTCGCTGGGGTCGATCCGGGACGCCGAGGGGGACAGCCGCCTCGCCGTCCGCAAGTACCTGGAGGTGACGGACGCGAAGGGGTTGACGGAGGCGAAGGCGAGGGTGCGGGAGGCCGACGACTACATGACCACGGCCCTGTCGGAATACCAGGCCGGGCACAACCTCGACGCGCCGCGGGCCGCGCTGCTGCAGAAGTTCACGACCGCGTTCACGCACTGGCAGCAGCTGCGGGACGGCACGGTGCTGCGCCTGGTCGACGCCGGCCGCATCGCCGACGCTGCCAAGGCCACCGGGGCGCTGGACGCGGCCGACGACGGCCCGACCGGTTTCGCCGGCCCGCTGGACGAGCTGTCCGACGCCGAGTTCGCCAACGCGCACGTGGTCGCCGACCGCGCGAACGCCAGCGCGACCAGCGCGCGCCGGCAGCTGCTGCTGATCGTGATCGCCGGGCTGCTGCTGCCGGGCGCGCTGGCGGTCTGGGGCGCCCGGCGGACCGCGTCCGGCCTGCGGCACGTGGGGGACGTGCTGGACGGCGTGGCGGCCGGCCGGCTGACCGAACAGGCGCACCTGAGCTCGACCGACGAGATCGGCAGGATGGCCGAGCGGCTCAATCGCACCACCGGCGCGTTCCGCGGCTCGGTCACCGCGATCCTGGACAACGCCGCGTCGCTGACCGTGAACGCGGACCAGCTCGCGGCCGTCAGTGATCGGCTGTCCACCGCGACCAACCGCGCCAGCGCGCAGACCGACACGGTCGCCGCGGCGACGGACGTGGTCTCGTCCAACGTGACGGCAGCCGCGTCCGGGGCGGAGCAGATGAGAGCCGCGATCGGCCAGATCGCCGAATCGGCCGCCAGCGCCGCCACCGTCACAGCGCAGGCGGTCGCCTCGGCCCGCCAGGCCAGCGCGGCCATCACCGCGCTGGGCGAGAGCTCGACCGAGATCGGCACGATCGTCAAGGTCATCACCAGCATCGCCGAGCAGACCAACCTGCTGGCCCTGAACGCGACCATCGAGGCCGCCCGGGCCGGCGAGTCCGGCAAGGGCTTCGCCGTGGTCGCCAACGAGGTCAAGGAACTCGCGCAGGAGACGGCGAAGGCGACCAAGGACATCGCCACCCGGGTTCAGGCGCTGCAGCGGGACAGCGTCGGCGCGGCCGAGGCGATCACCGAGATCGACGCCGTCATCTCGCAGGTGAATGACGCGCAGGCCACGATCGCGTCCGCGGTCGAGGAACAGACCGCGACGACCGCCCAGATCAGCCACAACGTGACCGAGACAGCGACCGGGACCGAGCAGATCACGACCGCGGTGGCGCTGCTGCGAGAGACCATGACCGGCGTCGACACCGGGGCCGCGCAGACCGCCGAGTCGGCCGGCCAGCTCAACCGCATGAGCCGCGACCTGCACGACGTCACCAGCACCTTCCAGGTCTGATCCCGCCACGCGGCCGCTGGCGCGGCACGCTGACGCGACCGGTGCGGGTCGAGTCGCGCCGGTGGCCTGACCGTGTCCCGGCGGCCCCGGCGGGCTCCGCGATGTCGGCTGCTCGGGGCGGTCACGTCGGCCGGTCGCCGGGTTTGCCGGTTCCGCCTGAACGCGTCGGTCGGTCGGCAGGCGTTCAGGGATGACAGGTCAATCGGCTGCCGCCCGGTTACGTTCAGTGTTGAATGGTTGCCAGGTGTGATGACGTCTTGGTTGGCTGAGCTGGGTCGGCGGATGCGGGTGGCCGCCGCGGTGTCGTTGCTGGCAGCCGTGGCGGCGTTGGCCGCTGCGTTGAACTCGGCGGCGGACGCCCGCGGTGCGGGGCGGGAGCTGTCACAGCGGCTGGTGCCGGCGGCGTCGGCGGCCGGCGTGCTGGCGGCCGAGTACGCGCTGGAGCGCACCTCGTTGTGGGACTACCTGGTGACCGGCACCCGTGCCGCACGCACCGGCTACCAGAGTGCCACCCGGCAGATACCACCGATGGTCGGTCGGCTCGACGCGCTGACCGCCGCCGATGCGGCGCTGCGGGCCAGGTTGGCGGCCGTGCGGTCGGCGCACCAGGCGTGGGTGTCGGATGTCGCCGACCCGCAGCTGGCCGCGCTGCGGGCCGGCGACCGGGCCGCGGTGCAGCGGCTGCAGGCCTCGGCTCTGGGGGTGAGCCGGGCGCGGGCGGTGCAGGCCCTGGTCGGGGGGTTGCAGCAGCAGATCACGGCCGCTCAGGCCGTGGTCACCGACCGGCTGCGCCGGGCCCAGCGGTGGCTGCTGTTCGCGCTGCTGGGCACGGTGGTGCTGATCGCCGCGATGGCCACGGCGGGTCTGGTGGGGATGCGCCGGTGGCTGCTCGGGCCGTTCGGGGTGTTGCGGGCGGCGACGGACGCGGTCGCGGCCGGCGACCACACGGTCGTCGTCCCGGTCGTGGGGCCCGCTGAGCTGGCCGACCTGGGCCGCAGCATCGAGGCGATGCGGACCCGGCTGCTGACCGCGCTGGCCGATCGGGAGGAAGCCTGGGCGCAGCTGCGGGACGTGCTGGAAGCGTCCCCGGAGGCGACCGTGCAGGTGGCCGGGGACGGGTCGATCGTGCTGGTGAACGGGCAGGCCGAGCGGCTGTTCAGGTACCCGCGCGACGAACTGGTGGGCGCGCCGGTGGAGCTGCTGCTGCCGGCCGCGGTACGGGACGTGCACGCGGCGCACCGCGCCGGCTACATCGCCGACCCCCGGCTGCGGACGATGGGGGAGGGCCGGGTGCTGCGCGCGGTGGACCGGGACGGGCGTGAGTTCCCGGTGGAGGTCAGCCTCGGTCCGGTGGCCACCACCCGGGGCCTGATCGTGTCGGCGGCGATCCGTGACATCTCCGAGCGCTTGGCCGTGCAGGCCGAACGGGAACGGCTGGTCGCCGAGGCCGAGCAGGAACGCTACGAGCGGCGGCTGGCCCAGTCACAGCGGCTGGAGAGCCTCGGGCAGCTGGTCGGCGGCGTGGCGCACGACTTCAACAACCTGTTGAACATCATCCTCGGCTACGCCGGGTTCGTCGCCGAGCAGCTCAGCCAGGCCGCCGACCCCGCCGCCGGCGCGGCGCCGGATGCCGACGGCCGGTTCCAGCACATGCTGGCCGACGTCCAGCAGGTCCGCGGCGCGGCGGAGCGGGCCGCGCGGTTGACCCACCAACTGCTCACGTTCGGCCGCCGCGACGTCACCAAGCCCGAGGTGGTCAGCCTCAACGACATCGTCGGCGGCCTGGAGCACATGCTGCGCCGGACGCTCGGCGAGCACATCCGGCTGACGGTCGACCTCGACCCGGGGCTCTGGCCCATCAAGGCCGACCCCGGCCAGCTGGAACAGGTGCTGGTCAACCTCGCGGTCAACGCCCGCGACGCGATGCCCAGCGGCGGCGAACTGTCCATCGACACGGCCAACATCCCCGTCGACGGCACGTACGCCGCGGTACTGCCCGGCCTGAAGCCCGGCCGGTACGCCCGGCTGCGGATCACCGACACCGGTACCGGCATGGACCGGGAGACCCTGGCGCGGGTGTTCGAACCGTTCTTCACGACCAAACCCAAGGGCCGGGGCACCGGGCTCGGGCTGGCCACCGTCTACGGCATCGTGACCCAGGCCGGCGGTCACCCCGAGCTGCACTCCGAGCCCGGGACGGGCACGACCTTCAGCGCGCTGCTGCCGGCCACCCAGGACGCCGCCAGCAGCACCGAGGAGATCCGGGCCGCGCCGGCACCGGCGCACGGGGAGACGGTGCTTCTGGTCGAGGACGAGGCCAGCCTGCGGGACATGGTCGGGCGGCTGCTGTCCGCGCACGGCTACCAGGTCCGGGTCGCCGCGACCGCGGCCGCCGCGCTGGACGAGACCACCGACCTCGACCAGCCCATCGACCTGCTCCTCACCGATGTCGTCATGCCCACCATGCTCGGCTGCGACCTGGCCGCCCGCGCCCACGTCGTCCGCCCCGGACTGCCCGTCCTCTACATGTCCGGCTACGCGCACGACATGCTCAACAGCCAGGGCACCCTCGACGACACCGTCGACCTGCTGGAGAAGCCGTTCACCGGTGACCACCTCCTGCACCGCATCCACCAGGCCCTCGGCCGGACCCCGGCGACCGCGGGACCACGCTGACCACCCCGCGCCGCCGGGATCCCAGGCCGTGGCCGCGCGGTCGTCGCCGACGGCCGCCGCGGCGGGCAGCCGAAACTGTCGTAGCCGGCGGCTAGCGTCCAGATCGATCAACAGACGAGTCCACCCAAGGAGACAGCGATGGTCCACATCACCTCCCCACAGCCGAACGGCACCCCCACCTGGATCGACCTCGGCATCCCCGACCTCGACAAGGCGAAGGCCTTCTACGGGGCCGTGCTGGGCTGGGCGTTCGAGACCGGGCCGGCCGAGACCGGCTACTACACGATGTGCCTGGTCGACGGCAAGCGGGTCGCGGCGATCGCCCCCAACGGCGACCAGGGCATGACCGACCACTGGTGGAACGTGTACTTCGCCACCGACGACTGCGACGGCACCCTGAAGCGGATCACCGACGCCGGCGGCACGGTCGTGCAGGAGCCGATGGACGTGATGGAGCAGGGCCGGCTGGCGCTGGCCAAAGACCCGGTCGGCGCCCAGTTCGGCCTGTGGCAGGCCCGCTCGTTCGCCGGCGCCGAGCTCGTGAACGAGCCGGGCTCGCTGCTGCGCAACGACCTGGTCACGCCCACCCCCGAGCCGGCCCGGGCGTTCTACGCCACCGTCTTCGACTTCACCCCCGATGCGGATCCGAACATGCCCGACGCCGACTTCACCTTCCTGCGCCGGCCGGACGGGCACGAGATCGGCGGGGTGCGGGGCGAGTCGGCGGCCACGTTCTCCCGCTGGAGCACGCTGTTCCTGGTCCACGACACTGACGCCGCCGTGGCCGCGGCCACCGGCGCCGGCGGCACCGCCACCACCCCGTTCGACATGGTCTACGGCCGCATCGCCACCATCACCGACCCGTTCGGCACCGAATTCGTCGTCGGCACGCCGTCGAAGGGCTGATCGGCCGGCGCACCCGGCCGGCGCGTCTACCGCACGGCGAGCACGGCGAGGCTGGCGGCGCCGGCGAGCACGCAGTAGATCGCGAACGGGGTGAGCGTGCGGGTGGCGAACCAGCGGGTCAGCCAGCGGACCGAGGCGTAGGCGGCGAGCCCGGAGACGAGGCTGCCGGCGAGCACCTGGCCGCGGATGCCGGCGCCGAGCGGGCCGGCCAGGTCGGGCAGCTTGAGCACGCCGGCGGCCAGGATCACCGGTGTCGCGAGCAGGAAGGAGAACCGGGCCGCGTCCTCGTGGCTGAGCCCGCGGACCAGCCCGGCCACCATCGCGACGCCGGAGCGGCTGATGCCGGGCAGCAGCGCGAGCGCCTGCGCCGAGCCGACGACCAGCGCCGTCCGGGTGCCGACGCCGGCCAGCCGGTGGTCGGCCGCGGCGTCCCCCTCCGTACCGCCGCCGCTACCGGCGTCCCGGGCCAGCCCCGCGTTCCGGGCCGGGCCGGCGTCCCGGGCCAGGCCGGCGTCCCGGGCCGGCCCGGCGTTGTCCGTTGTGGACGGCGCCGGGGCGGCGGGGTGGGCGGCGGCCGCGCGGGCGGTGGCGAGCGCGCCGGTGGGGGACTGGGTCCGGCGCAGCCGTTCGCCGGTGAGCAGGAGCAGCCCGTTCGCGAGGAGGAACACGGCGGCCGGCACCGGCTTGCCGAGCACCGTGCGGAAGGTGTGCTCCAACGCCAGCCCGGTGATGCCCACGGGCACGGTCGCGAGCACGATCAGCCACGCCAGCCGCTGGTCGGGTGTGGTCACCGACCGGTCCCGCACCGAGGTCGCGAAGCCGCGGACGATCCGGACCCAGTCGGCGCGGAAGAAGACCAGCAGCGCGACGGCGGTCGCGACGTGCAGGCCGACGATGAACGCCAGGTAGGGCGACTCGGCCGCGGACACGCTCAGGTCACGCGCCCACCGGCCCCCGATCA